>NZ_JACJEA010000015.1:0-113396 GCF_014163835.1 Pseudoalteromonas sp. SR43-5
GAATCAAGTAAACCTCAAGCACAATATCTTAAAGACTATAAAGCTCCTGACTTTCTAATTGACCACACAGAGCTAACATTTGACTTACAGCCTTTATCAACCAAAGTAAGCTCTTTACTAACACTTACCCGAGTTGGTGATAAAAAAGCACCTTTAGTGCTTGATGGTATTGATTTGAGTTTACTGTCTTTATCTGTTGATACAGTTGATATAACGGATTATGAAATTGTCGGTGAGCAGCTAATAATTAATAACCTACCGGATAGTTGCCAATTAAGTATTGTGACCGAGATATCACCTGAGACAAATACTTCTTTAGAAGGTTTATATTTATCGGGCGGTGCGTATTGCACACAGTGCGAAGCGCAGGGGTTTAGAAAAATCACCTATTACATGGATCGCCCTGACGTACTTGCCACGTTTGATGTAACTATTATTGCGGATAAAAAGTATCTACAACTTCTTTCTAATGGTAATCAAGTAGATAGCGGTGAAACATCAGATGGTCGTCATTTTGTGAAATGGCAAGACCCATTTAAAAAGCCGAGCTATTTATTTGCACTTGTAGCGGGCGATTTTGATGTTTTGAAAGATACTTACACGACTAAAAGCGGCAAAGACGTAGAGTTAGCATTATTTGTTGATAAGGGTAATTTATCTAAAACACCTCATGCTATTGCTTCACTTAAAAAAGCAATGCAATGGGATGAAGAACGCTTTAATTTAGAGTATGACCTTGATATTTATATGATTGTAGCCGTCGATTTTTTCAACATGGGCGCGATGGAAAATAAAGGGCTAAACGTTTTTAATAGTAAATGTGTATTAGCCAATCAAGAAACAGCGACAGACAAAGACTACCATACGATTGAATCCATTGTAGGGCATGAGTACTTTCATAACTGGACAGGTAACCGAGTTACTTGTAGAGATTGGTTTCAGTTATCGCTAAAAGAAGGGTTAACCGTATTTAGAGACCAAGAGTTTAGTAGTGATTTAGGCTCTCGTGCACTTAACCGAATTGATGCAGTTAAAGTAATGCGTACGCATCAGTTTAGCGAAGATGCAGGCCCTATGGCGCATCCAATTCGTCCTGAAAAAGTTATTGAAATGAATAACTTTTATACTGTAACAGTATACGATAAAGGTGCTGAAGTTATCCGTATGATGCACACGTTACTGGGTGAAACTAATTTTCAAAAAGGGATGACACTTTACTTTGAGCGCCACGATGGGCAAGCAGTAACATGTGATGACTTTGTCAGTGCAATGAGCGATGCATCAGGTGTTAATTTAGAGCAATTTAAGCTGTGGTATAGCCAATCGGGTACACCGCGCTTAAATGCAATACAACATTTTGATAGCAGTTCAAATACGTATACATTGACAATAGAACAAGCAGCACCGGACAATCAGCCAGACAATAAACCACTTCATATACCTTTTGCTATTGAATTACTTGATGCGAATGGGAAAAGTATTGCTCCGCAATATAATGGTAAAAAACTAGATCATGTGCTTGATGTAACAAGTACGACTCAAACATTTAGCTTTGATAATATCTTAGAAAAGCCTGTTGCGGTTTTACTCGAAGATTTTTCTGCACCTTGTATTTTAAATCAGCAAACAACAGAGCCCGAACTATTGCATATTATGCGTTTTGCACGCAGTGATTTTTCACGTTGGGATGCACAACAGCAGCTATTTATTAAAGCGATTAAGTCTCAGATTACCGACACGACTAATAGCATGTTAAGCAGCGAAACTATAAATGCGCTACGTGTACTTATAAACACCAAAGAGGGTGATTTAGCCTTAATTGCAGAGCTGTTTAAACTGCCAAGTTTTGATACATTAGCCGCTGAATTTGAAGTAATACCTGTTGATGAGATTATTGAAATAACAGAAAAGTTTGAGCAACAAATTGCTGACGAACTTGCTGATGAACTGCTTGCTTGTTACGAATCTCTTGAAGATGATGGCAGTATAAGTGCAAGCTCTGTTGCTAAACGCGCTTTAAAACAAATATGCTTGCATTATTTGGCTAAAACTCAAAAGCCAGAGGCTGTAAGCTTTATTAAAGAAGCCGCAAGTTCGACTAATATGACCAATGTACTTGGTGCACTAAGCGCAGTGGTAAAAGCATCCCACCCTATACAAGAAGAGCTTTTGAATCATTTTGATAGTCAATGGCGCCATGATGTTTTAGTGATGGATAAGTGGTTTGCACTGCAAGCTATGCAGTCAGGCAATAAAGCTATAGATAATATTAAGGCACTTTACGAACATCCGTGTTTTGATTTTTCAAACCCGAACCGTGTACGTGCACTTGTAGGAAGCTTTAGTCACTTTAATACAGCACAATTTCATCGCTCAGATGCCCAAGGCTATACGTTATTAGGTGACTTGTTAATAAAACTTAATGCAATTAATCCACAAAATGCGTCTCGTATGCTAACACCGTTCATGTCATGGAAGCGTTACGATGATGTTCGCTCTCAAGCAATGAAACTGCAATTACAACGCATAGCTAATCTAGATGGACTAAGTGCTGATTTGTATGAAAAGGTTGAAAAAGCGCTCGCATAAATGATTGAGTATTATTTTACCTTAAGATTGAGCTATAACGAGTGCATGGATTACTACCATGGCCGTTTTAGCTCTTTACAAGTTGTAGAAGATGGCGGTAAAACGATTCGTTTTGCTGCTACACATTTAAGGCCCTTCATTTCAAGTTTAGGTGTACGTGGCCGTTTTAGACTCTTATTAACCCCCGAAAACAAGTTTATCCGTCTAGAGCGAGTGGCCTGACACTCGGTTTTTATGTTATATATACATAAAAATATTGTATTTTTGTTAATTTCAATTTGTCCTATTGTTAAATTACGTGTATAAATTATCTGGTACGACGTCTTACCAATACGTAAGCGTCAACCAAAATATAAAGTATACGGAAGATTAGAGCGAGTATTTGTAATTTCACTGATTCGCTTCTATCGTTATGATTACACTAAAAACAATAACTTGATCACACAAAATGACCCGCGACAGGGGGGAACCAAAATGATAAGAAGATCGCTTTTTGTTAAAAATAGAATCGCTATAGGTATAGCAGCCGCTAGCTTAGGTTTATCTGCAGCAAGTACACAAGCTGTAACATTTGAAGCTGGAGGTTTTGACATTACCTTCGATTCAACCTTTTCATATGGGCAAAGTGTTCGCGTAGAAGACAGAGACTTTAGCCTAATTGGTAAAAGTAACAATCCGGCATTTGATTGGACAGGTTACAACCCTGCGCTAAACAACACTATTTACTCATCTCAAGATGTATGGGCTCAACCTGGCTCTTATTCAAATAATGGTGATGCTGGTAATTTAAATTTTGACAGTGGTGACTCATTTTCAAAACTTTTGAAGGGAACACACGACCTTTCAATAAATAAAGATAACTACGGTTTGTTCACTCGCTTCATGTATTTTTATGACTTTGCGTTGATGGATGGCTATCATGCATATTCAAATCCTACATCAGGGCGGGGGGTTGATCCGTGTGATGATAAAGACACTAAAGCGCAAAGCTGTGCAGATATTCGTTTATTAGATGCGTTTGTGTGGGCTGATTTTGATTTAAATGATGGTAATAACCCTTTATCTGTCCGTTTAGGTCAACAAGTAGTTAACTGGGGTGAGAGTACACTTATATCTCATGGTATTAACGTAAACCCAGTTGATATTGACCGATTGAAAGCGCCAGGTGCTGAGCTTAAAGAAGCATTCATACCTGTAGGCATGCTTTGGGCATCGCTTGGCATTACTGACAACATTACCCTTGAAGGTTTCTACCAATACCAATGGCAAGAAACGCGTTTGCCCGCAGCTGGTACGTATTTTTCGACTAATGACTTTGCAGCAGAAAATGGTTATCAGCAGAATGTTCAATTAGGTTTTACGTCTAATCCTGATATTGATGTTGCTTTTTTAACAGATAGCTTGAATAACTTAACATCTGATTTTGCATTAGCCGCAGCAGCACAAGGTATTGATCCTTCAAGTGCAGAAGGAAGTGCTTTATTAGCTCAAATGTATCTTGCATACCCAACTAAAGTTGCTTTAAAAGGTAAAGGGGATAATGGTAAAACAGAGCCTGAAGATGGCGGTCAGTATGGTTTACGTTTAGGTGTATTTTTACCTGAATTTAATGATACTGAAATTGCACTCTATCACGTGAATTATCATAGCCGTCGACCGCTTATATCTGGTCGCGTATCAAACTTTTCACAAGCTGCAATTGCCCAAGATTTAGCGATGATCATGACAACAGAAATCACGTCAGATAATGTTGCTGATTTAACTGCTTTTTCTAAAGCTGAAAACGAGTACCCTGAAGATATTAAGTTATATGGTTTAAGTTTTAATACGACTATCGGCGAAACAGCCTTCGCGGGTGAATTTGCTTTTCGCCAAGATGAACCGCTACAAATTGATGACGTAGAGTTACTTTACACAGCTATGCCTGAGCAATTGGCGGTCGCTGGTATTCGTCCTGATTTTGCGGGTATTTCGCAAATGAGTATAGGCGATGCGGTAAGCTCAGTTGGTGCAGGTGAAGTTGCCAAAGGCTACATTGAACGCGACACATCACAAATTCAATTTACAGCAACACATTTATTTGGCCCTTCATTAGGTGCTGATAGTTGGGCTGTAGTTGGTGAAGTGGGTGTAGTTAAAATTCACGATATGCCTGGCTATGACGAAATGCGTTTAAATGTATCAGGCACTGGCCGTAGTGGCACAATAACAGGCCCAGGTACTACTGATTATTCAACATTGCAACTTGGTCTATCAAATGGCGCTGAAGAGAAATCATTCGCTACAGCATCGTCTTGGGGTTACCGCCTAATTGCGAAAGGCGATTACTTCAACTTTTACAAAGGTATTAACTTTTCACCACGTTTTGTATTTTCTCATGACGTAAACGGTAATACACCAGATCCTATGTTCTTATTTATCGAAGATCGTAAATCTTTAGGTGCTACGATGAACTTTAACTACCAAAATGCGTGGTCACTTGATGTGAGCTATAACTCGTTTTGGGGCGGTGGCGGTGTTAATACATTCTCAGACCGCGATTACGTTTCTTTTAACTTAAAATATTCTATTTAGGGGTAACATTACTATGATTAAAAAACCTACCCTCATTGCTACAGCATTTTGTAGTTTGTTTGCAAGCAGCGCAGCCTTGGCTAAATTAAGCGCTGATGAAGTTGCTCAATTAGGCCAAAACTTAACGCCAATGGGTGCAGAAAAAGCTGCGAATGCTGATGGTTCTATTCCAGCGTGGAATAATGGAATTACAACAGCGCCTGCAGGTTATAAAGCTGGTATGCATCATCTTGACCCATTTACAGCTGATAAAGTGCTTTTCACTATCGATAAAAGTAATATTGAAAAGTACAAAGCCAATTTAAGTCCGGGTCAAATTGCTTTATTTGAAGCATACCCAGACACATTTAAAATGCCAGTGTATGAAACACGCCGCTCAGCTTCGTACCCTCAGTTTGTTTATGACGCGACTAAAAAGTTTGCACCGACTGCTGAATTAATCGAAGGCGGTAACGGTATTAAAAATACCGCGATAGGTATTCCTTTCCCTATTCCTAAAACAGGTTTAGAGGCAATTTGGAATCACTTATTACGTTACCGTGGCCAGTCTATTGAGCGCTTTGGTGGTCAAGCTGCACCGACTGCATCTGGCTCTTACAACTATGTTGGTTTTGATGAGCAGCTATTAGTTAAATACTCAGACCCAAGCGCAACACCTGCAGAGCTACAAGACTCAAACATTTTGTTTAAGTTTAAACAAAGCGTTACAGAGCCTGCACGTTTAGCGGGTACTGCATTATTAGTTCATGAAACAATGGACCAAATATTAACGCCGCGCCAAGCATGGACTTATAACTCGGGGCAACGTCGTGTTCGTCGTGCACCTAATGTTGCATATGATGCACCAGGCACAGCTGCAGATAGCCTGCGCACTACCGATGATTTTGATATGTTTAATGGCTCACCAAATCGTTACAACTGGACGCTAAAGGGTAAGCAAGAGTTATACATACCTTACAACAGCTATAAACTTCATAGCGACAAGCTAGAGTACAATGATATTTTAATGCCTGGCCATATTAACCCAGAACATACACGTTACGAAAAACATCGTGTTTGGGTTGTTGAAGCTAACTTAAAAGATGATACACGCCATATCTATAAAAAACGTGTGTTTTACATTGATGAAGATAGCTGGCAAGTACAGGTTACTGATATTTATGATAACCGCGACCAACTTTACCGTGTAGCCATGGCTTATGGCCTTAACTATTACGAAGTTCCTACACAGTGGAGTACTCTTGAGGTTTATCATGATTTGAATTCTCGTCGTTATTTAGCAATTGGTTTAGATAACCAAGAAAAAATGTACGATTTTTCAAAGTCGTTTAACGATAACGAATTTACTTCAAGTGCTTTACGTCGCGCAGGTAGATAGTATTAAACTAGGCACTTAACAATATGTTAAGTGCCTTTTCCTTTCTCATCGCGTTTGTCTTACAGCGCGCAACGCACTCCCTAGTAAAAAGACAAACAACTCTCTCGTACAAGGCGATTAAAATTTATGAAGTATTTGGTATATGCCAGCCTGATAATAAGCGGTGCGAGTGTTGCACAAGAAGCCCCTAACTATGCAATCAGTGCAACAAATGCAGCTAAAACCTTACTCACTGATATAACTAACACGGGTAATGGCTTAATTGCTGTTGGTAAACACGGTACTGTTATTAAAAGTACATCGGGTGATTCATGGCAACAAGCTGAGCTAGTTCCAACTCAAGTGCTCTTAACTGCCGTTGATTTTAGTAACGAAAATAATGGATGGGCGTGTGGCCACGATGCAACAATCATAAATACTACTGACGGTGGCGTTAATTGGCAGCTACAACAAGCATTACCTGAATTAGACAAACCATGTTTAGATATTTTATTTGAAGATGACTTAAAAGGTTTTGCAGTTGGCGCATATGGCATGTTTTATCAAACTACAGACGGTGGTCAACATTGGCAAAAGCGCTTTTTAGATTCGCTACTTTTTAGTGATGATCGTGATTACTTAAACGATTTAAAAGAAAATGACCCACAAGGATACGAAGCGGAAACTGCTTCTATCTTACCGCACTTTAATCGTATAGAAAAAACAGACAATGGATTAATGCTCGTTGGTGAAATGGGTTTAATGGCCAGAAGCGTTGACGATGGTCAAACTTGGCAAAGAATAGAAGAAGTTTATCCCGGTTCATTCTTTGCAGTTGCCTCTGATAGCACTCAAGAAATTGTGGCGGGGCTACGAGGTAATGTTTTTGCAAAGCAAAGTGGCGAAAAGCAGTGGCAGCATTTTGAAAATGTTAAAACAGCGACGATTAATAACATTATTAATTATAATAACAAACAATGGCTCATGCTCGCTAATAGTGGCGTTATTTTTCATCTTCAAGATGGGTTACTCACCCATGAGCAGCTTGCTGACGGTAAAGCGATTCTTGATGGTGTAATTTTAGATAACAGATTGATCATGGCTACAGAAGATGGCATTAAAGTGAAGGAGTTAACCCCTTAATGCATAAGTTACTCGATTTTATTGAAAAGGCGATTTTTAGACATCGCTTAATTATGCTTATAAGTTTTGCACTTATAACCTGTTTACTTGTATTTAAAGCGACTCAAATTCAACTTGATGCATCGTTTAATAAAAATATCCCGTTAAATCACGATTACATGAAGGTATACACTAAACATGAAAAACAGTTTGGTGGTGCAAACAGTATTTTAATTTCAGTATGTGACGACAGCGGAGATATATTTAATCCAGAATTTTTTACTCAATTAAAAGCGGTTCACGATCAGCTTTATTTTATTCCTGGTGTAAATCGTCCTTTAGTGAATTCTATATTTTCACCTAGTGCTCGCTTTGTAGAAGTAGTAGAGGATGGCTTTGCCGGTGGTCCAATTATTCCTGCAAACTTTAAAGCAGATACGCGTGGATTAGGTGTAGTAAAGGAAAACATTGAAAAAGCAAAAGTTGTAGGGCGTATGATTGCCAGCGATTACTCTTGTGCAATGGTAACGGCTCAACTTTTAGAAACAGATCCTCAAACACAACAAAAATTAGACACATTAGCTTTTGCACAAAAGCTAGAAAGTGATTTAAGAGAGCCTTTAAGTACAGACAAAGTAAGTATTCATATTATTGGCTTTGCAAAAATGGCTGGTGATATAGCTGAAGGCGCAAAAGGGGTAGTCGCATTTTTTGCCATTGCTATCGCCTTTACCTTTATTATGGTTTGGCTATTTTGTGGCAGTTTAAAGCTAACTATTTTGCCAATCGCGTGTTCTATTATTGCTGTTATTTGGCAATTAGGCCTGCTTTCAAGTTTAGGGTTTGGACTAGACCCTATGTCTATTTTGGTGCCGTTTTTAGTGTTTGCTATTGGTGTAAGCCATGGTGTGCAGATGATCAATGCGATTGGCAAAAAAGTAGGTGAAGGAAAAAGTACGCGAATTTGTTGTCAGTCAAGTTTCAGGGCTTTATTAATACCTGGTGGTATTGCACTGCTTTCAGATACCGTAGGCTTTTTAACATTACTTACTATTGATATTGGTATTATCCGCGAACTTGCTATTACAGCGAGTTTAGGTGTGGCAGTAATTATATTTACAAATTTAATTTTGCTGCCAGTTTGGGCGTCGTACATGAACTTTGAAAACAGTGTACATATTCAATCTGGTGATGCTGAGAAGCCTAATATACTTGATAAGATCAGAGACATTTTAGTAAAAGCAACCGATCCTAAAATCGCTAAAATGATTATCGGTTTTACCCTTGTTTTATTTGCTCTAGGCTACTGGCAAGCAGATAAAATGCGTATAGGTGACTTACACGCAGGCGCGCCATCTCTGCATCAAGATGCCCGTTATAACCAAGACACGTTTTTAATTTCGGATAAGTACACTATCTCGTCTGATATTTTAAAAGTAATTGTAGAGGCGTATCCTGCAGCATGTACTGAGCATGATGTGATGGAGCGTATAAGCCGTTTTCAATACAAAGTTGAGAATGTGGCCGGTGTGCAGTCTGCTGTAAGTTTGAGCTCTGTAGCTCAATCGGTTAACGCGGGCTACAACGAAGGCAATTTAAAATGGCAGAGTTTGCCACGAAATTCAGCAAGCTTAGTACAGTCAACGTCTCGAGTTGAAACTAGTACAGGCTTACTTAACGGTGATTGTTCAGTTATGCCAGTGATTATATTCTTAGATGATCATAAAGCACAAACTATCGATACCGTAATTAAGAGTGTTAAGCAATTTGCCCAAGAAGAGGGCACTGATAAATTGGCATTTAAATTAGCGTCAGGACCTGTGGGCGTAATGGCAGCTACTAATGAGTCTGTATCAGAAGCACAAATACCCATGATGCTTTACGTTTATGGTGCCGTTATTATTTTATGTTTAATGAGCTTTAGAAGCGTAAAAGCAACAGTAGCCGTGGTATTACCGCTTTATATTGTATCAACCCTTGCCCAAGCACTTATGGTACAGCTGGAAATAGGCTTAACAGTTTCTACTTTACCTGTAATTGCATTAGGTGTAGGTATTGGTGTTGATTACGGTATTTATATACTGTCGTCGATGATGGGGCAGCTTAAGCAAAACGTACCGCTTAGTGTTGCTTATCGTAATGCGCTTGTTGAGCGTGGCAGCGCGGTTCTATTTACTGGTATTACATTAGCTATTGGTGTGAGCACTTGGATATTCTCAGATCTTAAATTCCAAGTTGATATGGGTATACTATTAACCTTCATGTTTTTAGTGAATATGTTAGGTGCAGTGTTGTTATTACCCGCAATTGGTAGCCTTCTCTGGACTGACCAGAAAAAATAATGTGAATACTTTTGCTCCTAAATGGCCAGTAATGGCCATTTATATCTATATTTTGTGAATAGATGACCAAATAGCTGAAATGCTTAAAATGTTTTCATCGAAAAGGCTGTTTATTAGCTGTAAAAGGGTTAGAATTTAACTGACTCCACGCTAATAATACGCTGTACAAATATTCTGCTTTTAGCAGTAATAGATTAAGGAACATACAATGACACGAAATGAAGGCCAAGCCTCGGTTATCCTAGATAATGTCTGTAAGCTGATCCAGAAAAAAGTTCGCGCTGATAATGTGTTACTCGTTGAGAAATTCGCCAAAGCCTTGTACAGCAATATGTCTAAAGAGGATTTGGCAAACCGCAACGATAGTGACCTATATGGCGCAGCATTAAGCCTTTGGAACTCGCTAGAAAAAAATACTACTGACGACGCTGTTATCCGCGTTTTCAATCCAGAAGTGGCAAAAGATGGCTGGCAGTCATCACATACAATCGTTGAAATTATCACTAAAGATATGCCGTTCTTAGTTGATTCTGTTCGTATGGCCATGACTCGTGAAAATATCGCCTCTCACTTATTACTTCACTGCCCATTAAAAATTAAGCGTGATGAAAACGCTAAAATTTCTGGATTATCAAATTTAAAAGCAGAGCAAGAATCTTCATCTACTAAAACAGTATTTTTTATTGAAATTGACCGTCAAACAGATTCTTCTGTGATTGAGTCTTTCAAAAAAGAATTAGAGTCTGTGCTTGTTGATGTATCAGTTGCTGTTGATGATTGGCAACCAATCCGTAAAAAATTGATTGCAGTGACTAAAGAGTTACCTAAACGTCATCATAATAAAAGTAAAGATGAAGTTTCAGAAACAACTGAGTTTTTAGATTGGTTAGCTAAAGATAATTTTACCCTAATGGGTTACCGTGAATATGAGTTAAGCCCAGTTCAAGGTGATTACCAACTAAAAGGTAAAATGGATACAAGCCTAGGCTTGATGAAAAACTCGACTGAAGAACACACTCGCTTATTATCAGAATTACCTGAAGTTGCACGTCAAGAAGCTCGTAGCAGCAACCTACTGATTTTAACAAAAACTAACTCTGTTTCTCGTGTTCATCGTCCAGCTTACATCGATTATGTAGGCATTAAGCGTTTTGACGATGAAGGCAATGTAATTGGTGAAGACCGCTTTATCGGTTTATTTTCATCAAGCTTTTACAATAACAGTGCTACTGATGTACCTGTGTTAAAAAGTAAAATTAATCGCATTATGGAAATGTGTGATTTTGCTAAAGGTACTCACGCTTACAAAGCTGTTTTAAATATTTTAGAAACCTACCCACGTGATGAGCTAGTTCAAGCGCGCGAAGGTGAGCTACTTGAAGTTGCTATGGGTGTGTTACAAGTACAAGAGCGCGATATGTGTCGCTTGTTTGTACGTAAAGATGCGTATGGTCGTTTTTTATCTTGTATGGTTTATGTACCTCGCGAGCGTTATAACACGGCTCTTCGTCGTGAAACGCAAGATATATTAGCTAATGCATTTAATTCTGACGATAAAGTCGAATTTACTACTTATTTCTCTGAGTCAACACTGGCGCGTACTCATTACACCGTTCGTGTGACCGACAACAAGATCGAATATAATGTGAAAGACATCGAAAACAATTTAGTAGAAGCTGCACGTACGTGGGAAGATAAACTTCAATCTGCTCTTTTAGAGTCTGCGGGTGAAGCTCGTGGTAACGATTTAAATCGTAAATACTGTAACGCGTTTGCACGCTCATACAAAGATGAAGTGCTTCCAAGTGCTGCGGTTGTTGATATTGAAAAGTTAGAACTACTTAGCGATGAAAACAAACTAGAAATGCTGTTTTATCGTCCTCAAGAAGAAGCAAACAGCAATATTGTACGATTAAGCTTATTCCATAAAGATGAGCCGATTCACTTATCTGATGTCATGCCAATGCTTGAAAACTTTGGCCTTCGTGTTGTTGGTGAAACACCATATTCAGTTAAAACTAGCGATGGTCGTATCAACTGGATCATGGACTTCTCGATGCTTATTGACAGCAAAGGGATGGCAGATTTTGATAAAATCTCAGCACGTTTTCGTGCTGCATTAACAAATGTTTGGGGCAACCGTCTTGAAAACGATGGTTTTAACCGTTTAGTGTTAATGGGTGGCCTAACAGGCCGCGAAGCATCTATCTTACGTGCGTACGCTAAGTACATGCGTCAAATTGGTGTAACTTTCTCACAAAGCTACATAGAAAGTACATTTGCAAATTATCCAAATATCGCAGCGCAAATTGTTAACTTGTTTGCTAAAAAGTTCTCAGTTAAAAGCCCTGCAAGTGCTAAAACACTTGAAAAGCTAAGCACGCAAATTTATTTAGAGCTTGAAAATGTAGCAAACCTTGATGATGACCGTATTATACGTTTATACGTAGATATGATTGTTGCGACGCTGCGTACTAACTATTTCCAAAAAGACGATGCCGGACAGTTTAAGTCTTATGTGTCGTTTAAAATACAACCTAGCTTAATTCCAGATGTACCACTTCCTTTACCTGCGTTTGAAATTTTTGTTTATTCTCCGCGCGTAGAAGGTGTGCATTTACGTTACGGCAAAGTAGCGCGTGGTGGTCTGCGTTGGTCAGATCGTCGTGAAGACTTCCGTACTGAAGTACTTGGCTTAGTTAAAGCACAACAAGTTAAAAATACGGTAATCGTACCTGTTGGTTCTAAAGGTGGCTTTGTATGTAAACAACTACCGACTGAGCGTGAAGCGTTTATCAAAGAAGGCCAAGAGTGTTATAAAATCTTTATCCGTGGTCTTTTAGATATTACTGATAATATTGAGCGTGGTGAAATAGTACCTGCGCGCGATGTTGTTCGTCACGATGAAGATGATGCTTACCTAGTAGTTGCAGCCGATAAAGGAACCGCTACTTTCTCTGATATCGCAAATGGCATTGCTAACGAATACAATTTCTGGCTAGGTGATGCATTTGCATCTGGTGGCTCGGTTGGTTATGACCATAAGAAAATGGGTATCACAGCAAAAGGCGCATGGGAGTCAGTTAAACGACATTTCCGTGAAATGGATATTGATTGTCAATCTACCAATTTTACAGTAGTAGCAATTGGCGATATGGCAGGCGATGTATTTGGTAATGGTATGCTCTTATCTAAGCATATTCGTCTACAAGTTGCCTTTAACCATATGCACATTTTTGTTGACCCTAATCCAGATGCTGCTACATCTTACCCTGAACGCGAACGTTTATTTAATATGCCGCGTTCTTCTTGGGAAGATTACAATAAAGAGCTAATTTCTGCCGGTGGCGGTGTGTTCTCTCGTGCAGCTAAATCAATTACGCTTAGCCCAGAAATGAAAAAAATGTTGGGCACTAAAAAAGCTAGTATGACACCAAATGAGTTAATGAAAGCCTCATTAATGATGGAGTTTGATTTACTGTGGAATGGCGGTATTGGTACATACATTAAACACTCTAAAGAAACTGATGCCGATGTAGGGGATCGTGCAAACGATGCACTACGTATCAATGGTAGAGATTTAGGCGCTAAAATAATAGGTGAGGGCGGTAACTTAGGTGCAACGCAATTAGGTCGTGTTGAATTTGCAGCTAAAGGTGGTCGTGTTAATACTGACTTTATTGATAACGTAGGGGGTGTTGCCTGTTCAGATAACGAAGTTAACATTAAGATTTTACTTAATGGCTTAGTCGCTGAAGGTGACCTAACACGTAAACAACGTGATGAGCTACTTTACTCAATGACAGATGAAGTTTCTGAATTAGTATTAAAAGACTGTTACCGTCAAACACATACTATTTCAATTACGCAGTCTAAAGGAACTTCAACGCTCAAAGAAAAGATTCGCTTTATTCATGCGCTTGAAAAAGAAGGCAAGTTAAACCGTGCTATCGAATTTATTCCAAGTGATGAAGAATTGGCAGAACGCGCCGCTGCAGGTAAAGACTTAACTCGTCCTGAGCTTTCAGTGCTAGTGTCTTACGCAAAAATGGTATTAAAAGAGTCTTTAGTAAGTGATGAAATTACTGAAAACCCTTACTATCGCCAATTGCTTGTTAAGTCATTCCCACGTCCATTGCGTGAGAAGTTTAACGATGCGATGAACAACCACCCACTTCGTAAAGAAATTATTGCAACTAAACTTGCAAACAGTATCGTTAACGATATGGGTTTAAACTTCATGGTACGTATGCATGAAGAAACTGGTGCTAATGAAGCTGAGATAGCAATGTGTTACTCAATTGCTAGCGAAATATTTGAAATGCGTGAAACATGGTCTTCTATTAGTGCACTTGATAATAAAATACCAGCAGCAGTTCAAACTGAAATGCTTTACCAACTTCGTCGTACTGTGCGCCGTGCAACGCGTTGGTTCTTACGTCACCGTAATAAGTCACAAACTATTGAACAAGGAATTGAATTCTTTGCGCCAACCTTTAAAGATTTAAGCGATAACTTAAATACGTATATGATTGAAAAAGAAAATGATCGTATTGTAATTGAGGCCAATAAGTTAATTGACGCGGGCGTTCCAACAGATATAGCTAATCGTATTGTTTCTTTATCAAGCTTATTCTCTGTGATGGATTTAGCAGAAGTTGCGAATAGTTCAGGTAAGAGTATTTCGATGGTGTCCAATACTTACTTTAAACTAGGTGCAAGAATGGGTCTGCATTGGTTCTTAGAGCAAATAACTAAGCAACCAGTAGCAAATCATTGGCAAGCACTTGCTCGCTCGTCTTATCGAGAAGAGCTTGATTGGCAGCAACGTACGTTATCTGAAGTTGTATTAAATAGCTTTGAAGGTGATGAGAGCGATGTTGATAGTCAAATAGACGAGTGGATGGATAGCCAAGATTTATTACTTCAACGCTGGAAACAAATGCTGGCTGAGTTTAAAACATCACAAAGCCACGACTTTGCTAAGTTCTCGGTCGCACTTCGTGAACTTATGTTGTTAAGCCACAATTGTGATACATCAGGAAAATAATTTAGCTTTAATCAGTTAATTGTTTAGTAAATAAATAACTGATTGTTAAAATTGTTATACAATACCTCAGCCTTGTCTGAGGTATTTTTTTGTCTAAAATTTAAAAAGAGGATTATATTGATGTTTTATGATTTAGCTCGCCGTTTTATGTTTACCCGTGATGCGGAGTGGGCGCATGAGTTTGCACTTAATAATCTTCGTCGTTTTACCAATACACCTTTAAATTTAGCTTGGTCGCAAAATATTTCTGATAAGCCAGTCGATTTTTTGGGTCTGAAATTTAAAAACCCTGTAGGGCTAGCAGCTGGCCTTGATAAAAATGCGGAATGTATTGATGCATTTAGCCAAATGGGCTTTGGTTTTATTGAAGTTGGCACTATTACGCCGCGTGCTCAAGCTGGTAATGATAAACCTCGTATTTTTAGGTTGCCAGAATCAAACGCTATTATTAACCGTATGGGTTTTAATAATAAAGGCGTTGATAACTTAGTTGCAAATGTAAAAGCAGCAAAATACAGCGGCATACTCGGTATTAATATTGGTAAAAATAAAGATACGCCAAATGAACAAGGTAAAGATGACTATATTCATTGTATGCGTAAAGTGTTTGAACATGCCTCATATATTACGGTAAATATTTCATCACCAAATACACCTGGCTTGCGTGATTTGCAATATGGCGCTGCACTTGATGATTTACTGCAAAGTCTTAAAAACGAACAGTTAGATTTAGTTGCAAAGCACAATAAACAAGTACCTATGCTTGTAAAAATTGCACCGGATCTAGATCAAATTCAAATTCAGCAAGTAAGTGAATCACTTTTAAATAATAAAATCGATGGTGTAATTGCCACCAACACCACGCTTGAGCGAGCTGCAGTTATGGGCCAGCAATATGCAGAAGAAGCCGGCGGTTTATCAGGTCACCCTGTTAGAATGCGCTCTACAGAGATAGTGAGTGAATTGAAACGCTTAACACAAGGTAAATTACCAATCATCGGAGTAGGCGGAATAGATGATGCGCAATCAGCAAAAGAAAAGTTCGATGCAGGCGCAAATTTAGTCCAGGTTTATACTGGGTTCATCTACAAAGGCCCACAATTGGTAAAGTCGATCGTTAACGGCTTATAAGGATCAGTTATCTAAGCTTTTGATCGTTCGATAAATGTTCTAAGCAAGCATTTTAAAAGTGGTCAAAAGCGGTTATACTGTGAGCAATAATTATTCAACATACCCAAGGAGGAGTAAATGTTACAAGCATCAAAGCAATGGCAGTGGATTACTTGTCCTAATAAAAATCGTTTGTTACTTGATTTAAATGACGACATGCAATTATGTACGCCCTATAAGTTAAGACAACTCACCGATTCTGTTTTTAAAAATCCACGTTTTAGTTTAGAAGATGCTGCATTTTATGAACAAGTTTATAACTATTTAGATGGGTTTGAATTGTGGTCTGCTGCTCAAATTTGTCAAATATCGCTAAATGCAACCGCCGTTAAGTATCACTTAAAACCCGTTTTATCAAAAAGCTGGTTTTTTGAAGAGTACACTGGAACAGAGCCAAGTGTAGAAGCAATAGTAAAATTAATATCTAAATCGCAGACTGGCGATTTTTTAATTGTAGAGCATTGCCCTGATGCATCTATTTGCTTAAATTTAAGCGAAACCTTTAAATTAGACGAAAATTTATCTTTAGCACAATTTGAAGTAATCCGTATTTTGAATAATCGAGTCCACCCCATCTTAAATCAGCAATATCAAAGTCAAACCGCCTAACCAAATTTAAGTCTTAAGCGTGTCTTTATGGCGTGTTTGTCGCCCAACCTATGTTATAATCCTGCGCAATTAGCTATTAAGGGTTATTACTTTGCAATTTATCGCACTTACTTCTATCGGAATCGAAAATTTATTGGTTGATGAACTAACAGAACTTGGCGCAACTGTGTCTAAGCAAACTGTTGGTTCTGTTCGTTTTGAGGCTGACTCATTACTGGCGCAAAAGGTTTGTTTATCAAGTCGTTTTGCAACGCGTGTGCTTATGCTTATTGAAGAAAAAGAAGGCGTAGATGACAAGAATAGCCTGTATAATTTTGCTCGCTCGCAACCTTGGCAAGAGTGGTTTGGACCAACTCAAACATTCGCTGTCGACTTCAACGGTACCAATGACTCATTAAAAAACACACAATTTTCGGGTCTTGTAATAAAAGATGCGATTGTTGACTACTTTAATGATTTATACGAGCAGCGTCCTAACGTTGATAAGCAAGATGCAAATGTGCGTGTTGTTGCACGATTAAATCGTTACGGCGTTTCTATGTATATTGATTATTCGGGCCCTCGTTTATCTGAACGTGGTTACCGTCAAGGTCAAGGTAAAGCACCAATTAAAGAACATTTAGCTGCTGCATTAATTAAACGAAGTGGTTGGCTTGATAATGTAAAACAACCTTTATTCGATCCATGTTGTGGTGCGGGTACTATTTTAATCGAAGCGGCTGGGATGGCACGAAACGAAGCACCGGGATTATTTCGTGAAGGCTTTGCTTTTGAGCGTTTACCCAGTTTTAGAGCCGCTAAGTTTAAAGAACTTAAAGAAGAGTTACTTGCTAACATTACCGATCCTAAATTGTGGTTAATTGGCCACGATTACGATGAACAAGTTTTAAATAAAGCGATTGATAATGCCAAACGTGCTGAGCTTGATGATGTTATTAAGTTTAAGCAAAGCGATGCAACTAAACTTACTGCTGTTGCAAAATTACCGGGTGTTGTAATTTCAAACTTACCTTATGGTGAACGTATTGGTTCTATGGCTGAGCTTGTTGATTTACACCGTAATTTAGGTGTTGGCTTTAAAAAGCACTTTAATCATTGGAAACTTGCCTTACTAGGTATGGACGAGAGCTTATTTAAACTTTTAAAACTTGTGCGCCTTAAGCGTTATAAGTTTAAAAATGGCCCACTTGATGTTGAACTTAACTTATATCAATTAGATGATAAGCAAGTAAGTTTGACTACCGATGATAAAAAAGCGCTTAATTTTGAGGGCTCTACGTCATTCGCAAATAGATTGAAAAAGAATAAGCAAGGCTTAAAAAACTGGCTTAAACAAAATAAAGTAGACGCTTATCGTGTTTATGAAGCGGATATCCCTGAGTACAATGTTGCTGTAGATATCTACGGTGATTCTGCGGTTATTTTTGAATATGCAGCGCCTAAAGAAATTGATGAAAAAACATCAGAAAAACGCCTGCAAGACGTAATAACATTGACTTCGCAACAACTTGATATCTCACCTGAAAATATTGCTGTAAAAGTGCGTAAAAAGCAAAAGGGCGAAGAGCAGTATACGGCCATGTCTAAACAAAACCGAACTATGGTAGTTGAAGAGTTTGGTGCTAAGTTTAAAGTTAATTTATTTGACTACTTAGACACAGGTTTGTTTTTAGATCACCGTTTAATGCGTCGTTATATTCAAGAAAATGCGAAAGATAAGCGCTTTTTAAACTTGTTTGCATACACAGGTACTGCCTCTGTGCATGCTGCACTTGGTGGCGCTAAAGCAATTACAACAGTTGATTTATCTAAAACCTATTTAAAATGGGGCCAAGATAACTTCGATTTAAACAATATCAGTAATACACGTTACCGTTTTGAACAAGCAGATTGTTTAAAATGGTTAGAGCATGCGACAGCACAATATGATTTGATATTTTTAGACCCTCCAACGTTCTCAAACTCAAAACGTATGAAAGACGCGTTTGATGTGCAAAGTGATCACATTAAATTATTAACGTGGGTTAAAAAGATCTTAAGTCCATCAGGTACTTTGATTTTCTCTAATAACAAACGTGGTTTTGTAATGGATGAAGTTGGCCTGATTGGTTTAGGTTTAAAAGCCGTTAATATCTCAGATAAAACGCTATCACCAGACTTCAAACGTAATAAAAAAATCCATAATAGCTGGCTAATTACGCATGGCTAAATGGATTTTATATCATACTGATGGCTGCCACTTGTGCGAACAGGCTGAGCAACTTATCACTGATGTACTAAATGACAACAGTGAGTTATTACTAATCGATATTATGACTGATGAGCAGCTTATTGCTGAGTATCAAATTACTATTCCTGTATTAAAAAGTGAAAAAGGCGAGAAATTATATTGGCCTTTTACTTTACACTCTGTGCGCGAATTTTTAGCACAAGCAGAATAAGAGCAAATAAGAACTATGGATTTAATAAGAATTTTAAAAGCACAACTTGCTTTTGGTACACATGCTTTGCTTAACAAAGCAGACGCTGTTATAGAAAGTGGCGAAAGAGTGTGTGTAGTTGGTCGAAATGGCGCGGGTAAGTCAACGTTATTAAAAGTACTCGATGGACAAGTTGTTTTAGATGATGGTGAAATAAATCAGCTTGGTGGTATTCGAATTTCTCGTTTAGAGCAAGATCCACCAAAAGGTGCAAGCGGAACTGTATTTGATTACGTTGCACAGGGTATGCCAGAAATCGCTAACCTACTCATTGATTTTCATCATGTTAGCAACGAACTGCAAACACAATGTACTGATAAGTTATTAAATAAACTTGAACGTTTATCAAACCAACTTGAAGCCGCTGATGGTTGGCGTTTTGATAGCCGAATTCAATTAGTTTTGACACAATTAGAATTAACACCAGAGGCTAAGCTTGAGTCTCTTTCTGGTGGCTGGTTACGTAAAGTAGCACTTGCGCGTGCACTTGTAAGTGAGCCTGACTTATTATTACTAGATGAGCCAACAAACCATTTAGATATGGCAAGTGTAATGTGGCTTGAACAGTTTTTAAAAGAATTTAAAGGCGGCATTGTATTTATATCGCATGACCGTGCGTTTATTCGCGCTGTCGCTACGCGTATTTTAGATTTAGATCGCGGTAAACTTATTTCGTACCCAGGTGATTACGCGACTTATCTAGAGCAAAAAGCGCATGATTTAAAAGTAGAAGAAGCGCAAAATGCATTGTTTGATAAGCGTTTAGCTGAAGAAGAAACGTGGATTCGCCAAGGTGTTAAAGCGCGAAGAACGCGTAACGAAGGGCGTGTTCGAGAGCTAAAACAGCTACGTAATGAGCGCAAGCAACGTGTTGATCAAGTTGGAAAAACTGACTTTAATATTGAAACAGCTGATCGCTCAGGTAAGTTGGTATTTGAAGCTAAGAACCTTTGCCATGCATTTAAAGACAAAGTTATTGCTGATGATTTTTCGACACTTGTAATGCGTGGCGACAGAATTGGCTTAGTAGGCCCAAATGGTATTGGTAAAACAACACTATTAAAACTAATGTTTGGTGATTTAGAACCTGATAGTGGTATTACTAAGCAAGGTGTTAATTTAGAGTTTGCTTACTTTGACCAATACCGTGAAAAACTTGACGAAGAAGCAACTGTTCAAGATAACGTTGCCGAAGGTAAACAAGAAGTGATGATGGGCGGTCGTTCACGCCATGTTTTAGGTTACCTGCAAGACTTTTTGTTCCCTCCAGCACGCGCTCGAACCCCGGTTAAAGCACTCTCTGGTGGTGAAAAAAATAGACTGCTATTAGCTAAACTGTTTTTAAAACCATCTAATATACTTGTTCTCGATGAGCCAACGAATGACTTGGACATTGAAACGTTAGAGTTATTAGAGGACATTATTAATCAATATCAAGGTACAGTGCTGATTGTAAGCCATGACCGAGAATTTATTGATAATACATGTTCTAGTGTATGGGCATTCGAAGGCAATGGTAAAGTAACAGATATCGTCGGTGGTTATAGCGACTATGAAGCTTATGTAGGTTACTTAGCTGAACAAGAAAAAAAAATTCAGCAACAACCAGTAAAAAAAGTTGAAAAAGTAGCCGCTCCAGCTGCAAAACCAGCAGCTAAGACAAATAAACTCTCTTACAAATTAAAACTTGAATTAGAGCAACTACCGAATAAAATGGAAAAACTAGAAGCTGAAATTGAAGCTCAACAAGCTGTAGTGAGTGACGCAAACTTTTTTAAACAAGAGAGTGATGTAACAACTAAAGCATTGAACCATTTAGCACAACTTGAGTCTGACCTTGAAGCTGCCCTTGAGCGCTGGGAAGAACTTGAAGAATTACAGAATCAGTAGTAAGGACTAAAATGAAATATAAATTACTCGCTGCCAGTATTTTAGCGACATTAAGCACTTCAGCAACAAGTGCGACGTACCAGTTAAGTGAATTAGGGACTCTTGAAGACGCTAAATATTCTTATGTAACAGATGTAAGCGAAAGCGGGCATATTATTGGTTTCGCAAATGGTTTATACAATTTACCTATTGATACCAGCTATATAGATTTTACTGAAAATGTTATTGAAAGTGCTTACGACAGCACAGAAGCAGCATATGAATTAAGTGATAAAGAAATTACTTTCACACTTGATGACATTGAAAATAATGATGCCGTAAGCACTAATCCTGATGCTCATGCTTTTATGGTTAGTTTTTTGGCAAATTCGAATTTAGGAATTCCGTCTAACTTTGAATATCAAAAAATGAGCTCTTTAGTTGGGATTAAATTTAACGAATCAGAGATTACTGAACAACCGATTTTTGATATAGCTTCTGTTGATTATGATGGATTAACTCGTTCTACTGTCAATCTTTTAAATGCAGTAAGTGAAGATGGCGTTACAGTCGGTTGGGGTAGCGCCCCATACGATAAAGTATCTTTTACACCTGATGGCGAAGATGATGCAGAAACGTGGTTTACTCATGAATTTATAGAACGTGGAATTGTAATAAGCGCTGATGGCAGTGTAAGTGTTGAGTTAGAGCCTGAGTTTAATGAATACGGTGGCACAAGCCGCGCTAACGATATTGTTAAAACTAACAGTGGTTATACCGTTGTAGGTAATATGTCTACAAGCATTCCAGATGACAGACAAGATAATATTGATGATAACTGTGATAATGAAGACGAACCTACGTCAGTATGTATCAACTTGTTAAATTCAAATATTACACGAGGCTTATTTAATAAGCGCGCTGTTAAATGGGAACTTGATGAATCACTTAATATCACGTCTGTTGAAGAGCTTGGTATGGCACTGACACCTGATGAAGGTGAAGCGGAAGATGATGCATTTACAAGTACTGCTTTAGCAGTGAACAGCAACGGGACAATTGTAGGTTCATCGAATACACGTTATTACAAAAATGACGATACAATTCTTACAATGCCAGTTTATTTTAAAGACGGTGCGGTTGTTGATTTTATTAATCAAGAAGATGACTGGCAGTCTGGTAAATCAATTGCTATTAATGATAACGATGTAATTACAGGTTATGCAACTAAACGTATTGAAGGTACTCTTCGTAATAAATTCTTTTACCATGATATAGCAACGGGTAGTACGGTTTTCCCTACTGATTACTTTTCAAGCTCAAGTTCTTACGGTAACGATATAAACAACCAAGGTTATATTGTAGGTGAAGGGGAAGTGGGTGTTTCTGATAGCTCGCGACTCAAAGAGGCCTTTATTTACAAAATTGGTGAAGACAAAATCACTAATCTAAACGATTTACTGCCTTGTTATGACACCGACGGTGAAACTGATTACGCTTATACTATGGTTGAAGCGACTGCTATCAACGAAAATAATGAAATATTTGGTACTGCGACTAAAACAGTTGAAAAGCTAGATTCATTAGGCGGTGTAGTAACTGATATTAATGGTGAAATTGAATATGAGAGTATTGCAATAGCAGTTAAACTAACGCCCATTGCAAATGGTGAAGTAGAAAGCTGTGCTCCAGTAGAAGCTGAAGTTTATGAGCGTAACTCTGCTAGCTTCCCTTGGTATACATTATTGTTATTACCACTGGTTGGCTTAAGGCGTGTATTTCGCTTTTAAAGTTTATTGATTATAAAAAAACCAACTTGATAAAGTTGGTTTTTTTTCGTCTATAATATTTTATTAGATTAGGATTGCAGCGATTATTTAGCTTTAACGCCACTAATTATTTCGTGATAACCATGCTTTTTTCACAGAGCGGCGCCAAATAATATCGATACCAAAATATCCTATAATTGATGCAATAGAAGCACATACTAATGAACCTAATAAAAATGCAGGACCAATTGTTTCTATACTTTCTAAAAACCAAGACCAACTTGCTTCAAATACAAAGTGTTGTTCTGGCTGATTAAGTATTAACGTACCCACTAAGTATGAGCCATAAAAGATAGGTGGCATGGTTAATGGATTCGTAAGCCATACTAAAGCAACTGATATGGGTAAATTAACCCTAAATAATATAGCACCTGCTGCGGCTAAAACCATTTGAAAAGGAACAGGGATGAAAGCAAAAAATAACCCGACCGCGAAGGCCCCTCGAGCTGAACGTCTATTTAAATGCCAAAGATTTGCGTCTTGCAAAAGTCGTCCAAATATTTTTAGTGATTTATGATGTCTAATTTTATTTGGATCAGGTAAAAATCTTTGGATCGTTTTTTTAGCCATTTAAAGCAACCATTTACATCAGTGTGGATAAGTCTTGGGTTTGTAATTGGCTGTGTAGCAACCGTGTTTTATTATCAAACTCTCGAATTTACAGTCTTCACAATTTTCATTGTAATAGTGAGCGCTTATTTTAAGCCGTTTTTAAACGTATTGTTAGGCTTTATTTGTGCAATTTGCTTTGTTGGTATGCATTTCTACCTTTTTTATAGTTTTGAAATACCAAAATCGAACGAAAAGTATGCACTTGATTCTACATTAGTTGTTGAAGAGGTTATTTCTGATAAAAAACCTCAGTATATCAAAGCCAAAATAGTGGCATTAGATGGGAGTAGTTTTTCGAGTTTTAGAGCACCCAAAGCAATGCTCAGTGTTAATTCTGCACAGCCCTTTACAGTCGGGGATGAATTCTCTGCATTAATCCATTTAAAATATTTTCGCAGTAATAAAAATTTTAATGTGTTTGATAATGAACGTTATGCATTTATAAATAGAATATTATTTAAAGGCAAAGTTCTCAATAAAGAGCTTAATATAATACACAGCGATAAACAAAGCATCGTACTAGATTATCAAAACTTCATTAAAAATACCTATACAAATACAAGATTGCAGTGGCTCTATTATGCATTACTCAGTGGTGATAAATCGTTAATGAGCTATACAGATAAACAATTAATGCAATCACTTGGGTTAAGTCATTTACTGGCTATATCGGGTTTACATATTGGTTTGATTTTTAGCTTTGGTTATTTATTCATTCGATTTATCTGTACGAAAATAAACTTTTCAATTGGTCAATCATTTAACCTTACACTTTACTACAGTTCGTTCGGTTTTATAGCTGCATTAGTTTACGTATATTTAAGTGACTTTTTAGTATCAGCAACGCGAGCGCTAATTATGCTGGGTTGTTATTTGTTACTTTATTTTCTTGCTAAACAGCCGCTGCGTTGGCGTAGTATTTTATTTGCCTTGGTTATAGTGCTTGCTGTTAATCCATTTAATTTACTTAATCCAGGTCTGTATTTTTCATTTTTAGCGGTCGCTATAATTTTTACTGTTATTAATAAATTACCAATATTAAATACACGAATAAAAAACAAAATTATTGCGTTATTTGTTATTCAAGTAGCATTGTTTATCGGTTTATTACCACTTTCACTTTATTTTTTTAATGGCGTAAGTATTGCGGGACTAGTGATTAACTTAATTGCGATACCGTTTCTTTCCATCATTATTTTACCATTTTTGATTGTTTTTACATTACTGAGTACTTTTATAGATATAGGTAATTTAATACATTTGTTTGATACAGGGTTATATGCGTTATTTAAATTACTTTATGAAATACCCGAGTCGTTAAGATGGCTGACAACAGGAAGAATCGAGTTAATATTCGTCATTTTTACCTATATTACTATGTTGATGATTTACTTCCTCCCCTATAAATTGCTCTGTTTCATTCCTTTAACAGTACTTTTATTGAATAATCTTCTAAAAGAAAAGCCTAACTGGCAACTTCATGTGTTTGATGTTGGGCATGGTCTCATGGCATTAATTGAAAAAGATAACCAAGTGCTTATCTATGATTTTGGTCCAAGTTATTTTAATCGTTTTAGCCGTACGCGAAGTATCTTATTGCCTTATATAAAAGCAAATAATTTCACAGTAAAAACAGCGATTCTAAGTCATGAAGACAGCGATCACGCTGGAGGAATACAGCATTTTATTGAAGCTGGATTTGGGGAAACATTAAAGCAATTTCACCCTGAAAATACACTTAATGTGTGTGAAGTCCAAAGTGTTGATTTTGTCGGTTTAAGAGTAGAAAGCTTTAGCACTAGAGGGTATGGGAATGAAAACGACGATTCATGCGTTGTTAGAGTATCGAGTAATACTCATAGTGTGTTATTTACAGGTGATATATCAAAATCCCGTGAAGCCTCTTTATTAGCGAATAATATACCGTTGAAAAGTACAGTCATGTTAAGCCCTCATCATGGCAGTGATACATCCTCAAGTGTTAATTTTATTAGTGATGTAGCCCCTAAAGTTGTGATTCATTCAAGTGCTTATAAAGGACAGTGGGAATTTCCCAAGCCCGTTGTTGTCGAGCGTTACAAAGCAATAAGCGCCGAGCAATTTACAACAGGCGTTGAAGGACAAATTAGTATTAAATTCTACTCAAACAATTTGGCCATAGAAACAGCAAGAGGGCAGGAAAGTTATTGGTTTATCAAAGATTGACGTTTAGTTTTATCTCATCGAAGGATACAATACAGGGAGTTACTGTATTTAGAGAGTGTTATGGATCAAAGTACTGCACAAATTTATAAACGTCTTGTCTCGTATGTTGGCGCATACAAAAGCGTTGCTTTTATCGCAATTGTTGGGATGATAGGCTATTCAGCAATGGATGCTTTATTCATTCAATTAATGAAGCCGTTTATTGATCAAGGTTTAAACCAGCGAAATACAGAAGTTTTAAAGTACGCTCCTTTTGTCGTTATCGCGTTAGTACTAGGGCGTGGTGTTTTTAACTTTATGTCTTCGTACTGTTTAAGTTATGTGGGCTCTCAAGTTGTACGCTCTTTACGCCAAGAGTTATTTGAGCACATATTGCATTTACCCGTTTCTTTTCATGACAAAAACTCAACAGGCGATTTAATTTCAAAAATCACTTTTGACACAGAGCAAGTTCAACAAGCAATTACTAAAGCGTTACTTATTGTTGTACGTGAAGGGGCCTTTGTTGTCTTTTTACTTGGTGTAATGTTTTATACCAGTTGGAAGCTCTCACTTATATTTTTAGTCATCATCCCTCTCGTTGCCATTATTGTAGCGGTTGTATCGAAACGTTTTCGCCATATTTCTAAAAGTATCCAATCAGCTATGGGGCAGGTTACACGTAGCTCTGAACAAATGCTTAGCGGACATAAAGTTATTCATGGATTTGGCGGACAAGATCAAGAGATCAATCACTTCTCGAGAATTAATAATCATAACCGCCAGCAGCGCATTAAAATGGATGCGACAAAAGCTTTAAGTGTATCAATTATTCAAATATTAGCTGCCAGTGCCATGGCTGTTATTTTATGGGCTGTATCTCTTCCATCAATGATTGATACGATTACCTCAGGTGACTTCATGGCATTAATTGCCTCAATGATGATGTTATTGCGACCGCTAAAACAACTCGCCAATGTTAATAGTGATATGCAGCGTGGTATCTCTGCCGCGCAAAGTATTTTTTTAGTTTTAGATGAAGAAATGGAAAAAGATACTGGCACCGTTTCAGTCGATAAAGTTAAAGGGTTAATTGAAGTTAAAAATGTAACCTTTAAGTACCCAACAAAAGATGAAGCCGTATTAAACGACTTGTCGCTAACGATTAAAGCGGGTGAAAGTATTGCCTTAGTAGGGCGCTCAGGCTCTGGTAAATCAACAATTTCTAATTTATTACCACGCTACTATGACTTAGAGTTACCGAGTGAAATATTACTTGATGGTATAGCTCTGCAGGATTATAAATTAACAGATCTACGTCGCCAATTTGCTTTAGTGTCTCAACAAGTCGTGTTATTTAACGATACGATTGCTAACAATATTTGTTATGGCATAAAGCATGATGTGTCTGAGGAAGAATTAGAGCAAGTTGCTAAACAAGCGCATGTTTGGGAGTTTGTTAAAGACCTGCCAGAGCAATTAAACACCATGGTAGGTGAAAATGGTGTAATGCTCTCCGGCGGTCAACGCCAGCGTATAGCGATAGCACGTGCAATATTAAAAGACGCACCTATTTTGATTTTAGACGAGGCTACATCAGCACTTGATACCGAATCAGAAAAGCTTATTCAGCAAGCATTAGAAACGCTAATGAAAGATAAAACCTCAATTGTTATTGCGCATCGCTTATCTACTATCGAAAACAGTGACCGAATCTATGTTATTGATAACGGTCGTGTAATTGAAAGTGGCGATCACAATAGCTTATTAGCAAATGACGGTACTTATTCAGCCCTTTGCAAAATGCAGTTTGGTGATCAGGCGTGAGTAAAATAGAACAAAGCTGGTATAAACCATTTGGTCTAATTACTTTACTGTTATTACCATTAAGTGCTTTGTTTTGGGTTGTATCGTCATTTCGAAAATACTTATACAGCGCTAAAATACTTAAACCTTTTGAGTGCAAAACGCCTGTAATTGTAGTTGGCAATATAAGTGTTGGCGGTAATGGTAAAACGCCTTTTGTTTTGTGGCTGTATGGTCATTTAACACAGCAAGGTTTATCAGTGGGAATTATTAGTAGAGGATATGGTGGGCAATCAGAAAATTACCCGCTGTTAGTTACTGAGCTTGTAGATGCTCAGCAGGCTGGAGATGAGCCCGTACTTTTATACCATCGTTTAAAGTGCCCAATAGCGGTTGGGCCTAATAGACAACACAATATCGATTTATTAGAAAATAATTATACACTCGATGTTATTATTTCTGATGATGGAATGCAGCATTATAAAATGCCTCGTAGCATTGAGTGTTGTATTGTTGATAGTGAGCGTCGTTTTGGTAATGGCTTTGTAATGCCAGCAGGGCCACTTCGTGAAACAACTAAACGTTTGCAAAGTGTCGATATAGTAATTGAAAATGGTGGTGAGGCTAATAATAGCTACACATTACAAGTAAGTAATCTTCGCTTGGTTAATTCAAGCGATTATGCAAAAAGTAACGTAAGTGAAGCACATGCAATAAGTGCAATTGGGAACCCTAAACGGTTTGAAAACTCATTAGAAGCACAAGATATTACGTTATTATCGACTCATCATTTTAGAGATCATTATGCTTATACAGTAGATGATTTTGCACAATTTGGTGATGATTGCATTATAATGACCGAAAAAGATGCCGTTAAATGTAAGTCCTTTGCAAAGCCTAATTGGTATTATTTACCAGTAGATGCACAACCTACCGATAGCGTAATAAACAAATTAAATTCAATATTAAAAGAAAAAGGAATACTCAATGGCCTTTGATACAAAATTACTCGAGATAATTGCGTGCCCTGTTTGCAAGGGAAAATTACGCTTTGATAGAGACAACAACGAACTAATTAGCACAGCAGCTAAGCTTGCTTATCCTGTTCAAGATGATATTCCAGTATTACTTGAAAATGAAGCACGAGAACTATCTCTAGAAGAGGTTGAAAAGTGGAATTCGTAGTTGTAATTCCTGCTCGTTTTGCATCGACCCGACTACCAGGTAAACCGCTTGCTGATATTTGTGGCAAGCCAATGGTTCAACACGTTTACGAAAAAGCATGTTTATCAGGTGCTAGTAAAGTAGTTATAGCAACCGATCATCAAAAAGTATTTGATGCAGTAAGTATGTTTACTAATGATGTAGTAATGACGCGTGAAGATCACCAGTCGGGTACTGAACGATTAGCTGAAGTGGTTGATTTTCTTAAACTTGATAGCAATACAATTGTGGTTAATGTACAAGGCGATGAGCCATTACTTGCACCAGAAAACGTATCTCAAGTTGCTGCACTATTAAGTGATTCAACAGCACCAATGGCAACGTTAAGTGTTGCTATTGAAGAACGTGATGAAGTATTTAATCCTAATGCCGTTAAAGTGGTTAGCGATATAAATAAAAATGCCCTGTATTTCTCTCGTGCAAGTATACCGTTTGATAGAAATACGATGATGGATGATAGCACTGCCCTTAATTTAGCACCATTTCAACGCCATGTAGGTATTTATGCGTACAGAGCGGGTTTTATTAAACAATACATAGAGCTGAGTGTATCACCATTAGAATTACTTGAATCACTTGAGCAGTTACGTGTTTTGTATCACGGTTATAAAATTAAAATAGAACAAGCTCAAATAGCCCCTCATGCAGGTGTAGATACGCCTGATGACTTAGCTAAAGTGATAGCGCATATTAAAAGTAAAAACGTGTGAGTGAGCAAGTAAGTAAGATAATAAAAGTTGTTTATACACATAACGACTTTTATATTTTAGAAAAGCCAGCGGGTCTTAATTTTCATTCTGAAGAGGGACCCGGCTTTGTTGTTTTAGCCGAACAACAATTATCGCAAAAGCTTTATGCCGTTCATCGTTTAGATAAAGTGACATCAGGGCTTATTATTTTAGCAAGAAACAAAGCCGCTGCAGCCGCCTTTACTGTTATGTTTACTGAGCATGCGATTGCTAAATTTTATTTAGCGATTAGTGATGCTAAACCAAAAAAGAAGCAGGGGTGGATAAAAGGCGATATGGCTAAGTCTCGCCGTGGCTCGTTTAAGTTACTAACGAGTACACTTAACCCTGCAATCACCCGATTCTATTCTCTGAGTTATAAGCCAGGATTTAGAGGGTATATTTTAAAACCTTACTCTGGCAAAACACATCAACTAAGAGTGGCACTAAAAAGTGTGGGCGCAGCTATTTTAGGCGATGCAATGTATTCAGGCGCGCCTTCTAATCGTACCTATTTACATGCATATGCGTTAAGCTTTTTATGGCAAGGTGAACAAATACAGCTAACTTTATTACCCGATAGTGGTGATGAGTATTTGGCGTTAATTAAACATCAAGATTTTCAAGCATGGCAATCGCCATGGCAACTGGATTGGTAAATGAGCGAAAAAGTTACAGATATACGTTTTGGTGGTATTAAACGTTTATATGGTCATCAACAGTTTGATTGGCTTCAAGAAGCACATTTTTGTGTAGTAGGTATTGGTGGTGTAGGAAGCTGGACAGCAGAAGCACTTGCGCGTACTGGTGTTGGTAAAATAACACTTATAGATTTGGATGATATTTGCGCCACTAACGTAAATAGGCAAATTCATGCGTTAACGGGCACTATTGGTCAAGCTAAAGTCGATGCAATGAAAGCGCGCTGCGAGCTTATTAACCCAGAATGCCAAATTAGTGTAATAGATGACTTTATTACGCTTGATAATATTCAAGAGCATATTCAAGGTTTTGATTATGTAATTGATTGTATTGATGCAGTTAAAGAAAAAGCAGCATTAATTGCTCACTGTAAACGTAATAAACTACCTATAATTACAACTGGTGGTGCTGGCGGGCAAACAGATCCTAGCCAAGTAACTTTTGGTGATGTAGCTAAAACTACGCAAGACCCATTACTTGCAAAGGTGCGCTATATTTTGCGCAAGCAATATAATTTTAGTAATAATCCTAAACGTAAGTTTAATATTGATTGTGTTTACTCAACAGAGCAATTGGTTTACCCAGGAAGCGATGGCAGCGTATGTCATGCTAAGCAAAATGCTGATGGCACAATGAATATGGACTGTAATAATGGTTTTGGCTCTGTGACTATGATCACAGGAAGCTTTGGTTTTTTTGTTGCTGCAAAAGCGGTGCGTAAATATCTAGATAAAAAACAACGCTCACAAGCTTAGTTTTCGTTAACTAAGCTTGTGTTGTGCCATGGTTTGAATTTTTTCAACCATGGCTTTAATACCATTACCACGTGATGCGCTTAAGTGGCTTATAAGGCCGAGCTTTTCAAATTCTTCATACGCATTTTTATTCACTACCTGTTCTGGTGTAAGCCCGTTGTAAAGCGCTAAAATAATGGCTAATAATCCTTTTACTATACGAGTATCAGAGTCACCTATTACAACAAGTGTATTTTCGGTTAAGTCAAATTCAACGAACATCCATACTTTGCTTTCACAGCCTGGTACAAGTGCATCATCAGTTTTCAAAACATCAGCTAAAGCCGGTAACGTTTTTCCTAAAAGCATTATCTCACGATATTTTTGCTGCCAAGCGGTCGCATTTTTTATAGATTCTGTGACTTTTTTAAACGTATTTGTCATGAGTTATCCTAATTAATTCTATTAAACTGGCGTTCAATCTAATAAAGCGATACATTTTTTAAGTGAATCAATGAATATATCTACATCTTTGTAGGTATTATAAAAAGAAAAACTCGCTCTTAACGTTCCATTAAGCCCTAAATGTGTCATTAATGGTTGCGTACAATGGTGTCCACTTCTGACTGCAACCCCATATCCGTCAAGTAAAGTTGCCAAATCATAAGGATGTTCATCTTTAAAATTAAAACAGAGTGTACCAATATTGTCAGATAGGTTGCTGAATATGGTAATGCCATCCACCTTTACCAATTTTTGTGCCGCGTAACTAAACAATTCTTGTTCATATTGCTGTATTTGCACGTGATCTAATTCATTTAAATAGTCTAATGCGGCACCAAAGCCTAAAACTCCAGAAATATTTGGTGTGCCAGTTTCAAATTTTGCAGGCGCAGGGCGATAAGTGCTATGAGTTAAGTAAACTTTATCGATCATTTCACCGCCGGATTGGTAAATATCTAGCGTATTTAGCTCTTCATATTGGCCATAAAGTACACCTAAGCCTGTTGGACCGAGCATTTTATGGCTTGAGCAAACATAAAAGTCACAGTTTAATTCACGTAAATCGGGTTTTAAATGCAGTGCACCTTGGGCTCCGTCCACTAAAACAAGCGAATTCACCTCTTTTGCAGCTACAATTAGTGGCTTTAAATCAGTGATATTACCCAGTGTGTTCGATGCTTGTGTAATAGCTAATAAGGCAGGTTTTGTTTCTTTTATAAATTCACAGCATTGTTGGGTGTTTAGCGTGCCATTACTATTAAGCGGCAGAGAGACTAATTTAGCTCCCGTCTGTTGGCTTACTAGTTGCCAAGGCACTATGTTTGCGTGATGCTCAAGCGGAGATATTATTATGGTATGACTTTCATCTAAACGCTTTTTTAAGCCGTTAGCGACCAAATTTATGGCTTCTGTAGCACCTTTAGTCCATACAATCTCTTTACTTAAGACATTAAAAAACCTTGCAGCTTTATCCCGAACTTGTTCATAAGAATAAGTGGCCTGTTCGCTAAGTGTATGGCGTCCACGGTGTACATTTGCATTTTGAGACGTATAAAACTCAGTAATTGTATCTATAACTGATTGAGGCTTTTGTGAGGTTGCTGCTGAGTCTAAATAAACAAGCGGGCAGCCGTTTATTGTTTGATTTAATGTCGGGAAGTCGTTTCTAATTTTATTTATATCAAACTTTAAAGTAGGCATAGCTCATCTACATAGTGTTTTTAAGGCAGGGATTGTAATCGGTTTATGATAATTCTCAAGTGCTGTTAATAAAAAAAGGCCGCAAAATGCGGCCTTTTAAACTAACCAGCGCTAATTAACGCTTGTCAGTTGATACGTAGTCACGTTGAGTGTAACCAGTATACATTTGGCGAGGACGGCTGATCTTATGACCAGGTTGAGATAGCATCTCATCCCAGTGAGTGATCCAACCAACAGTACGTGCCATTGCAAAAATTACAGTGAACATGCTTGTTGGAATACCAATCGCTTTTAAGATAATACCAGAGTAGAAATCTACGTTAGGGTATAGTTTCTTCTCTACAAAGTACGGGTCTTCAAGGGCAATTTGCTCAAGCTTCATAGCAATATCAAGAAGTGGATCTTGGATATTTAGCTCAGCTAAAACTTCATGACACGTTTGACGCATTACTGTAGCACGTGGGTCGAAGTTTTTGTAAACGCGGTGACCAAAGCCCATAAGGCGGAATGGGTCAGCTTTGTCTTTAGCTTTAGCAACGTATTCATCAATACGGTCCACAGAGCCAATCTCTTCTAACATGTTTAAACATGCTTCGTTAGCGCCGCCGTGAGCAGGTCCCCATAAAGAAGCAATACCAGCTGCAATACATGCATACGGGTTAGCACCTGATGAACCAGCAAGACGAACTGTTGAAGTCGATGCATTTTGCTCATGATCTGCATGAAGCATAAAGATTTTGTCCATAGCTTTAGCAGTTACAGGGTTAACTTTATATTCTTCAGCAGGCACAGAGAACATCATGTGTAAGAAGTTTTCTGCGTAGCTTAAATCGTTACGTGGGTATACAAACGGTTGGCCGATGTTTGTTTTATAGGCCATTGCAGCAATAGTTGGTAACTTAGCAACTAGCTTAACTGCACTTGTTTTACGTTGTTCTGCATCAGTAATATCAAGGTCTTCATGATAAAAAGATGATAATGCACCCACTACGCCACAAAGCATTGCCATTGGGTGAGCGTCAAAGCGGAAACCTTGGAAAAAGTTAGCAATTTTCTCGTCAAGCATAGTGCTTGTAGTGATTTCATTCTTAAAAACTTCGTATTGTTCTTTAGAAGGTAACTCACCATTTAAAAGTAAGTAGCAAAGCTCAATATAGTTAGAATCTTCAGCTAATTGCTCAATTGGGTAACCACGGTGAAGTAGTACACCTTTACCACCATCAATATAGGTGATTGCAGATTCACAAGAACCAGTCGACATGAAACCTGGGTCATAAGTAAAGTGACCATGTGAACCTAACGTACGTACGTCGATTACATCTTGGCCAGCAGTGCCTTGATAAATTGGAAGTTCGATTGGATCTAGTCCATCAATATGGACTGTGGCTTTTTTATCTGCCATCGCTATGTATCTCCTATTAAGATATCTATTCTGATTTTTAGATTTTAAAGTTCTGAAATCTGTTTTAAGCACATCTTCGCATTTTAACGTGAAAGAGGGGGTTAAAGTCAATTTTTATAAACATTATGCATATATGTATAATAAATATTCGGTATTAATTAAATATAATACTATTGGCTAATTCGCAAACATCTCTAAATAAACAAGAATTGTAAAAAGTCCTGTGGGTATATATACTAACGGTGGTTTTAAACCGTATTGTATTTGGGTAAACATATTCTTAACAGCTTAAAATTTACTGTTTTGTGAACTTTAACTATTTTGATACGTTTATTCTGATAGTTCCATCAGTAATATTTGGTGGGTTTTTAGAAAAACAAGTAGATGAGCTCCACTGTGAGCAAAGATGGGCAAGTAACTGTGAAAAAGCAAAGACCTGTAAATCTAGATCTAACAACTATATCTATGCCGGCAACGGCTAAAGCTTCAATTTTTCACCGCGTCACCGGTGTTGCATTGTTTTTTGCTTTAACGTTTGTCATTTGGGCTTGGTCTGAGTCTCTCTCTTCAGCTGAAGGTTTTGAATTCGTCAAGGGTCTGTTTAACGGATTCATTGCCAAATTTATAGCTTGGGGCACTGTTTCTGTATTAGGTTATCACCTTATTGGTGGCATCCGTCATATGATTATGGATATGGGACATTGGGAAGAACTTGAATCAGGTAACCTCAGCGCTAAAGTATCAATGGCTCTTGGTGTTGTGTTTGCCGTATTGGCAGGGGTGTGGATATGGTTTTAAATCAAGCAACTCTAAAACGTGATGGTGTACAAGATTTCGTATCTTTACGTACCACGGCATTAATAATCAGCGCGTACGCGATTTTTATTATCGGCTATTTTTTAGCGACGCCAGAAGTCACTTTCGAAGCCTGGACAGGCCTCTTCTCTAACCTAGCAATGAAAGGGTTTACTTTAATTACCCTTATTTGCATTATGGTTCATACCCGCATTGGCCTTTGGCAAGTTCTTACAGACTATGTTAAGTGTTCGAAGTTGCGTGCTGTATTAGGTTTTGTTTTAAACCTAATGGCCGTTGCTTACGTAGCTATTGGTCTAATCGTATTATGGGGTGTTTAAGTGAAATATTCTGTTCGTGAATTTGACGCCGTAGTAATTGGTGCAGGTGGTGCTGGTATGCGCGCTGCTTTAGCAATTACAGAATCTGGCAAAACGTGTGCATTAATATCTAAAGTATTTCCAACGCGCTCACACACTGTATCTGCTCAAGGTGGTATTACAGTAGCGCTTGGTAATTCACACGAAGACAACTGGGAATGGCATATGTACGATACCGTTAAGGGTTCCGATTTTATCGGTGACCAAGACGCTATTGAATACATGTGTCAAACTGGCCCAGAAGCTATTACTGAATTAGAAAACATGGGACTACCATTTTCTCGTTTTGAAAATGGCCGTGTTTACCAACGTCCTTTCGGTGGTCAATCGAAAAACTTTGGTGGTGAACAAGCCGCACGTACTGCTGCTGCAGCTGACCGTACTGGTCATGCTTTACTTCATCTTCTATATCAACAAAACGTTAAAAACAAAACAAATGTATTCTCTGAGTGGTATGCACTTGACTTAGTTAAAAACGACAATGGCGATGTAGTAGGGTGTACAGCAATTGAGATTGAAACAGGTGAAATCACTTTCTTCAAATCTAAAGCAGTTGTATTAGCCACTGGTGGTGCAGGTCGTATATTCGCATCAACAACAAATGCTCACATTAACACCGGTGACGGTGTTGGTATGGCAACACGCGCTGGTATTTCTATGCAAGACATGGAAATGTGGCAGTTCCACCCAACGGGTATTGCAGGTGCTGGTACTCTAGTAACTGAAGGTTGTCGTGGTGAAGGCGGTTATCTTTTAAATAAAGATGGCGAGCGCTTCATGGAACGTTACGCACCAAATGCAAAAGACTTAGCGTCTCGCGATGTTGTTGCGCGTTCAATGATGACTGAAATCCGTGAAGGTCGTGGTTGTGATGGTCCTTGGGGTCCTCATATCAAGCTGAAACTTGACCATTTAGGTGAAGAAACGCTTAACCTACGTCTTCCTGGCGTATGTGACCTAGCTAAAACTTTCGCTCACGTTGATCCAGCTAAAGAGCCAATTCCAGTAATTCCTACTTGTCATTATATGATGGGTGGTGTTCCTACTAACGTAAATGGACAAGCACTACAAATCGATGCTCAAGGCAACGAAAAAGTAGTTGAAGGTTTATTTGCTGTTGGTGAGATTGCATGTGTATCTGTACACGGTGCAAACCGCCTAGGTGGTAACTCATTACTAGATTTAGTTGTATTTGGCCGCGCTGCTGGTAACTTCTTAGGTAAATACCTTAAAGATGTTGAAGTATCAAAAGCGGCTTCAGAGTCAGATTTAGAAGCGTCTCTTGCACGTTACAACCGTTGGGAAAATTCAACGGCTGGCCAAGGTGAAGATCCAGTTCAAATCAAAAAAGACCTACAGCAATGTATGCAGCTTAACTTCTCGGTATTCCGTGAAGGCGATTCAATGGCTTCAGGTCTTCAAGAACTTAAAGAAATTCGTGAACGTCTGCAACATGCTCGTCTTGATGATAAATCATCAGACTTCAATACGCAGCGTATCGAATGTCTTGAACTAGATAACTTAATGGAAACAGCTTACTCAACTGCAGTAGCTGCAAACTTCCGTACAGAAAGCCGTGGTGCACATTCTCGCTTTGACTACCCAGATCGTGATGACGAAAACTGGTTATGTCACTCAGTATTCAATCCTGTAACGGATGAAATGAGTAAGCGTGATGTAAACTATGCGCCTAAAACGCGTGAAGCTTTCCCACCTAAAGCACGTGTTTACTAGGAGATAGACGATGGCACAAGTACAATTTTCAGTTTATCGTTATAATCCAGATGTTGACAACGCTCCTCGTATGCAAGAATACACCTTGCAAACAGAGGAAGGTCACGACATGATGGTGTTAGATGCACTTATTCTTTTAAAAGAACAAGATCCTACACTATCTTTTCGTCGTTCATGCCGTGAAGGTGTGTGTGGGTCTGATGGTGTTAACATGAATGGTAAAAATGGTTTAGCATGTATTACTCCTTTATCTACGCTACAAAAAAATGGCAAAGGTAAAATTGTAGTACGTCCGTTACCAGGCTTACCTGTGGTTCGTGACCTTGTTATTGACATGAGTCAGTTCTACACTCAGTACGAAAAAGTTAAACCTTATTTAATTAATGATCAGCCTGCAGCAGGCGAGCGTCTTCAATCTATTGAAGAACGTGATAAATTAGATGGGCTATATGAGTGTATTTTGTGTGCATGTTGTTCGACATCGTGTCCTTCGTTCTGGTGGAACCCAGACAAGTTCATTGGTCCAGCAGGCCTTCTTCACGCTTACCGTTTCTTAGCTGATAGCCGAGATACAGCAACTGAAGAACGTTTAGCGGATTTAGACGATGCGTTCAGTGTGTTCCGTTGCCACAGTATCATGAACTGTGTTAGCGTTTGTCCTAAGGGTCTTAACCCGACTAAAGCAATTGGGCAAATCAAATCTATGTTATTAAACCGAGCGGTTTGATTACTTAGTAAACGTAAGATGGCTAATACAGATTATTAGCCATCTTGTTATGATAACTATTAATTTCTGCGCTAAAGAAAAGGGCTTATAAATGCACGAAGGTGTGATGAAGGCATGGCTAGAATCTTCACATTTAAACGGCGGCAACGTTGCTTATGTAGAAGAGCTTTATGAAGCGTATTTAGACGATGCGACTTCTGTGCCAGATGAATGGCGAGAAGTGTTCGAACAATTACCTAAAGTTGATGGTGTGGATGTTGAAGTAAAACATTCAGAAGTTCGAACGCAGTTTGCACAGCTTGCAAAAAACAAGCATAGAGAAGTAGTGGTAGCAGAGGGTAGTGGCGGTGACCTTAAACAGGTTAAAGTTCTACAACTTATTAATGCTTTCCGTTTTCGTGGACACCAAAATGCAAACCTAGATCCATTAGGTATTTGGCAACGAGAGCGTGTACGAGATTTAGAGCTAGAGTACCACGACTTATCTTCAAGTGATTTTGACCGCGAGTTTAACGTAGGATCGTTTGCCGTAGGCCGCGATACTATGCCTTTAGGTGAACTATACCAAGCACTAAAAACTACATATTGTGGTTCAATTGGCGCTGAGTATATGCACATCACATCAACAGAGGAAAAGCGTTGGTTACAACAGCGTTTAGAATCTGTCCAGTCTAGGCCAAAATTCGAAAAAGACGAAAAGCTGCGTATCCTAAAAGGATTAACTGCTGCTGACGGACTTGAAAAATATTTAGGGGCTAAGTTCCCAGGTGCTAAGCGTTTCTCACTTGAAGGTGGCGATGCGTTAGTTCCAATGTTAAAAGAGCTTATTCACCGCGCTGGTGAAAGCGGCCAACAAGAAGCTGTTATTGGTATGGCTCACCGTGGTCGTTTAAATGTTCTTGTAAATGTACTTGGTAAAAATCCATCAGAGTTATTTGATGAGTTTGCTGGTAAACATAAAGAAACATTAAGTTCTGGCGATGTTAAATACCACATGGGTTATTCATCTGACTTTGCTACTAAAGGTGGCAATGTTCATATGGCGCTTGCGTTTAACCCGTCTCATCTTGAAATTGTAAACCCAGTTGTTATGGGCTCAGTACGTGCTCGTCTTGACCGCTTAGGTGACAGTTCTGGTATTAAAGCTTTACCAATTACAATTCATGGTGATTCTGCGGTTACAGGCCAAGGTGTTGTACAAGAAACGTTTAACTTATCACAAACTAACGCGTTTAGTTGTGGTGGTAGTATTCGTATTGTTGTAAATAACCAAGTTGGTTTTACTACATCTAAACAAGACGATGTACGCTCTACAGATTACTGTACTGACATTGCTAAAATGGTTCAGTCACCTATCTTCCATGTTAACTCTGATGACCCTGAAGCAGTTGCATTTGTTACTCAAATTGCACTTGATTTCAGAAACCAGTTTAAACGTGACGTAGTAATCGATTTAGTATGTTACCGTCGCCATGGTCACAATGAAGCTGATGAGCCTAATGCCACTCAGCCTGTTATGTACCAAAAAATTAAAAAGCACCCAGTTCCACGTTTAATATACGCAGATCAACTTATAGCTGAAGGCTCTTTTTCTGAACAAGAAATAAAAGCACTTGCTGATGAGTACCGTAATGCATTAGACGAAGGCAACTGTGTTGTTTCAGAAATACAACCAGAGACATCGCATTCTTCAGATTGGGCAAAGTATGTTGGCCATGAGTGGGATGTTGATTACGATGCTAGCGTACCTGTTGAAGAGCTCAAAGCACTCGGTGAGAAAATCGCTTCTTACCCAGAGCAATATAAAGCACAGTCACGCGTTAAAAAGATTTACGATGATCGTAAATTAATGGCTTCTGGTGAGAAACCTCTAGATTGGGGTATGGCAGAAACACTTGCTTATGCAACAATTGCAACTGAAGGCACTGACATTCGTTTAACTGGTCAGGATTCAGGGCGTGGAACATTCTTTCATCGTCATGCTGTTGTTCACAGTCAATCAGACGGCGCTACTTATACACCTCTACAGCACTTAAGCGAAGATCAAGGTACTTTTGAAGTATTTGACTCTGTTTTATCTGAAGAAGCTGTTGTTGCTTTTGAATACGGTTATGCAACTGCAGAGCCTACTTCATTAGTGCTTTGGGAAGCACAGTTTGGTGATTTCGCCAACGGTGCACAGGTTGTATTTGACCAGTTCCTAAGTTCTGGTGAGCAAAAATGGGGCCGTTTATGTGGTCTTACAATTTTGTTACCACATGGCTATGAAGGACAAGGTCCAGAGCATAGTTCAGCTCGCTTAGAGCGTTTCCTACAACTATGTGCTGATCACAACATGCAAGTATGTGTTCCATCTACTCCTGCACAAGTTTACGCTATGCTTCGTCGTCAATCAGTTCGACCACTACGTCGTCCGTTGATTGTTATGACGCCTAAGTCGTTGCTTCGTCATCCTCTTGCAACTTCATCGCTTGAAGAGCTATCGCATGGTGTTTTCCATAATATGATCGACGAAGTTGATGATATTAACCCTGAGAAAGTTGAACGCGTTGTATTTTGTAGTGGTAAAGTTTATTACGAACTATTACAAGAACGTCGTAAGCTAGAGCAAGATAATATTGCTATTGTTCGTGTTGAGCAGTTATATCCGTTCCCACATGACGAAATGCAAACAATTATGGAGCGTTACCAACACGTAACTGATTTTGTATGGTGTCAAGAAGAACCACAAAACCAAGGTGCATGGTACTGTTCACAACATCACTTTATTGATGCAATCCCACAAGGTGCTAAATTAAAATATGCAGGACGTAAAGCGTCTGCATCACCAGCGTGTGGTTACATGTCAGTACATACTAAAGAACAACAAGCGCTCGTTGCCGACGCGCTTACTATAGAAAATAAAGGATAAGCAATGAGCACAGAAATTAAAGTTCCTGTTCTTCCTGAGTCGGTTGCAGATGCTACCGTTGCTACATGGCATGTAAGTGTTGGCGACAAAGTAACTCGCGATCAAAACTTAGTAGACATTGAAACAGATAAAGTGGTTTTAGAAGTTGTTGCACAGCATGACGGTGTAATTACAGAAATATCACAAGAAGAAGGTGCAACCGTACTTGGCGATCAAGTTATGGGTTTACTTGGTGATGCTGATGCAGCGCCAGCAAGTGAAGGTTCATCTAAAGAAGAATCAGCACCAGCTAAATCAGAAGACGCGCCAGCGGCGCAATCAGCACCAGCATCAGAAGGTAAAGAAGTGGACATTAAAGTACCTGTACTTCCAGAATCAGTTGCAGACGCAACAATTGCTACATGGCATGTACAACCAGGTGACGCAGTAACACGCGACCAAAACTTGGTAGATATTGAAACAGATAAAGTTGTTCTTGAAGTAGTAGCTCAAGAAGATGGCATCATGGGTGATATCATTCACAACGAAGGCGATACTGTACTAGGCGAGCAAGTAATTGGTTCGGTTAAAGCAGGCGGTGCACCAGCGGCTCCAGCTGCAAAAGCAGACGAAACGCCAGCAGCAGATTCTAGCGAAAGTTCAGATGTGTTAACACCATCAGTTCGTCGTTTAATTGCTGAGAAAGGCTTAGACGCTTCTAAAATTAACGGCACGGGTAAAAATGGCCGTGTAACTAAAGAAGACGTTGATACGTTCTTAAAAGCACCAGCGCCAGCGGCTAAAAAAGCAGAAGCTTCTGCTCCTGCAGCACCGATGGGCGATCGTACTCAAAAACGTGTTCCTATGACTCGCCTGCGTAAAACGATTGCTACACGTCTTCTTGAAGCTAAAAATTCAACTGCAATGTTAACAACATTCAACGAAGTGAACATGGAACCAATCATGAGCCTTCGTAAGCAGTACCAGGAAGTATTTGAAAAGCGTCATGGCATTCGTTTAGGTTTCATGTCTTTCTACGTGAAAGCGGTAACTGAAGCACTTAAACGCTTCCCAGATGTTAATGCATCAATTGATGGTGACGATATTGTTTACCATAACTATTTTGATATCAGCATTGCAGTATCTACTCCACGTGGTCTAGTTACTCCAGTACTTAAAGATTGTGACAAACTATCTGTTGCTGAAATCGAAAAGGGTATTCGTGAATTAGCACTTAAAGGTCGTGATGGTAAGCTAACGCTTGCAGATATGACCGGTGGTAATTTCACTATTACTAATGGCGGCGTATTTGGTTCATTACTATCTACACCTATCATTAACTTGCCACAGTCTTCAATTTTGGGTATGCATAAAATCCAAGACCGTCCGATGGCTGTAAATGGTAAAGTAGAAATACTTCCTATGATGTATTTAGCTCTTTCTTATGACCACCGTATCATTGATGGTAAAGAATCAGTTGGTTTCTTAGTGACTATTAAAGAGTTACTTGAAGATCCAACTCGCTTATTGCTAGATGTTTAATCTAGTTGTATGAAATGTAAGCTGTGAATGAACATTCACAGCTTTTTTTTTGCGCCTTTGGTCTTACTGGGGTTTTCATGTTAAGCCTTGGGATCTATACTAGGTGCGCAATTTGGGATAGTTGTTTATTTGAAAAAATATTCAGCTCTTTTAGTATAAAAAATTGGATAAAGCATCATGAATTTGCATGAGTATCAGGCAAAACAACTTTTTGCCGAATATGGTTTACCAGTTTCTCAGGGTTTCGCTTGCGATACACCTGAAGAAGCTGCAGCAGCTGCTGAAAAAATCGGCGGTGATATGTGGGTTGTTAAAACTCAGGTTCACGCAGGTGGACGTGGTAAAGCTGGCGGTGTAAAGCTAGTAAAAACTATCGACGAAGTAAAAGCGTTTGCAGCTAACTGGTTGGGTAAAAACCTAGTTACTTACCAAACAGACGAGAAAGGTCAGCCAGTAGCTAAAATTTTAGTTGAAAGCTGTACTGACATTGCTAACGAATTGTACCTAGGTGCAGTAGTTGACCGTGCATCTCGCAAAGTAGTTTTCATGGCGTCTACTGAAGGCGGCGTTGAAATTGAAACTGTTGCAGAAGAAACACCAGAGCTTATCCACAAAGCTGAAATTGATCCATTAGTGGGTCCTCAAGCTTACCAAGCACGTGAACTAGGCTTTAAATTGGGTCTTAACCCAGTACAAATGAAGCAGTTTGTTAAGATCTTTATGGGTCTTGGTAACATGTTTACTGATTTTGATTTCGCACTACTTGAGATCAACCCGTTAGTAATTACAGACGAAGGTAACCTTCACTGTCTTGACGGAAAAATCGGTATTGATGGTAATGCACTTTACCGTCAACCTAAAATCCGTGAGTTCCACGATCCATCTCAAGAAGATGCACGTGAAGCACACGCAGCAAGCTTCGAGCTTAACTACGTTGCTCTAGATGGCAATGTTGGTTGTATGGTTAACGGTGCAGGCCTAGCAATGGGTACTATGGACATCGTAAACCTACACGGCGGCAAACCGGCTAACTTCCTAGATGTTGGCGGCGGCGCGACTAAAGAACGTGTTTCTGAAGCATTCAAAATCATCCTTTCTGACGATAATGTTAAAGCTGTTTTAGTAAACATCTTTGGCGGTATCGTACGTTGTGACATGATTGCTGAAGGTATCATTGGCGCAGTTAAAGAAGTTGGCGTAAATGTACCTGTAGTTGTACGTTTAGAAGGTACTAATGCTGAATTAGGTCGTGAAGTTCTTAAGAACTCAGGTCTAGATATCATTGCTGCTGAATCACTAACAGACGCTGCTGAGAAAGTTGTTGCTGCTGCGGAGGGCAAATAATGTCTGTATTAATCAATAAAGATACAAAAGTTATCTGTCAAGGTTTCACTGGTGGCCAAGGTACTTTCCACTCAGAGCAAGCGCTTGAGTACGGTACACAAATGGTTGGTGGTGTAAGCCCAGGTAAAGGCGGTCAAACGCACCTTGGTCTTCCTGTATTCAACACAGTTCGTGATGCTGTTCAAGAAACTGGCGCAACTGCTTCAGTTATCTACGTACCAGCTCCTTTCTGTAAAGATGCAATCTTAGAAGCTATCGATGCTGGCATCGAGCTGATTGTTTGTATCACTGAAGGTATCCCTACGCTTGATATGGTTGACGTTAAAGTTAAACTAGATCAAACAGGTACTCGTATGATCGGTCCTAACTGTCCAGGTGTTATTACTCCTGGTGAGACTAAGATTGGTATCATGCCTGGTCACATCCACAAACCTGGTAAAGTAGGTATTGTTTCTCGCTCTGGTACTTTAACGTACGAAGCGGTTAAGCAAACTACTGATGCTGGTTTTGGTCAGTCTACGTGTGTTGGTATTGGTGGTGATCCAATCCCAGGTACTAACTTTATCGACGTTCTAGAAATGTTCGAAAAAGATCCACAAACTGAAGCAATCGTAATGATTGGTGAAATTGGTGGTACTGCAGAAGAAGAAGCTGCAGAGTACATCAAAGCTAACGTAACTAAACCTGTAGTATCTTACATTGCTGGTGTTACTGCACCAGAAGGTAAGCGTATGGGTCACGCTGGCGCAATCATCGCAGGCGGTAAAGGTACTGCTGATGAGAAATTTGCTGCATTAGAAGCTGCGGGCGTAAAAACTGTACGTTCACTTGCTGAAATCGGTAAAGCACTTAAAGAGAAAACAGGCTGGTAATTGCTTGTTTCCTCTGAAAAGGCCCGCTTATGCGGGCCTTTTTGTTATTGAGGTAAATTTAGAACGGATAACTAATATGCTGAAAAAAGCGTACAGACAAATCTTGTCGTTGCTTATTTATGGCCAGCTCGTTACATAGTGCATGAATTGTTTTCTCTACTTGGTTCATAAAGCGGCCATAACCAATTTCATGTTTATCCTGCTGCGTTGCGACAATAACAAAATGTAGTGTTTCTACTAATCTTGTTGTTTCATAAAAATACTTAATTTGATTTTCATTTGATTCAACATCAAAACTCAACTTTTGTAACTCTGTATTACCTTCATTTTTATCTATTTTACTGTTTCGGACAATGGGTATTGCGCCATTAGCTACCATTGCACCGTGTGTTAGTTTGTTTTGTTCACATGCGCGTTTAAAACTATCTGCAAAGTAATCATAAAACTTTTCCACATCGTTATTGTTCACCATTGTTTGAAACTGTGTTTTGATGGCCCGAGAAAGCGCAATGGTAAATGTTGCGTAAGTCATTTCAGCATAGTCACTAGGAATATTACATTGCCTTGATTGATAACGAGGGTAGAGGCTTCTGAGTTTATATCCATAACTCTCTTTATTTCCCTTATCTTTAGCAAATAAATCGTAAGTTAGATGTTGGTGATCGCGAAGTTTAAATTGGGGCTGATTTATAAATAACTGTTCTTGGAGTAAGTTTAATACTTTTTGCACTCTATTGTGAAACAAAGCTGAGTTTGCACGTAAGTCTTCACCCGTGGCTAAAAACAAGAAACGTATTTTCTTACTTTTTATATCTGGTGAGTAATAAATTTTATGTGCCTCGTGATAACGAGGGTTATAAAAAAACAACATCTGCTTGTCGGTTTCTAGTTGATATGACTCATCATGAAAGCGTATAACCGGTAGTTTATCGTTTGCTAATAAATGTACATTATGCAGTTCATACTCATCACAACATGCAAATAATTGACGCGCAATACGCTCGTAGCAACAGTTTATAGTGCTAAAGCTATTATAAAATGCTTCGTTGGGTATTATTTCAGCCAATAAATAGTGGTTAGCGCGTGCATTAGTTGGAATATATACACGGTGTTGATTAAGTGTCGCCATCTTAGAATCCTTATAAAGTAGGTTATTTAGCTACTATAATTGGCTTTGATGACCTAAATGTTGCGTTAAAACAAATTTTATTCATAAACAATTGAACAAGTGGATTAAAGTTAATCAATATCTAAAATAAACCTTAATCTATTGCTGTATGTTAGTGTATGTTTTTGTAATAATGCATTAGTTTTGTTATTACGTAATATTTAGAGGATCACACTCCTATGGCGGAAATTGAGAATCGCCCAAGTAACTTTATTAGAACCCGAATTGATGAAGACTTAGCAAGTGGCAAACATGCGACAACGCATACACGTTTTCCACCTGAGCCAAATGGTTTTTTACATATTGGCCATGCCAAATCAATTTGTTTGAATTTTGGTATCGCAAAAGACTACAACGGTTTATGTAACCTACGTTTTGACGATACAAACCCTGAAAAAGAAGACATTAACTACGTTAACTCTATTAAAGAGGATGTACAGTGGTTAGGCTTTAATTGGGATGGCGACATAAAGTATTCTTCTAACTATTTTGATACTTTATATGGTTATGCAGTAGAGCTTATTGAAAAAGGCTTAGCGTACGTTTGTTTTTTAACTGCAGACGAAGCACGACAGTACCGTGGTACATTAAAAGAGCCAGGTAAAAACAGTCCTTATAGAGATACTTCAGTTGAAGAAAACCTAGCGTTATTTGAAAAAATGCGCGCTAGCGAATTCAAAGAAGGTGAATGTGTACTGCGTGCTAAAATTGATATGGCAAGCTCATTTATGGTGCTTCGCGATCCAATTATTTACCGTGTACGTTTTGCTCATCATCATCAAACAGCTGACAAGTGGTGCATTTACCCAATGTATGACTTCACTCACTGTATTTCTGATGCGCTTGAAGGTATTACACATTCATTATGTACATTAGAGTTTCAAGATAACCGTCGTTTATACGATTGGGTACTTGATAACATTAGTTTAGAGTGTCACCCACAGCAAATTGAGTTTTCGCGCTTAAATCTTGAATACACTATTATGTCAAAGCGTAAGCTAAATGATTTAGTAGTAAATAACTATGTAGAAGGGTGGGATGACCCTCGTATGCCTACTATTGCAGGTTTACGTCGTCGTGGTTATACACCAGGTTCAATCCGTGAATTTTGTTTGCGTATTGGTGTAACAAAACAAGAGAATATGGTTGAAATGGGCATGCTTGAAGCCTGTATCCGTGAAGACTTAAACGAAAATGCACCACGTGCAATGGCTGTACTCGATCCTGTTAAAATCGTTATTGAAAACTACGATGCAGATAAAGTTGAAACTTTATCAGTGGCTAATCACCCAAATAAAGAAGAAATGGGGCGTCGTGATGTTCCATTTACTCGTGAAATCTATATTGAACGAGAAGACTTTAAAGAAGAAGCGAATAACAAATTCAAACGTTTAGTACTTGATAAAGAAGTACGCTTACGTGGTGCTTATGTTATTAAAGCGCAGCGTGTTGAAAAAGACGAAAATGGCGAAATCACAACTATCTTTTGTACTTACGACAGCGAAACACTTGGTAAAAACCCAAGTGATGGTCGTAAAGTAAAAGGTGTTATTCATTGGGTTTCAGCACCAGAGTCTATTAGTGCAGAAGTTCGTTTATACGACCGCTTGTTTAGCGTACCAAATCCAGCAGCTGCAGAGGAATTTGAAACTACGCTAAACCCGGAGTCACTGGTTGTTTTACCTAATGCTAAATTAGAACCATCGCTTGCTAATTCACAAGCAGAGCAGGGCTTTCAGTTTGAGCGTACAGGTTATTTCTCTCGTGATTCTAAATCAGAGAACGTTGTATTTAATCAAACAGTGGGTCTTCGCGATTCATGGTCTAAAACTCAATAAGTAATACCAATTCGCTTAATTAAGTGATCTATTTTGAGGCTGGAAAAACGTGTTGATAGCTAGGCAAAAAATTCGCTATTTAGTTGTTCTAAATGAGCATTTTTTAACGCAGGTAGCGACACGTTTAGCCCCGCGAAATGATTAAGTATTATTGCGGATTGGTATAATACTTAAAATATACCCAGGATTTACTGGGTATATTCAATATTATCGTCTTTTAGGCACAAAAAAAACCTGCACTTAGCAGGTTTTTTTATTGCTTTTAAAAGCGATATTAGCTGTTAGCGTCGCTAAATTCTTTACACGCTGCTTTATCATTACACTCACCGTATAAATACAAAGAATGGTTTGTAAGAGTAATACCATTTTCTTCAGCAATTTCTAGTTGACGACGCTCAATCATGTCATCTTCAAACTCTACCACTTTGCCACATTTCAAACATACTAAATGATCGTGGTGAGTGCTTCCAGAAAGTTCAAATACTGATTTTCCGCCTTCAAAGTGATGACGGCTTACAATACCCGCATCATCAAATTGGTTAAGTACGCGGTATACAGTTGCAAGACCAATTTCTTCACCTAGATCCAAAAGAATTTTGTAAACATCTTCAGCACTGATGTGTTGGTTATCTGGAGATTGTAAAATCTCTAATATTTTAATACGCGGTAAAGTTACTTTTAAACCGGCTTTTTTAAGTTCCAAGTTATGATCAGTCATTAAATCTGTCTCAATTTTATTTGGTTATACTAGACATCTTGCAAAGATGTACACGACACATTAGCAACAAACAGGATAACGTGCCTAAGCGTTAAGTGCAAAGAACAATTGATATATATTGCCACTAAAGCTTAAAACGCTAACTGTTTGATAATTATTTAAACAGCTAGCGATATATGCAGTAAATTAGTCAGCTAATTCACTTAAACACATTTCTTCATATACTTGAGCAGACCATGCTTTAACACGTTGTTCTGTAAGCTCTGGTTGACGGTCTTCGTCGATACCCAAACCTACAAAGTGCTTATCATCAGCCATTCCTTTAGATGCTTCAAAGTCATAGCTTTCACTTGGCCAATGGCCCACAACAATAGCGCCACGTTCAGTAACAATATCGTTGATCATGCCCATTGCATCTAAAAAGTACTCAGCGTAATCTTCTTGGTCACCACAACCAAAAATAGCAACAAGTTTACCTTCAAAGTCTACTTCCTCAAGTTCTGGGAAAAAGTCATCCCAGTCACATTGAGCTTCACCGTAGTACCAAGTAGGGATACCGAATAAGATTAAATCAAATTCAGCAATCTCTTCTTTAGAGCTTTTTGCAATATCATGAACAGCCACTAGCTTTTTACCCAATTCTTTTTGGATCATTTTTGCTACGTGTTCTGTGTTACCTGTGTCACTTCCGAAAAAAATGCCTACACTTGCCATGGATTTAAAACCTTTTATGTATCAATAGCCAATCTTTCTTGTAAAATCGTTTCAATCAGCGCACTGCGGCTAATATTTTGTGCATCTGCCATATCACTCAATGCTTGATATAACTGCGATGAAACTTTAAATTCAACACGCTTTAAACCACGTGCTTTATCTCTTTTTATTTGATTACGTTTATTTACCTTTAACTGCATATCCCGAGAAAGGGGATTGGTTTTAGGTCTGCCTGGGCGTTTTTCGTATTCAAATAAATCGAGTGTAGTTCTATCTGTTTCTGACTTCGCCATGCTTAACCTACACCTGCGCCTTGCCAAAATACTTGAATAAGCCCTTTAGCAATAAAGCCTGAACAACCTAAAAAGAGCACGCCCCAAACAATGTATTGTCCGAACTTTGGCACATTGCCACTTTTTAGTACGTCTTTAATTGCCATGCCGATGAATATGAAAATACCGGCTAAGCCAAAATACAACCCTAGGGTATCAAATTCGTTAATTAACTGACTGACCATCAACGTATAACCTTTAAATTAAACGGCGCGTACTATAGCATATAAATATTCATATATTTAGTGCGCTGAATTAAAAACACGCGATTAAAATTGCTTTAAACCGCAGTTAAAAAGTCATTTATCGCTTTATTAACAGCAAGAGGCTTTTGAGCATGAAGCCAATGACCTGCGCCATGAATAATTTTAGCCTTGGTGTTTTTAAAGCGTGCTGTAATTGCAGTACGATGCTCGGGCAATATATAGTCAGAATCATTACCTTTAATGAAAAGAGTATCGCATAAACAAGAATTGTTTTCATTAACATTGGACGTAATTGTCGAATATTTTTCGTCAAGCACATTTAGGTTAAATCGCCATGCAAAATGACCTTCTTCATTTTTAGCGAGGCTTTTAAGTAAAAACTGTCGAACCCCTAGCTCTTCAATATAAGGCTGCATAATTGCATCAGCTTGCTTTCTATCATCTATTGACTGCGTTGAAACTGCTTTTAATGCTTGTAATATTTTTGTGTGGCGAGCAGGGTAACTAACAGGTGCGATATCAAGTACAACCAATTTATTTACCAGCTCAGGGTGTGTTAGTGCTAATTCCATTGCGACTTTCCCACCCATAGAATGCCCAACTAAATGAGCTTTATCTATGTTTAAATGTGCTAATAACTCGACAATATCTTGAGCCATTGCAGGGTAGTTCATTTCATCACTATGAGGAGAAAGCCCGTGGTTGCGTAAATCAACGTTAATAACATTAAAGTGTTCACTTAATGGTTTTGCTATTACATTTAGGTTTTCTAATGATCCAAAGAGTCCGTGGATCAAAATAACATTAGGGCCTTGCCCTTGTTGCTTGTAATTTAACTGCATACACGCCTCCTGAAAATTTCGCCATAGTTTGCCGAGCATTGCTCTAAAAAGCAAAAAATACAGCGACTATTTATTAAATTGGGCTTTTGTTTGTTAAATCAACAACAATCAAGTAAATATTAATATGTTTACGGGAGTGCTTGTTGTAACTCGCATTTCTGATTGGTTTGGGTATAATCACACGGGAGAAAAAAATGTGACCCGTAATGACAGGAAGAACATGAAACAAATCGACATAGACGACGAGTTATATCAGTATATTGCAAGCAATACGCAAAGTATTGGTGAAAGTGCATCCACTATTTTACGTCGTTTATTAAATCTGAGCGGCGAAAAAATTCAAACCGCAAACGTAGAACTAACTCAAAATAATCAAACTGCGACTACGTCTACCGCCACATTAAAATGCTCAGAGCTACCTGCTGCTGAGACTTCAAAAAAACAAACGCCTGTAGCTCACGCACCCGTGAAGCAAAAAAGCGATAATGTTTTTAATGTATTAAATAAAGAAGAGCTGGCAATGCAGAAGGGTGTTGTTGGGCGCTTTTTGTTTATTTTAAGTGCATTTTACCGCACACATAAAACTGATTTTTCGGCTGTACTAGATATAAAAGGGCGTGACCGTGTTTACTTTGCTACTAGTAAAGAAGCCTTAGTAAATAGCGGCAGTAGTATGAACCCTAAAAACATAACTGATAGTGAATATTGGGTTATGACAAATTCTAATACAACGCGTAAAAAAATGATGCTTCATGAAGTTGCTCTTTGCCTTGGATATAGTGCAGAGCAAGCTGAAAAAATTCGCGATTACCTGTAAGGAAATATAATGGCTATTCACTCAGGCGCAGGCAAAACTGCTCCACAATCAGCACTGGTTAACGTACCTAAATTAGTATCTGCGTATTACTTAAACGAACCTGATCTTGAACAAAATCCAGAGCATTGTGTTGCTTTTGGTACATCAGGCCACCGTGGTTGTTCTTACGATGTTAAATTTAACGAGTCACACATTTTAGCGATTACTCAGGCTATTTGTGATTATAGAAAACAAAATGATATTTTTGGTCCGTTATTTTTAGGTAAAGACACACACGCACTGAGTGAGGCTGCATTTAATTCAGCTATTGAAGTTTTAGTTGCTAACGAAGTGCAAGTGATAACGCAAGAAAACGGTGACTTTACACCAACGCCAGTTATCAGCCACGCCATAGTTAGCCATAACAAGCTGCACCCAAATGAGCTTGCAGACGGGATTGTTGTTACGCCTTCACATAACCCTCCTGAAGATGGTGGCTTTAAATACAATCCACCTAATGGCGGACCTGCTGATACCGACGTCACTAAGTGGATTGAAGACAGAGCAAATCAACTTTTATTAGAAGACTTGGTTGAAGTTGAGTTATTCCCATTCGCTAAAGCTTCACGTTCAGGCTTTATTCGCTACGAAGATTTAATGACTCCTTATATTGATGATTTAGCAAATATCGTTAATTTAAAAGCCGTTAGCGATGCAGGTATCAAAATTGGTATCGATCCACTAGGTGGTTCAGGTATTAATTTTTGGCCTGTTATTGCTAAAAAATATAATTTAGATTTAACCGTCGTTAATGATGTTGTTGACCCACGTTTTGCTTTTATGCCACTTGATAAAGATGGCAAAATTCGTATGGATTGTTCATCACCTTATTCAATGGCAAACCTTATTGCATTAAAAGATGACTTTGATGTGTCTATTGGTAACGACCCTGACTACGATCGCCACGGTATTGTAACGCCAGATGGTTTAATGAATCCAAACCACTTTTTAGCAGTGGCAATTGATTACTTACTTAAACACCGTGATTGGAATGAAACAGTAGAGATTGGTAAAACACTGGTTTCTAGCTCTATGATCGATAAAGTAGCAGCGCGCAATAATCGAAAAGTAAAAGAAGTACCCGTAGGCTTTAAATGGTTTGTTGAAGGCTTAAGCAAAGGCAAGCTTGCATTTGGTGGCGAAGAAAGCGCAGGTGCTGCATTCTTACGTTTTGATGGCTCTGTATGGTGTACAGATAAAGACGGCTTTATTATGGGACTACTTGCTGCAGAAATACTTGCAGTAACAGGTAAAACTCCATCAGCGCTTTATAAAGAACTAGAACAAGAGTTTGGTTCTCCAATTTATAAACGCCTTGATGCACCGGCCTCAAGCGGCCAAAAGTCACGTTTAAAAGCATTAAGTGCTTCTGATGTTAAAGCAGATACACTTGCTGGTGAACCTATTTTGCAAAAACTGACTCATGCACCAGGTAACGATGCGGCAATTGGTGGTTTAAAAGTGGTCACTGAAAATGGCTGGTTTGCAGCGCGTCCATCAGGTACTGAAGATATTTATAAAATATACCTTGAATCATTTAAAGGTGAAGAGCATTTAGCGTTACTTGAAAAAGAAGCTAAAAAGCTTGTAGATTCAGTTATAAGCTAACTTAATCTAATAATTTTAAAACGGCTGATTTATTCAGCCGTTTTTGTTTCTATACCTCTACCTTGTGCATATATATGCATAAGAGTTTACTCTCACATTATTTTTAAAGGGCTTATTACATGTCAGCCAATCCATCTTACTTAAATGAATTAAAACAAACGGGCGATTTTTTAACGCTTAGTCGTGACAACGAATGGCATTTAGATGCAGGTGAATTTGTTTTAGATAATGGAACTCGTGTAAATATACACGATACCGGTGTAATTGAGTTTCAACCTGCTGTTAAAACAAGCAAAGATGTAATTTATTCAAGCGCTGTACACGGTAACGAAACTGCGCCAATTGAAATTTGTGATGCGCTCATTAAACAAATTATAAAAGGTGAGTTAGTCCTTAAGCAGCGTGTTTTATTTATTTATGGTAATCCACAATCAATTAATATTGGTTTGCGTTTTGTAGAAGAAAACTTAAATAGATTATTTAATGGTCACCATACAGTTGAAGGTGTACCAATGAATAATGAACGAAACCGCGCTGCAAAGCTTGAGCAATACGTAAGTGACTTTTATGCTCGTGGCCAGCAATGCAGTAGCCGATGTCATTACGACTTACACACTGCAATTAGAGGCTCTAAAAACGAAAAATTTGCTGTGTATCCATTTTTACATGGTAAGCCATGGAAAAAGTCACAGTTACAATTTTTATTGAGCTGTGGTGTAAATACCGTACTTATGATGAAATCACCCGCAACAACGTTTAGCTATTATTCGTCGTTTGTTCATGGTGCAGACTCGTTTACAGTAGAGCTGGGTCAAGTTAAGCCATTTGGCCAAAATGATATGACCCGCTTTGAAAAAACAAAGCAAACATTAACTGCATTAATTAGCCAAAATGAAGTTAAATACCCTGATTTTAATGCAAGTGAGTTTGAGTTATTTGCAGTGCACCGCACAATTAATAGAACGCAGGATGATTTTAGTTTCCCTTTTTCTGATGATGCTGAGAACTTTACTGGCTTTGCGAAAGGTGAACTACTTGCAACCGACGGTGATACAGCGATTTACGCAGACGTTGAAGGTGAGGCTATTATATTTCCAAATGCGAGCGTAGCATTAGGTCAAAGAGCACTGCTTACTGTTATTCCAATGGATATTGATAGCAATTTCGTCTAATTAAACTCATCAGACCACTGGTAGCTTCAAGTTAACTATATGATTACTATTAACTAAAGTAACCGTATCGTTAACTTGCCACTTATTTAACTTGTATTTGCTTTTGTTTCGTCCCAGATGTGTTGAATAACACTTTACGTTAACGTAAAGTGTTGGCAGCTTTAATTAAAGATAGTGCAGATGTTGCAAAGTTTAACCAGCAACAATCACCCACAATAATAATTTAAAGGGGCACTGTTTTACCGACAACAAAAGAAGGTAGGTTATGAGTAATCCAAATAACGTATCGCTGAATATTAACCACGAGCTTGAATTTATTGATGGCCAAGCACTTAATATTCCAACCCTTAGTATTTTAACTGAGGACGGCGACATTCATCCTAGTGCAACCGCACCTGATATTTCAAAACATACCGCTATTAAGTTATATGAAACAATGCGTTTTATACGTTTGTTAGATGAACGTATGCAAGGCGCGCAGCGCCAAGGTCGTGTTAGTTTTTATATGCAATGCCTAGGCGAAGAAGCCGCAGTTACAGCCTCTGCTGCTGCACTTGATCAAGATGATATGATCATGGCGCAATATCGTGAACAAGCAGCCCTGCATTATCGTGGCTTTACGCTTGATCAATTTATGAACCAAATGTTCTCAAATGAATTGGATTTAGGTAAAGGTCGCCAAATGCCAATCCATTATGGTTCTAAAGCGCTAAACTACATGACGATTTCATCGCCACTGGGTACGCAAATACCACAGGCCACAGGTTATGCATATGGTCAAAAAATAAAGCATATCGACGCTAAAACAGGTGAGCTTGCAAGCACAATTGATAACGTGACTATTTGTTACTTTGGTGAAGGTGCTGCATCAGAAGGTGACTTTCATGCGGGCTTAAATATGGCGGCTGTTCACAAAGCGCCGGTTATATTTTTTGCACGTAATAACGGCTATGCCATATCTACCCCTGCTGATGAACAGTTTAAAGGCGATGGTATTGCGTCGCGTGGTGTAGGTTATGGTATTAAAACAATTCGTGTTGATGGCACAGATGCACTTGCTGTGTATGCAGCGACCAAAAAAGCACGCGAAATAGCCTCAACACAAGGTGAGCCTGTGCTTATTGAATCGATTGCTTATCGATTAGGCGCGCATTCTACATCAGACGATCCCAGTGGTTATCGCTCTAAAGATGAAGAGGCAAATAATCAAATCTGTCCTATTGATAAATTTAGAAAATGGTTGGTCAAGCAAGATTGGTTAAACGAAGAAGACGATATAAAAGCAAAAGAGTCGATTCGTGAAGAAATTTTAGCAGCGCTTAAGCGTGCTGAAGTTGTTGCCAAGCCGGCTTTAGAAGAATTGGTATCTGACGTTTACGATACACCAATTCCATTATTGCAACGTCAGTACGAGCAATTAAAAGAACATATAAAACAGCATCCAGATGCTTACCCAGTAACTGCAGGGAGAATTAAGTAATGGCTAAAATGAACATGCTCCACGCAATTAACTCTGCCCTCGATATTACGATGAACGAACACCCTCAAGCCTGTATTTTTGGCGAAGATGTTGGTTACTTCGGTGGTGTATTTAGAGCAACATCAGGCTTGCAAGAAAAGTACGGTAAGCATCGCGTTTTTAATACGCCTTTAACCGAACAAGGTATTTTAGGCTTTGCTAATGGTTTAGCGGCATTTGGTGCGCCTGCATTAGCAGAAATTCAATTTGCTGATTATATTTTCCCAGCGTTTGATCAAATAGTAAATGAAGCCGCTAAATTTCGTTATCGCAGTGGTAATGAATTTAATGTAGGTAACTTAACTATTCGTACGCCTTATGGCGGTGGTATTGCTGGTGGCTTATATCACTCGCAATCACCCGAAGCTTATTTTGCACATACACCGGGCTTAAAAGTGGTTGTACCGCGTAACCCTTATCAAGCTAAGGGTTTATTACGTGCCTCTATTAAGGATGATAACCCTGTCATATTTTTTGAGCCTAAGCGTTTATATCGTGCATCAACAGGCGAAGTGCCAGAAGAAGATTATAGTATTGAATTAGGCACGGCTGAAGTAGTACAAGAGGGTACCGATATTACGCTTTTAGCGTGGGGTGCTCAAATGGAGATTATTGAAGAGGCAGCAAAGCAAGCAAGCGAGCAAGGTATAAGCTGTGAAGTAATAGATCTTCGTAGTATTTTACCATGGGATGTTGAAACGATTGCTAAATCGGTTATTAAAACCGGCCGTTTAATCGTGAGCCATGAAGCGCCTATAACTAATGGCTTTGGTGCCGAGATAGCAGCAACAATACAACAAGAGTGTTTCTTGCATTTAGAGTCACCAATTTTACGTGTATGTGGTCTAGATACACCATACCCGTTGGCACTTGAAAAAGAATACGTACCGGACGCACTAAAAGTGTTGGCTGCAATTAAACAATCAATGGATTTTTAGGGGTTACCATGGCGAAAGATTTTATATTACCCGATATTGGTGAAGGCATTGTTGAATGCGAAGTAGTTGAGTGGCTAGTACAAGAAGGCGATACCGTATCTGAGGATCAGCCAATTTGCGATGTTATGACAGACAAAGCATTAGTACAAATTCCGGCAGTGCATGATGGCGTAATTTCAAAGTTATATTATCAAAAAGGTGAAATTGCTAAAGTACATGCTCCTTTATTTGCTATGGATGTAACTGGTGATAGTACGAGTAATGAAGTAGTAGAAGAGCCTGTTCAAGCTGAAAATCAAACTAATAACAATGCATCTGATGTAGTTGAAGACTTTATACTACCAGATATTGGTGAAGGTATTGTTGAGTGTGAGATTGTTGATTGGTTAGTCGCTGAAGGCGACGAAATAGAAGAAGACCAAGCGGTTTGTGACGTAATGACCGATAAAGCATTAGTGCAAATTCCGGCAAAATATACAGGCACAGTAAAAAAACTATATTACCAAAAAGGTGAAATAGCAAAAGTACATAGCCCGTTGTTTCAAATGACAATTGCAGGCAGTGCAGCAAAACCAAATGTTGATATAAACCAAGCGGTCGTAAAGGCTCAAACTAATGCCGTCGCTGAAAAAGTTGCCCCTGTTAAAACGCAGCAAGCTGCTAAAGTTATTAATCAAAAAGCGGTTGCATCACCTGCGGTTCGTCGTAAAGCACGTGAGCTAGATGTTGATTTAACGTGCGTACCAGGTAGTGGTAAAAATGGACGTATTTACAAGCAAGATATTGAAGAGTTTGTAAAAGGCGAAGTGCCAAATAGTATTGATACTTCACCGCTTAATAGCGATGCTTCTCAAAGTGCAGTACAAAACCAAACACAGAATCAAAGCGGTGGCGTACGAGTAGAGCAAATTAAAGGCATTAAAGCGGCCATGGCCAAGCAAATGGTGGCTTCGGTTTCAACTATTCCGCACTTTACTTTTAGTGATGAAATCGACTTAACGCAGCTTATAGCTTTGCGAAGCTCCTTAAAAGAGCAGTACAAAGCACAAGGCGTTAAGCTCACCATGATGCCATTTTTTGTAAAAGCACTCTCGCTAGCAATGAAAGAGTACCCTGTACTGAATTCAAAAGTGAATGATGATTGCTCAGAGCTTACCTATTATAACGATCATAATATTGGTATAGCGGTTGATTCAAAAATTGGCTTGTTAGTGCCTAATATTAAATCGTGCCAGAGTAAAAGCATTATTGATGTGGCAAATGATTTAACCCGCTTAACTCATTCTGCGCGAGAAGGGCGTGTTGCACCGGATGATTTAAAAGGTGGGACAATTAGTATCTCTAACATTGGTGCGATTGGCGGCACTATCGCAACCCCCATCATTAATAAACCAGAAGTGGCTATTGTTGCATTGGGTAAACTGCAGCACTTACCGCGTTTTGATGAAAGTGGCCAAGTTGTGAGTAAAGCTATTATGCAAGTGAGTTGGTCTGGCGATCATCGCGTTATTGATGGCGGCACTATTGCACGCTTTAATAACCTATGGAAATCGTACTTAGAAAACCCATCGGCAATGATGATGGCTATGAGTTAATAATATAATTGTTTAACTAGGGCGTGTTGATCTTTGATGGTTGAATTTACAGCAGTATGTTTGGTTTTTAGGCAAGGCAGAGCCTATGAAGTGTGGTTACTCCCCATAAGTAGGCGATAACGCAGCATAAATGCCAAACATGCGCTGCCCTTCGGGTTCTGCCTAGGGGCGATAAACTCTTTGTTGCTCGGTTTTTACTTAGCCCACTAGGTTACAAACCTCGCGCCGCGATTAAATCGTCCCTAGATTGAACAAATTACAATCCGCAAAGGTCAACACGCCCTAATAAAAAAACCAGCAATTTGCTGGTTTTTTGTTTTAAATGAGTCTGTTTTTATTTAAGATACATGTGTTACTAAAAAGTAATAAAGTTAACCCCGTTAGGGAATATAAAAAAATAACACTAAGGAAATTTCATGGAACATTATATGAACGCGCTTCGCAGCTACGCGGATTTTTCAGGCCGTAATCGTCGTAAAGCATATTGGATGTTTGTATTATTTAACTTCATTTTTTCGGTAGTTTGTAATGCGATTGATGGTGTACTAGGTACAATGTTCATTGGCACTATTTATAGCTTAGCGCTATTAATTCCTGGCTTAAGTGCTGGTGCACGTCGCCTTCATGATACTGGTCGTTCAGGCTGGTGGCAGTTACTTTGGTTAGTGCCAGTAATTGGTTGGATTGTTTTAATTGTTTTTCTTGCACAAGACTCACATGAAGGTGAGAACGATTATGGCCCAAATCCAAAAGAACTAGCTGCAGAGCCAGCAGCCGTATAAATAAAATAAGTTAACATCCTAAAAGCTCAGCAATAGCTGAGCTTTTTTGTTTATGGCAATTTTAACTTAAAAAGTAAAGGCCATAGCCAACGGCCAAAGCAGGAATAGATGTATACACAGTCGCAATTACAGCCGCTTTAGGTGCCATTGCAATTGCAGGAAATAACGCATCACCATCGTTAGATATTGCATTAGCAGTTAATGCACTAAATGGAATGATCCCCTGAATATATAACGTAGTAACAATTATTTGCGGACCACAACCGGGTAAAAAACCAATCACCACAGCAATAAGTGGCGCTAAATAAGCATAATGTGCAAACCAGTTTTTTAAATCAAGCCCTGCAATATTTACTAAAATCTCAAACAACATAAAGGATGCCACTACCCATGCGGTCACAAAGTGTGTGTCTTGAAGTACTTTAATAATTTTAGAAGGTGGATTACATTCATCGTCTTCTGAGGTTACTTCTTTATAGCTTTCACCTTTAGAAGAATACGCCCATATAGTTACAGTAAATAACGCCATTGCAGCACCAAAAATACTAATACTTGTGCCTGTGTATTTTCCAAATTGATCAAAGTCGACATTAAACGCAATTAAAAAAGCAATAATGAGGCTTGGAATAATAGCGAACATCCAAACTGGTTTGCTTATTTTAATTATACGAGTTGGCAATACTTTAACTTGGTGTTTTTGTTCTTGCTTAGTTGGGCGTAAAAAGTCTTTTGCATGAAGGGCATTTACTATAGCACCACAAAGCGTGCCTACGACTAAGCCAATGGCCATTATGGTTAAACCTTCAGTAGGGCGAGTGGCAAGGAGTAAAAATGCGGCATCTCCCATTGTAGCTGTTAAAACAGCAACAATAGCCCCAAAACTTGCTTGGCCTTTTGTAAACTGGGTAACCACTATTATTGCACCACCACATCCAGGAAGGGCACCTAAAACGGCAGCAAAAAATATTTCTAATACCGGCGATTTAGCACTTAAATAACTAAGCTCTAATTGAGGTAAATGCTCTATGGCGTAGTAATAAATTAATAATGTAGCAGCAACAAATACGCTAACTTGAAAAAAAGCATCACTTAGTGCTGTTATTGTAATTTCACGAAGTGATGGCACAGCTAAGCATACCAGTAAAAAAAGTGGTAATAATAAACGTTTATTTTGGCTAACAAAGCGTTTAGAAGCGGGCGTAATAAATCCTATTTGAGAGAGTAAAATCATATAGTGTTACCAATTAAATAAACTTAGTAACACTGTATATTTTTATTAAATGATAATCAATATCATTTGCATCTATTTAAATCGATTACTCTCTTTGAGTTTTTCGATGTTAAACCAATGCTACTTACGTTGAAATTCTGAGTTTGCATTCCACGTTGGCCATTGCTCTTGCTCCGAAATATCAAAACCTACTTTATAAAACAATTGTAAGTCTTGAACAGCACCCGATAAATCCCATTCGTCACGGTAACGATCACATGGTTGATGATAACAACCGCGAAGTACTAAACTCATGCGTTTACGGTAATTAGCTGTCTCTTCGTCAGCTGCGACTGTGCCGCCACCTGCGTACATGGCTGGAATCCCCATATTAGCAAATGCAAAGTGATCAGAGCGGTAATAGCCACCAGATGATGGTTTAGGATCGCCTGATATTGTTCTGCCTTGCTCTTTAGCTGCAGTTGCTAAAAACTCATCCATTTGTGACTTACCAATACCGACCACATTCATGTCTTTTACTTTGCCTAATAAATTTAAGCTATCCATGTTTATGTTAGCGACTGTTTTATTAGCTGCAATCACTGGGTTAGCTGCATAGTATTTAGAACCTAGTAAGCCTTGCTCTTCAGCAGTTACCGCTAAAAATGTCATTGAGCGGCTAGGATGCTTAGGTAATTTAGTAAAGGCTTCAGCTACTTCAATAAGCCCAGCTGTACCCGTTGCGTTGTCGTGAGCACCGTTGTAAATTTGATCGCCTTTACGTGTTTTATCTGTACCTAAGTGATCCCAATGCGCCGAGTAAATAACATGCTCATCTGGTTGCTCGCTTCCTGGTAACGTAGCGATAAAGTTATACGACACTGATTTTTTAATCGTATTTTTAACATTAACAGAAGCAGTTAAATCGCCCATATCAACATGGTAAGCACTTTTAGCAGCATTTGTTTTAACGGTATCAAAATCTAAACCTGCTTTAGTGAAAAGCTCTTTTGCTACGTCAGTTGTAACCCAGCCTTCAACAGCTACACGATCCATATTGTTGTTTTCTTTTTGAAAACCAAACTGCTCACCGCTCCAAGAGTTTTCAACTACTGACCATGGGTATGACGCAGGTGCTGTTTCATGAATAATAATTGCTCCAGCTGCACCTTGTCGACTTGCTTCTTCATATTTGTATGTCCAACGACCGTAATAAGTCATTGCGTCGCCAGTAAATAAAGCAGGGTCTTTTGTTGCAAAGCCCGGATCATTAACCAGCATTACAACCGTTTTGCCCTTGACGTCTAACCCTTCGTAGTCATTCCAATTGTATTCAGGTGCATTAACGCCGTAGCCCACAAAAACAAGTTCAGAATTTTCTATGCCTTCTTGTGCGCTAATGCGGCTGCTACCCATAACCATGTCTTTTTTATATTGATAGTCTTTACCACCAATACTAAGCACCATGTTTGAATCAGCTTCTAAAGAAACCAATGGCACTTCTTGTAAGTAACTGTCGCCATTACCTGGTTTTAAACCTAAAGCTTTAAACTGCGCAGTTAAATAATCAAGCGTTAGCTTTTCGCCAGGTGATGAAGGAGCACGGCCACCAAACTCATCCGATGCGAGCACTTTTACATGTTTAGCCAGTTCATCAGCTTGAATACTGTTATAACCATTTGTTACATCAGTAGGGGTAATACTTGTTGTTGCGCAACCTGCTAAAACAGCAGTAGCGAGGAGTGTGAGAGAGAAATAATGTTTCATGTCAGCTCTTTTTTTGTTTTAAGTTGTGATTAGTATATTAACTTCTATTAAGCAGAACCAGTTTTTGCGGTAAACTTCTCGTAAATTATAGGCATAAATGGTTAAAGGTTTAAATGAAGCGTTTTACTCCCCCCGAGCAGTGGCAAATCAGTAGTTTAGAAACAGGTGCATTTGCGCATTTACGTGAGCTATTTAAAGTTAACGAACTAACAGATTGGCCGGCGCCGCAGTGGTTTTCTCCATTTTTAACTGCTATTAATGAGAATAATATTCCTATTACTTTTGAAGATGATGCAAAGGTAGATTTTGGCGAGCGGTATTACGAGCAAGTAATTTTTGAAACGGGTGTTGTACCTACACGTAGTGAAAATTGGCATGACTTATTTGGTGGGTTTATATGGTGTTTATTTCCAAAAACCAAAGCGTTAATAAACCATAGACATGTGCAAGATATAGCTGAGCATGGACTGCAACAGCGTACTAAGCATCGTAATGCACTAACGCTTTTTGATGAGTGTGGTGTTGTATTAGCTATAAGTGAGAGTAAATGGCAGCAGTGGCTTTGCGATCACCAATGGAAAACTGCATTTGTTGAACACAAACATGAGTGGGGTAAAACAATAAAACCTTTTATGTTTGGTCATGCTAATTATGAAATGCTAACAAAGCCTTATATAGGTTTAACGGGTAAAGCGTTATTTGTTTGTGTACCTAATGAAATATTTTGTAAAGATTTAGTAACTCAATATCAGTACCTTGACCAAGCCCTTTATGAGATGATTAATACAGATAACTGCTTAGCCGATAACAAAAAGCTTTCACCACTGCCTTTATTAGGTGTGCCAGGCTGGCATGACGAAAACAAAGATGACTCTTTTTACAACAATACAGATTATTTTAGAGCGAAACGAAGGATGCGAACATGATAGAAGTTGCTGGGCTTAAAAAGAAATTTAAGCTAACTAAAGATCACAAAAAAAATAAAATAGACGACATCGATCCTCGTGAAGATAAAGACTACTTTCACTCAGTACGAGACGTTAGTTTTAGTTGCGCTAAAGGTGAGGTACTTGGATTGCTCGGCCCAAATGGTGCGGGAAAAACGACGACACTGAGAATGATTTCAACCGCGTTAAAGCCCGATGAAGGCTCAATAACGATTGCTGGAAACGATATTGTAAAAAAACCGCTACTGGGCCGTAAGTCTATTGGATTTTTATCAGGCTCTACGGGGTTGTATGGCCGCTTAACTGTAAAAGAAAACATAGAGTATTTTGCAAAGCTTCATGGCATGAACAAAAGCGATATTGCATCGCGTTGTGATGAGCTATTTACATTGCTAGACATGCATAAATTTGTAGATAAACGGGCAGAAAACCTTTCAACGGGGATGAAGCAAAAAGCAAATATAGCGCGTGCAGTTGTTCATCGCCCAGCAGTTGTTGTGCTTGATGAGCCAACAACGGGCCTTGATATAATGACAACACAAACAGTTATTAAATTTATCAAAGGTTTAAAGGCGCAAGGGACGCCTGTTATTTTCTCAACCCATCATCTAGATGAAGTAGCCCTTTTATGTGACCGTGTCGCTGTAATTAACGAAGGTATTAGCTGTTTTGACGGGACAGTAGAAGAGTTTAAACAAGCAGGTAATAGTGATGAGCTTAACCAAGCGTTTATGAATATATTAACGGAGAAACATGATGTTTGAGGTATTTAAAAAGGAATTAAGAGAGTTATTACGCGATAAAAAAACGCTATTATTTGTAGTCGCGCTCCCTGTTGCTATATTTCCGTTATTGTTTGCCGTAATGGCATTTATAAGCTCGCAAGCTGCAATGGACGCTGAGCAAAAAGTAAACACTTACGCGATTATCAACGGTGACTACGCACAAGAGTTTACAGATAAAGTGTTTTATCACAAAAGTTTTGAGCTTTATAAAGGGGATAGAACCTTTAACAATATTGATGAGCTTAAAGCAGGTGTAATCGCTGGCGATATTGATATGGGTATTTATTTACCAAGTCATGCTGTGCAAACATTGGACGATGGAAAACAAAGCCAGTGGCAGGTTGTTTTTAACGATTCAAAATCTATCAACTTTTTATTCGAACGCGTTAAAGAGCTCGCAAAAGAATACAGTGACGTGCTGCAAACTCAAAAGCTAATCAGTTTTGGTATTGAAGAGTCTGTTCAAAAATCTATTCTTAATCCAATTGAAGTCATAAAAGTAGATACAGCCGATAAACGTGAAAACCTTGGCGAAAAAATTGGCGGGTTTTTACCTTATTTACTTATTCCATTAGTATTGATGGGGGCAACTTATCCCGCTATTGATTTAGGCGCTGGCGAAAAAGAACGCGGCACGCTAGAAACACTCCTACTTACACCTATTACGCGTACAGAGCTGGTGCTTGGTAAATTTATAACCTTGTTAACTACATCCATTGCCTCCACAACGATAACCGTCTTAAGTATGGGCTGTTGGATAGCATTGGCGCTCGCATTTGCCGATCTTGATTTTATTAAAGCCGCGTTTAGTACATTAGCAGTTACCGATTTACTAATGATATTTGTACTATTATTACCTGTTGCAGCTATATTTTCGGCCTTAGCTCTGGCTATATCTATCTATGCTCGCACGTTTAAAGAAGCGCAGAATTATATGGCACCACTTAGTATGGGCGTATTTTTCCCGATTATTATTTCAATAATGCCAAATATGGAACTCACTGCTAAAACAGCATTCATTCCTGTTACAAACGTAGCATTAGCAATTAAAGAAATAGTAAAAGGGACTGTTGATTACACATTTGTAGGCTTAATATTTTTAGCCACTGCAATCATTGCTGCTGGACTATTGGCATTTTGTGTTAAGTGGTTTAACAGAGAAGACGTTCTTTTTAGATAAAATTGTTAATTATAAAAAGCACCGCTGTAGTGGTGCTTTTTTGTTTTTGAAGCCAATTTTTAAAGTGGTTTGTATTCGGTGATTAAATAGTTTAAATTTATTGGCTGAACTATGGATTATAAAACAAGGATGGATTCTTGAAAACACCACTATTTTGCCTCTCGCTATTGAGTGTTAGCTGTGCTTTTAGCTCGCTAACCTACACAACACCATTACAAGCAAAAACCATTCAACCAACTTCTCAGTTAGGAACTTGGCAAAACAAAGATGAAGACGGTGATGGCGTGCTTGATGAGCAGGATGACTATCCGTTTGATGCCGATAAAACCACAATGTCGGTTGTTCAAGAACAAGAGTTTAATAACAACGTTGGCCAAGCAAACCCAGTTGGGAATATACCTTTTAAAGCTGCGGGGGTTATTGCTAAAAATGTAGATATAGATGATTTTAAATTTAATATCCCCAGCTCAATGCTATTTGAAGACTTATCAGTGACGTTTATACTTTTTAAAGATGATTCACGTTTTACACCGTCTTTAACGATTATTAACAATAATGGTGATGTTATTTCTTCTATACCAACAAACATTGAGCTCGTTGGTAAAGTCGGTCAGGTTATTACTTTTTCACCTAAGCAAGCGGGTGAATATAATTTAAGTATTACTGATAGAAATAACTTAGGTGCAGGTAGCTTTACATATACGGTACATGCGTTTATTGATATAGATAAAGACGCAGTTCCTACAAACAAAGAGCTTGCTTTGGGAATGAATCACCTAGGTCAACATACCGATGATGACAAAATACCCGATGGAAATGAGTACCATATTTATACAGCTAACTTTAGCTTTAGTCATGACGTCGACAATGATGGTACTCCAAACTGGCTTGATTTAGACAGCGATAATGATGGCATTACTGATTATATAGAATCAACCTATGATTTAGATGATGATAAAAAACCAGCATTTATAGACTTAGATAGTGACAATAATGCTGTTCTAGATTCAGATGAATTAAACTTAGTTGAGTTTATCCGTTACGATCTCGATGGTGATGGCATACCTAACTTTTTAGATACTGACGACGATGGTGACTTTTTGTTTGATGAAAATGACTCTCAGCCACAAGAAAAACTAATTGGTATAAATAACTTATATCCATCAAATACCCCAGTCATTAGCTCTGCAACATACTCTCATAGTGACGAGGCAGTATTTATTAACAAAGTTAGGCCGTTTTTCCCTACTAATTTAAATGCAGAAAATCTAAAAGGTGATGCGGCACATTTGGTAATATTAAAAGGGGATGACAAACAGCCTATCGTTAATTTACCAGTCACGATTACATCAAAAAATAAAATTGAATTTGTTATACCTAATTATCCAAAGGTTGCTCTTGGTGGTGAACCAATTACATTTTTTCTAGCTATAGATGGCTATAAAACCAACAGTATTGATGCCACATTACTGCATTCAAAAACACCAGTTATTACAGGCATTCCGACTAGAAATGTAGTTGAAGGCGATAAAGTATTAATAACTGGTGCAAATTTAGAAAGTGGTACTGCATTAGTTTTTGCAGATGGCCCAACAATACAGTTGGATTATATAGATGATACTAATGCTAGTTTTATTGTGCCTAGTGATGTTGGTACAGGCTGGTTTAGCTTACAAAATGTATATGGTGAAAGTAACTACTCAAGTATCAAAAAAGAACACGTTATATCGCTAAAGGTTGTAATGCCTGATTACTTACATATTAAGGGGCCTTTTTATATAGATAATTTAGACGAAGAGTTTAATGTTATTAATGCTTTTAATAACAAACAGGTAAAAATAAGCTCAACCACTGATTATATTTCTCTTTATTACAAAAACGGCATTCGATTATTCCAAAGTTACATAGCCGATGATAGCCAAATAGAGCTAAGTGTTGATAGTACGCTTAAATCTTTTGTTTTACGTGCTTTTGCATATCAAAACAAAGTTGAGAATGTCCAACAGTTAAAAAATAAAATAAGTGATTTAGTATCATACAAAGAGTTTAAATACTGGTACGAAGAAAATTTGCGGAAAGAGTCGATTGACGCATTTTTAAAAGATGACTCTTATAGCATTATTGGTAAAGCCACAGCAGTGGCAGATGATTTATATAAAAAGCTAAAAAGTGAACGTAAAAATAATAATTAAGAGTGAATAAGGGAACGTTATGTTAAAAAAAACCATGTGTGTATTGCTTGGTTCATTAGTTTTGCAAGGGTGTGTAGACTCATATTCTGTTAATGATGTTATTGAAGGTTCTGTCGAACTAAATCCCGATATTGGACTGTTAAATTATAAAGTCAGTGTTGAAGGTCTAGAGCGTGGTTGTTATATATACCTCTCTAAACCAGGTAACGACTTTTGGCATGTAGAAGATCAACAAAAAATGTTACAGGGAGTTTCTTGTTTTAATAATAAGCGAAAGTTATTTGCTCAAGCACCTGACGTTAGTAGTTTTACTTGGACAGAGGCTGATGGTGGATTTAATTTTACTATGGATGCCACAGCAATCAGTGTAGATGAGGAAAAGCTTAATGTTTACACAACGTCCCCCTTATTTGTTCCGTTCACAAAGGATTTAAAATGAAATCACAATTAATAGCCTTTTCTAGCATTATGTTTTTAAGCACATCAGCTTTTGCAGATGAATCAAATGTGAATTTTCCTGCTAAGGATAATCAAGATCCATTATTTATAAAAAAATGCGAAGAGTTTAGAAAAGCAAAAGCTGATAAAGACATTGATACCTTGATGTCTTTTGTACCAAAGCATTTCAAAGATACTGAGGACGAAAAAAAACGCGCTATCGCATACTTGAGTAAAAAGGCAGAAAAGTTTCAAAAGTATGTAACAAGCCCTGAATTCGAGGTTTTATCTCAAAAATTATCAACTGAATCGAAATCTAATTATGCACAGGTTGATATAAGAGCCCAGTATGGTGAAAAAAAATTCGTGTCTGACGGCTGTGTATTTGAACTTACCAAAGAAGATGGTTGGATAATCATTATTGCGTCTAGTTAATTAGCTTTTGACTACTTTAAGTATTTATATGTTATTAGAGTATGTAACTAAGCATACTCTTTTTGTTTAAAGAGGGAATTTTGGCTAATTCAATTATATTAAAATCACTATTAGAAACGATTAAATGGCTATTCATTTGGCTAACTGTAGCAGGCCTTGTACTAGGTGTTTTAAGCCAAGGCTTTATTTTTGATACAACCGATGGGCTTGATGTTTTATTAATTATTGTGCTTTTGATGTTTCAACACCGGTTAAAGTTTGATGAACACAATAATCAAATAGATATAAAGTTGGGGGCTTATTTTTTTAAGAAAGAAATCTTCACGTATAGTCACCACTCCATTGATACAAACAGTATAAACACAATATCGTTTAGAGCAGATAAAGCTGTAAATATCATAGATATCAATTACACCTCAGCACAAGGCAAATTGAGCACTTATACGTTTAGGTGTTTCAAGCAAGACAAACAAGCGCAGCTATTAGTGAATAAGCTTTCAACCGTTGAGCGCGTTTATACTGCTAAACGTGAAGAGGCCGAGGCTGAAAAAACAAACTCAGCAACAGTAAACAAATTTTCAAAAATATTCCCACAAAATACTATTTTAGGTAATGCTGAGGCTAAAAATAATATTCCTATACTTAGATGCGCGCTACCACTCCCTGATAGTAAGAAAAACTTAGTTCATTTCATTGTTGTGTGTTTTGCTTTGCTTTCGCTATTTATTGCGTTCTCATCACAAAACTGGAAACCTTCTTTTGCATTTTTAGTAATAACTTATGCAAGTTATTACTTCGCTAGGGTTATTGTTTGTAATAAATACTATTTTATAAAAATAGCGCCCTTAAGCTCCATTATCATAAACGATGATGAGCTTTATTTACCTGCATTATTATTTACCGATCAAAAACCGCGTACATTAACTAAGCAGGATATTATTAGCATTGAGGCTAAGTGGAATTACGATTACGACTCAGTTGAAGGAGCAATTGGAAGAACAACTAAAAGGTCGCATTTAATCTCACTAGTATTTAATACAACAAAGGGGCAGAGTATCCCACTGTCTCATTGGAGTGTTGATAGTAAAACACTTGTGTTTTCATTATTAAAATATAAATATCCAGTATCGTTAGACAGAACAAGCCAAATGGTTTACCCATTTAAACTTCACGTAGGGCTATTCGTTTTTTTGTTTATACTCATTATACTTGTTATGAGCCTGCCAAAAATTATATCTACTTAATGATAGGTACTTTTGTATAGGCGCTGATTACAGTTCAATGCAGCGTGGTCACGCCGTTTTTAGGTTGCTAACTTTTAAGGATAAAGTTTTGAAAAATATATTTAAATTTATAGTCGTTCTTACCGCAAGTTTGTGTGGTTATGCACACGCACAAAATAACCTAACACTTAATTATCAAGTCACTAAAGAGTTAAATCATTTTGCATACATTAAAATAAAAGTCACCGATAAATACCTCCGTACAGACTATGTTTTGCCAAATAAAACCTTTACAGAAATGACTATTAAAGATGATGGTCAATATATTTTAGATCATCAAAAAAATATCGCATACAGATTAGATTATGCTTTAAATAAAGAAAATAGTGATAAAGCTTTTACTGATATGATGAAACACGCGCCAGGGTTTACTAAAGAACAAATTTATGAAATGAGCTTAGATCCTAAAAACGACCCTAATAATTATATCGCTTACGAAAATGAAGGAGAAAACATATTTATAGGGTATTTTGATGATGAAAAAGTCCAAACAGTAAAAACGAGCTCATTCCCAAACCAATTTCTATCATCTGCTGAATATACTTGGCTTTTAAAACGAGCACGAGAAGATACTTATTTTGGAAAAACGTTTGTTGGTTTTTTAGATGTGCCTTTAATAGATTTTATGCGTAAATTTAAGTACGAAACAAATCAAATACCGACAGAAATATCATTGCATAATGAAGGCAAAGCTGTTTTTTTAAAGACTGTTAGTAACAGTGAAATAGATGAAAGCGAAGTTGAAATAGAGCCTCAGTTTATGATTAAAGACATAACTAATGAATCGGTTCAATTTTTGAAGAATTTAGAGAGTATTGCTAGGGAACAAGGAGTAATAGAATGAAAAAAACCACAAAAAAACTTATTAGATTAATGGCTGCGTCACTTATTGGTTTAATGCTTTTGAGTTATGGGCTCTTAGCAATGACTCTTGATACTGAGTCTAATCCAATAATCAACTATATCTGTATAGGAGGAGGGTTTATTTTCTGCATGGTTATAGTCATATTTGTTGTGAAAGAAGGTCTGAACAATCAGAGCATTCCTAAATAGTCCTTTAGGTCCAACGTTTGTTAATTTGAATTAACCTTTTGCAAATGCAGCTTTTTAGGTAGTACATTAGTACTTAATTATGTAAAAACATTAGAATTAATAAGGATAACTGATTAGTTAGATGGTCCAATTATTCCTATAATGCTCTATACTAATAACAATAAAAATTTATGGTGAAGGTAAATGTTAAAAAGAAATATTTTGTTGAATGTAACAAAAAATAATAAATTAATGCTCGTTGCAACAACAATATTTGTTCTTATAGCTTTGCCTTCTCTATACATGTTCGATCAAAAAGTAAGAAGTGATGTTTATAATTCAGCTCAAATAGAATTAAAGCGTGAACTTGAAACAAAGAGCTATTCATTAAAAAAACATCTTAAAGACAGTGTTACCGCCATTCGTTTTTTAGATGCTACACCACCAATACAAGGCATTACCCGCGCTAAAGAAAATAAACTAATTGATCCTGTTCTTGGTACGCCAATAGATGTTTGGCAAGAGCGCTTAGCAAGTATTTTTACTGGTTTTATGCAGACCGATGACAGTATTTTGCAAGCTCGCTATATTATGCTCGAAGATGGTGGGCAAGAGATTGTTAGAGTTGACCGAAATCAACTTGGAGAGATTAATCGACTGCAAGGTCTGCAATTACAAAAAAAAGGTCAACGCGATTACATAATCAAAGCAAGCATGCTTGATAAGAAAAGTGTCTATATTTCTCCAATTAACTACAACCGTGAAAATGGACAGATACAAGAACCTTATATAAGCACTTTTCGTGTTGCTAAGCCTGTTTTTGATGAAAATAATAAAATATTTGCAATATTAGTTACTAATTACTTTGCGGATAAATTACTTGAAGATTTAACAGTTGAATCTCCACAAGGGACGCAGATTTACCTTATGAATAATGAAGGTGAATTTTTATATCATCCAAACCCTCAACTTCGATTCCGTTTTGAATTTAATAAAACTAAAACATGGTCTGAAGAATTCTCTACTGCAACCACCATGACAGAGCAAGGCACTTTACCAATAAGTAATTATCCAGTGGCTTACACTTTAAAAAAACGAATTTCGATTGAGGGTGATATAGCCATGCTACCTTTAGAGCTTGGTGTAAGTGTTGATACAAAAACATTGTTTGCAAAGGTGAATGAGAGACGTCAAAACTTTATTGCAATGTTAGTGGTATTTTTTAGCATATTTTTAGTTATTGCTTTTTTATACCAACGTTTTATAAACCGTAAGCTGTTAATTAATTCTCTAAAAGAGCAAAACAATAAAGTAATAGAAAATTCTTTGGATGCTATTTTTACAATTGAGCAAAACGGCGAAATTGTTCACTTTAATAATACCGCTAAAGAGGTTTTTGGTAGTTCAATTACAGGCACTAATCCTGATTTTGTCTCGCTGTTTAATTTAAACAACGCAGACACTAATTGTATTCAAGAGACTATTACAAACGGTTCAAAAATGCCGTTTGAAGCTATCTACACAGATGGTTATGGCAACAAACAATACTTTTCTATCACGCTTAGTAGTATTTTTGACGTATATACTAACCGTTATCAGGTAGCGGCTATTTTAAGAAATATTAGCTCATTAAAAAATACGCAATCAGAGCTCGAAGCGTTAAACAGTACTCTGGAGCTAAAGGTTTCACAAAGGACCATTGAACTAGAACGTGCAATTGACCAAGCATTAGCAGCAAGCCATGCAAAAAGTGACTTTGTAGCAAATATCTCTCACGAAATACGCACACCGATGAATGGCGTTTTGGGTATGCTTGAAATGCTCAAAGAAGATGGCTTAACCGAACAACAATACCATTATTTAAAACTAGCAAATAGCAGTGCTAACTCACTGATGAACTTGATTAACGATATTCTCGATTTTTCGAAAATAGAAGCGGGTAAGCTTGATATTGATAATCATACATTTGATGTTGTGACAGTATGTAGCGATATGATTAGCTCTTTAGCGTTACAGGGCCAGCGCAAAGGTCTTGAAGTATTTTTAGATACTAAAGATGTAGTAGACAGAATGGTTATTGGCGACAGCCATCGCCTTAAACAAATTTTAATTAACTTAGTTAATAATGCATTTAAATTTACCCACCGAGGTGAAGTAAGTTTAACTGTCGGTTCTAAGTACATAACTGACTCAAAATTATTAATGAGCTTTACAATAAAAGATACCGGAATTGGTATAGCGCCTGAAAACATAGACAAACTATTTGAAGTATTTACACAAGAAGATTCAAGTACAACCCGTCATTTTGGTGGTACAGGCTTAGGCTTATCTATATGTAAAAAACTTGCTCAGTTAATGGGTGGTAATATTACGGTTATAAGTAAAAAGGGCGCGGGTAGTACCTTTACCGCAACGGTTGAGCTACACGTTGCACAAGAGAAAAAATTAAACACAGGTATAGAGCTTGCTACAAGTATCAACGTAGCTGCATTAATAGCGCGCGATAACGTTTATAAAAACGTATGCGACTTATTGTTATTAACCTGCAAAGTAAAAGCAGAAAACATTGTACGACTTGACTACTTTAGTGAGCACAAAGAGTTTGAAGCTGACTTATTATTGATTGACGATGAGCATCCTCAAATTGATGCCCTTATTGATTATTGTAAACAGTTTAATAAAAAGTATGTCTTAATTTTACGCGACATGGTGACCGATAAACCGACTAAAATGATATTACCTGAGGGTAGCCACATTCTAAATAAACCACTCACTCAAGATCAATTTAGCTATAAGTTAGCCAGCTTATTTGGTGCTAGTAGTGACTGTATTATAGCGCCACCTAAAGGCTTGGAAGAGGAACAAGTAGAGCCTGACCTATCTGCGTATCATGTATTATTAGTTGACGATAATATGATAAACATTGAAGTAGCTAAGGCAATATTAAAACGTACTAAAGTAAAAATCACTTGTGCGTCAGACGGTATAGAAGCCTTAGAAGCACTGAGAGAAAACGAAGAGCAAGCTTTTGATGTTATATTAATGGATTGCCAAATGCCTAATTTAAATGGCTACGATACCACAAGTGAAATTAGAAATAGTAAGGCAGGGGTAGATTATACTCACATACCGATTATCGCTATGACAGCGAGTGCGATGGAAGGTGATAGAGAGCGTTGTTTAGCTGCTGGAATGAACGACTACATTACTAAACCAATTAAACCACAAACTTTAAAAGACAAGCTAATTACTTGGTTAAGTTAATCGTTTTGAAAATCAGCTGCTAAGCAGCTGATTTTTTTGGTTTGGTATTTGTTGACGTATTTAAAGGCGTGTTAAGAATAGCTATGTCTGCGCTATCGAGTATAAATTGTGTATCTGACCAATGTAGTAATTCTATCTTTCCATCTTGCTGCTCTACAAGCGCAGTACAGCTCTCAATCCAATCACCATCGTTACAGTACATAATACCGTCATCCACTTTAATTTTGGGATGGTGAATGTGTCCACAAATAATACCGTCTACGTTTTGTTTTTTAGCTTCATGAACTGCGGCATCTTCAAAGGCACTAATCGCTTCTCGAGCTTTGTGTACCCGAGCTTTTATCCACGATGCAAGCGAGTAGTAGTTACCACCAAATATTTTACGTATACGATTGGTCCAGCGATTTAAAAATAATAAAAAGTCGTATCCTGCATCCCCCGCAATACTAACAAGTTTGTTATAACGAGTCGCTGAATCAAAGTCGTCGCCGTGTATAAGTAAAAACCGTTTATTAGCTTTAGTGGTGTGAATAAACTGCTGGTGGATTTCAACACCAAATAATGTTTGATTTATATAGTTTCTAAACGCTTCATCATGATTACCGGGAATATAAATGACACGTGTACCGCTAGCTGCTTTTGTTTGTATGCAGTTTAATACTTCATAATGAGAAGGGTGCCAATAAAACTGTCGCTTCATTGACCATAAGTCAATAATATCACCCACTAAATAAAGTGTGTCAGATTCTACCGAGTTTAAAAAATCAAGTAAGTAATCAGCTTTACAATCTTTGTAACCTAAATGAACATCAGATATCCAAATGGCTGGATAATGTTGTTTTTTACGCAGTTGATTGTTTGTCATGCCCGTCATCCATAGTGTAATAATTAAACACTGTAGATAAATCTAATGACACTTATAAGACACTTTAGCGAAGCCTCCATGACAATTTATACCAAGGCCGTAATTAAATGATTTCTACAAAGCTAGGAAAGGTGAGTCATTGAGCAGCTATTATTACGCATAAAAAAGGCCGCATTTTATATGCGGCCTTTTAGTCTATTTTGAGCGTACGTGTTATTAACCTTTAACAGCCGCTTTAATTGCATCAATTGCTGTATCAATATCAATCATTAGCTTTTCACCGGTGCGGCGGTTTTTAAGCTCAACTTTATTCTCGTCAAGGTTACGCTCACCAATTACAAGCGTGTAAGGTACACCAATTAGCTCCATGTCATTAAACATAACACCAGGGCGTTCTTTACGGTCATCAAATAACACATCAAGACCTGCATCTTTTAAACCCTGGTAAAGGTTATTTGCAATATCAGGAATACGATGTGATTTGTGCATGTTCATTGGAACAATCGCTAAATCGAATGGCGCGATTGATTGTGGCCAAATGATCCCGTATTGATCGTTGTTTTGCTCAATAGCAGCAGCAACAATACGTGAAACACCAATACCGTAACAACCCATGGTCATGGTTTGGTTTTTACCACCTTCGTTTAATACTCCCGCTTTCATTGCTTCTGAGTATTTAGTGCCAAGTTGGAATATATGACCTACTTCAATACCGCGTTTTATTTGTAAAACGCCTTGGCCACATGGACTCATATCGCCTTCAACAATATTACGAATATCAGCAACTTCGTAATCAGTTACGTCACGATCCCAGTTAATACCACTGTAATGCTCGTCGTCTTTATTAGCACCGGCAACAAAATCAGCAAGGATATTAGCGGCTCTATCAACAATAATAGGCATAGATAAGCCCACAGGGCCTAATGAGCCAGGTTTTGCACCAATAGCAGCAACAATATCTGCCTCTGTTGCCATTTCAAGCGGAGAGTCTACTAATGGGTGCTTTTCAGCTTTTAATTCATTTAAATCATGATCGCCACGAAGTACAAGCGCCACTAAACCACGTGCATCGTTTTCATCAGGTGCACCGTAAACAATTAAGGTTTTAACACCACGATGAGGTTTTACACCGTAATGCTTTTTAAGCTCATTAATTGTTTTAGCGTCAGGAGTAGGGAATGCTTTTAACTCTTTACTTGCTTCTGGGCGTGGTTCGTTTGGCGCTAGTGCTTCTGCTTTTTCAATATTAGCTGCGTAATCACTGCCATCACTAAATGCAATGGCATCTTCGCCCGACTCAGCAAGTACATGAAACTCGTGCGATAGGCTACCACCAATAGACCCAGTATCAGCAAGTACAGGGCGGTAATCAAGGCCTAAACGCTCAAAAATGTTACAGTATGCTTTATGCATTGCTTGATAAGTCGCATCTAAACATTCTTCACTTAAGTGAAAAGAGTAGGCATCTTTCATTGTAAATTCACGAGCTCGCATCACACCAAAGCGAGGGCGGCGTTCGTCGCGTACTTTAGTTTGTACTTGATATAAAGTAACTGGTAACTGCTTGTAGCTGCTTATTTCTTTACGTACGAAATCAGTTATTACTTCTTCGTGTGTTGGACCAAGTGCAAACGTACGGTTATGACGGTCTGTGAAGCGCATAAGCTCAGGACCAAATTCATTCCAACGGCCAGACTCTTCCCACAAATCAGCGGGTTGAATTACAGGCATTAGCATTTCAATAGCACCTGCTTTGTCCATCTCTTCGCGTACAATGTTTTCTACTTTACGTAGCACACGTAAACCAGAGGGTAACCAAGTGTATAAACCCGAAGCGACGCGACGGATCATACCGGCTCTAAGCATTAACTGATGCGATACGATTTCAGCATCTGATGGCGTTTCTTTAAGTGTTGCGAGTATATATTGGCTTGTACGCATGTTTTTTCCGAAATAGAGTAATTATGTTCTTTTAATAGAGCTTAAGTTTAACAGCGGATGCTTTTACACTAAAGCGCTAAGTGAGTTATTTAGTTTTTTTCTATGTTTGTTACTACGTTATGCTCGCCATTGACTTGCCAGCGAATATTATAATTGTACAAAGTCATACCATAGCTTTGCTCGCCGTCTTTTTGTTTTTTATAGGCAGGGCGGGGATCTTGTTTTAAAACATTAGCTATAAAATCATGTAAATCTGGGTATTGTGTTTGCGCATTAACAAACTCAATTGCCTGAGGGCTAAATTCAACCGTCATTTGTGTTTCTGGGCGTGTATCTGCAAAGCCAGCACTGGCGTCAAGCATTGCATCTGAATAGGGTAAGTACGGTTTAATATCGATAATGGGTGTGCCATCAAGTAAATCAATGCCAGCGAGTAATAAACTAAGTTGTCCGTTTTTATATTCAATACCTTCAAGTTTTACTGCGCTCATACCAATCGCGTTTGGTCTAAATGTAGCCCGGGTAGCAAATACACCTTTTCGCTCATTCCCACCTAAACGAGGTGGGCGAACCATAGCAGAATAACCTTTATCGGCCGTTTCATGAAAACGAAATAACAACCAAATATGAGTAAATTCATCTAAACCACGTACAAACTCTTCGCGATTAAAATCAGGTGCAAAAATAAGTTTTGCCTTGGCTTGTGGCACTAAACGAGGCTGCCTAGGTATAGCAAACTTTTGTTTATAAGGAGATTCAATGTGGCCAATAGCCGAAATGGTATAATCGCTCATAGTACTCGGGTACAAATAAAATAGAGCGCTATTCTACCTGCATTTAGTATTTATGGCATTAGTGTAAGTAAGTTTATTGCTTATAGACCAAGCGGTTTAAAATCACTTATTAGACTGAGTGGTTTATATTTTGTATTAATATATTTAAAAAGGACCTAAAACAAAAAAGGGCAAGCTCATAAGCTTACCCCTCTGATACATGTTAAAGATTAATTAAAACATGTATTGAACTGATACAGACGCTACATCCATGTCTGGATCAATATCGTCATCAAGTTTGTAGCGTTCGTACTCTAAACGAAACTGTACATTTGTTGTAAGTGCGTATTCAATACCCGCACCGTAAAATGCATCACCACCATCTGTAGACGCTGTTACGCCACCTACTGGTAAATCTTGTGTGTAATCTGCATCCCACTCAAGCCAACCGCCTTTTGCATATACAGAAAAGCTCTCTGTTATTGGGTAGCCCAAACGTGCGGCAAGCGATACGCCATCAATTTCAGCTTTGCTGTCTATATCACTTACTTCATCAAAGTTTTGATAAGCAAGTTCTAAGCTTAGGTATTCGTTAAACTGAGTACCAATATAGCCTTTAAGCATTTGTGCATCGTCGTCAAAGTCAGTGTCGTTGTCACTGTCTTCAAATTCAAAAGAATATTGACCGTAACCGATACCAGTATAAATACGTGGAGAATCGAAATCAGAAATGTCAGCGTGTGCTGCAGAGTTAAAACCCAGTGTTGCTAGTGCAATAGCTGAAAGAGAAAGTGTTTTAATCATTGAATAGCTCCTTTACAAAAAATAATCAAATGCTTGATTTCATTAATCAAACTTCAATTATCTACTTGCAGCGAGCGTGCCAATATTAAAATGGATTAAAAACACGCCATAATTGGTTCTTTTGTATTGGTTTTTACATTGTTTAGCGTGTTTTATAATCAAAGTGAACTTTTGCGTAATCGTGTACTCTAAAATAGGTTGTATGTTTTACAAAGTATAATGAGTTTTTTACATAGCCTTACTCTATTTAAATTACTAATTAGACTTTATGAAGCAAGTTTTCTGTTTCAATTGCTATTTCTTTCATTTTTATAGCGTAATTTTCTAATTTAATGTCTTCATCGGTCACTGCTTTAAACGAAGGCACTTCTATTGGGTAGCCCGTTTCATCCATTGCAATAAAGCTGATAACACAATGGTTTGTTTCAACCATATTTTGCGTTTTTGGATCGCCACACCTAACTTGAATAAATATTTGCATGCTACTTCTACCCGTATGGGCAATTTTAGCTTCTACTTCGACTATTTGACCCACTAAAATAGGGCGTCTAAATTTAACACCCGCAACCGAAACCGTTACGCAGTAATGACCACTCCAACCTGCAGCGCACGCATAACCTGCTTGGTCAATCCACTTCATGACGGCCCCACCATGAACTTTACCACCAAAATTAACATCAGTAGGCTCTGCTAAAAAACGAAAAATAACTTTTGACGACGGCATAAATAACACTCTTATTATTAAAACTACTATTAGCATAACGTAAAAAAGGGGCCGAAGCCCCTGCAATTTAGGATATGTTTATAATTTATATGTAAAAAACGTAGTTATATAGCTATACAGCGCATAATTTAGTTACATATTAGGATAATTTGGCCCACCCGCACCTTCAGGTGTTACCCATGTAATGTTTTGGCTTGGGTCTTTAATATCGCAGGTTTTACAGTGCACACAGTTTTGGGCATTAATAACAAACTCTTTATTGCTTGCAATTTCTTGTACTTCGTAAACGCCTGCAGGGCAATAACGTTGTGCGGGTTCATCAAATTTAACTAAATTTACGTTAATAGGAATTGACGCATCTTTAAGCTTTAAATGACACGGCTGTGATTCTTCGTGGTTAGTATTTGATAAAAACACACTTGAGAGTTTATCAAAGCTAAGGTGTCCATCTGGTTTTGGGTATGCAATTTTGTCAGCGGCGCTAGCATCAACAAGGGTAGAGTGATCGGGCGTATTATCTTTAAACGTAAAGGGTAAAGCGCCATTAAAGATGTTTTGATCAAGCGTATTGTACGCACCACCTAAAAATTTACCGAGTTTGTGCATAGCAGGGCCAAAGTTACGAGATTGATATAACTCTTTATATGCCCACGATTGCTCAAACGCAGTTTGATAATGAGTTAAATCGGTATTTGCTAACTCATTTTGCAATGCTTCAAAAATAACCTCAGCGGCAATCATTCCTGATTTCATTGCGGTGTGGTTACCTTTAATTTTTGCAAAATTAAGAGTGCCTGCATCACACCCAACAAGTAAACCACCAGCAAAATGCATTTTTGGTAATGAGTGCAAGCCACCTTTAGCAATAGCACGCGCACCGTAAGCAATACGTTCAGCGCCTTCAAGTACGTTTTTAAATACAGGATGGTGCTTCATTTGCTGAAACTCATCAAACGGGCTCAAATGTGGGTTTGAGTAATTTAAATCAACAATTAAACCAACAACAACTTGATTGTTTTCACTGTGATACATAAATGCACCACCATTAGTATCGCCGCTAAGTGGCCAACCTGTACCATGAACTACCTTGCCAAGCTCATGTTTACTTTTATCTATTTGCCAGATTTCTTTAAAGCCTAAACCATAATGCTGCGGTGATGAATCTGCATCAAGTACAAACTCATCGATTAGTTGTTTACCTAAATGACCTCGACAACCTTCAGCAAAAATAGTGTATTTTGCACGAAGCTCCATGCCTGGCATGTAACCGTCTTTTTCATTACCATCTTTGTCTACACCCATATCACCAGTAATAATGCCTTTTACTGCTTCATCTTCAATTATTAAAGAGTGTGCGCTAAATCCTGGAAATATCTCTACGCCTAAGCTCTCAGCTTGCTCTGCAAGCCATCGACATACATTGCCCATAGATACAATGAAGTTACCGTCATTATGAAATGTTTTTGGTGTAGCAAAGTGGGGGATTGATGTCGCTTTTTGCTCGTTATTAAACCAATAAATTTCATCATTAGTTACTTTGGTTGTAACCGGTGCGCCAAGCTCTTGCCAATTAGGTAGTAGTTCATCCAAAGCTCTGGTTTCAAAAACAGCACCAGAGAGTACATGTGCACCTACTTCAGAACCTTTTTCGACTACGCAAATCATGCACTCTTGTTGTTTTTCTTGTGCTAATTGCGCGAGTTTAATTGCACTTGAAAGCCCAGCAGGGCCTGCACCAACAATTACTACATCAAATTCCATGGTTTCACGTTCTACCATAATAACCTCTTTATCTATGACGGACTTATTTAAATGTTTACTACGCATTTAAATAAGGTGTACAGCCTATTTATAACCTTGCAAATTAAACGTTACAGACTGTGAATAGTTAAAGGTTATTTTAGGTTGACGTTTACGTCAACAGGAAGTAGTCTAATTTCATAAAATAAATAGGTTGACGTGCACGTTACCTTGTAGGTTTAAATAATTATGGAGTTCCTATGAAAGTTCTCGTACCAATAAAAAGAGTGATTGATTACAACGTAAAAGCACGCGTTAAAAGTGATAACAGCGACGTTGATTTAAACAACGTTAAAATGGCAATGAACCCGTTTTGTGAGATTGCTATAGAAGAAGCAATTCGCCTTAAAGAAGCCGGTACCGCCACTGAAGTGGTTGCTGTAACTATTGGTGCAAAAGCATCACAAGAACAATTACGAACAGCATTAGCATTGGGTGCTGACAAAGCCATTCACATCGAAACCGATGAAAAGCTCGAGTCACTTCATATTGCAAAACTACTCGCTAAAATTGTAGAGCAAGAAACGCCTGAACTTGTCATTTTAGGTAAGCAGTCAATTGACTCAGATAATAATCAAACAGGTCAAATGCTTGCTGCATTAACTAATCGCGGGCAGGGTACATTTGCATCAAAAGTAGTTATTGAAAATGGCAAAGTAAACGTAACACGCGAAGTTGATGGCGGGCTGCAAACGGTAGCACTTAATTTACCGGCAGTTGTTACAACTGATTTACGCTTAAATGAGCCTCGCTATGCATCACTGCCAAATATTATGAAAGCCAAACGTAAGCCGCTTGAAGTAATAACAGCAGATTCGCTTGGTGTTGATTTAACACCGCGTATGCAATTAATAAGTGTAGAAGAGCCAGCTAAACGCACCGCAGGAATTATTGTAGAAGACGTAGCGCAGCTTGTAGAAAAATTAAAAACAGAGGCAAAGGTGATTTAAATGAAAACACTCGTAATTGCAGAGCACGACAACGGTGCCTTAAAACCAGAAACCTCAAAAACTATTAACGCCGCAGTAAAAATGGGTTTTCCTATTGATGTACTAATTGCAGGTAACAACTTAAGCGCAATGAGCTCACAAGTGGCCGGCATTGATGGCGTAGCTAATGTTTTAGTTGCTGATAATAGCGTTTATGAACATCAGTTAGCTGAGAGCATGAGCGATTTAGTTTTATCAATTAGCGACAACTACAGCCACATTGTTGCAAGTGCTACTACAACGGGCAAAAACTTTATGCCACGTGTTGCTGCGCTATTAGATGTTGCGCAAATTTCTGAAATTATCGCAGTAGTGGACGCCGATACATTTAAACGTCCAATTTATGCAGGTAATGCAATCGCCACGGTTAAATCACTCGACAGTAAAAAAGTAATTACCGTACGTGCCAGTAGCTTTGATTTACAAGGTGAGCAATCAGCTGTTGCTATAACAAGCATTGATACAGTATCAGATTCACAATTAAGCAGCTTTGTAAGTGTTGAGCAAACCGAATCAGAACGCCCTGAGCTTACAGCAGCTAGTGTGGTCATATCGGGTGGTCGCGGTATGCAAAACGGCGAAAACTTTGCATTACTTAATGGTATTGCCGATAAACTAGGTGCAGCTATTGGTGCATCGCGTGCAGCAGTTGATGCAGGCTTTGTAGCTAACGACATGCAAGTAGGGCAAACAGGTAAAATTGTAGCACCTAACTTATATATTGCTGTAGGTATCAGCGGTGCTATTCAGCATTTAGCCGGTATGAAAGACTCAAAAGTAATCGTCGCGATAAATAAAGACCCAGACGCACCTATTTTTCAGGTAGCTGACTACGGTTTAGTGGCTGATTTGTTTGAAGTACTGCCACAGTTAGAGAGTGCTTTATAGCCTTTAAATAAACAAACTTATTCTGGTTGAAAGCCGTGGTGCTCTTTGAGTGCTGCGGCTTTTTTATTCGGTAGATTAAAGACACAAAAAAACCAGCCAATTGGCTGGTTTTTAGTATTTATAAACATCTTACTAAATATTAGTAAGTTGCGCTGCCTTTAGTACGAGGGAAGGCAATAACGTCACGTACGTTGCCCATACCTGTTACATAAGCAACTAAGCGTTCAAAGCCTAAACCAAAGCCTGAGTGCGGCACGCTACCGTATTTACGTAAATCGCGGTACCAGCTGTAATCTTCTTTGTTTAAGCCCATTTCTTCTAAGCGTGCATCAAGTACATCAAGACGTTCTTCACGTTGTGAACCACCAATGATCTCACCAATACCAGGTGCTACAACATCCATTGCGGCAACGGTTTTACCGTCTTCGTTTTGGCGCATGTAAAATGCTTTAATGTCACGTGGGTAGTTTTTAATAACTACCGGTGCTTTAAAGTGCTCTTCAGCTAAGTAACGCTCGTGCTCAGATTGTAAATCTACACCCCATTCAACAGCGTACTCAAACTTTTTGCCACACGTTTTAAGGATTTCTACAGCGTCTGTGTAGTCAACTTGTGCAAAGTCTTTATCTACAAACTCTTCTAAACGCGTAATTGCGGTTTTTTCTACACGTTGTGCAAAAAATTCCATGTCATCACGGCGCTCTTCAAGTACGGCTTTAAACACATACTTAAGCATGTTTTCAGCAAGTTTTGCTATATCTTCTAAATCAGCAAACGCTACTTCAGGTTCTACCATCCAAAATTCTGCAAGGTGTCGAGATGTATTTGAATTCTCTGCACGGAATGTTGGGCCAAATGTATAAATTTTTGACATTGCAGACGCGTAAGTTTCTCCATTTAACTGACCAGATACAGTAAGGAATGCTTCTTTACCGAAGAAATCTTCGCTGTAATCAACTTCGCCTTTGTCTGTAAGTGGTAAGTTTTGCATATCAAGCGTTGATACACGGAACATTTCGCCAGCACCTTCACAGTCACTTGCCGTAATGATTGGCGTGCTGATCCAGTAAAAGCCTTGCTCGTGGTAAAAACGGTGAATAGCTTGTGCTAAACAGTTGCGTACACGAGTTACCGCGCCAATCATATTTGTACGAGGGCGAAGGTGAGCGTGCTCACGTAAGTACTCAATGCTGTGGCGCTTTGCCGACATTGGGTATGAATCTGGGTTTTCTACCCAACCTAACACAGTCACTGAGTTAGCTTGAATTTCGTAAGATTGACCTTGGCCAGCAGATTGAACTAAAACACCAGTAACCGACACAGAACAACCGGCTGTTAAGCTAGTAACTTCATCATAATTATTCAGTGAATTAGGAACTACCGCTTGAATAGGATCAAAACACGAACCGTCATGAACGGCTAAAAATGAAATTCCTGCTTTTGAATCGCGGCGAGTACGGATCCAGCCCTTAATTGTTACTTGGCTGTCTACCGCAACATTGCCTTTTAATAGCTCTGAAATCGCTAAATGGCTCATCTTCACTCCAATGATATAAGTTGCCTAACTATTTTATTTTAACTGTGCGCAACACTCGGGCATAAATTGCACATAAACGGTGCTGCACTTGAACCCTGTATCTTACCTAGTAAAGTTAAATAAAAAAACTATTGTGGGCAACTCTTTAAAAGTTTTTATGCATGCGGTTTATTTTTAAACAGTTTTTAGAGTTTAATTGCCACTATTATGATTTGTTGCTCTGAAATTTAATGATTTTGTGGCATTATTAACATCCAAACTAAATTAATATTTATTCACCCTTAAAAAATCGATGCTATGAAACAAGTTTTTATTTTACGAGGACTACCAGGAAGTGGTAAGTCTTACTACGCGCAAAGCCTTGCTGACGAATTAGGTGGAGCCGACGAAAGTCAGTATCTAATTTGCTCAACTGATGATTACTTTAATAATGAGCAGGGCGAATATCATTTTGATAAATTTAAGTTACCACAATTTCATAATTTAAATTTGGCGCGCTTTATAAATGCACTTGCTCAAGGCATTCCATTGGTGATTGTAGATAACACCAATATTAAAAAGTGGGAATTTATAGCTTACTCTCAAGCTGCCGTTGCTTTAGGTTATCAAGTAAAAGAAGTGATAGTGGGTGAAGTAAAAGACAAAGCTATGCAGCACCTATACGCTAAACGAAACTCACATAATGTGCCGCTAAAAACTATAAGTAAAATGGCCTACATGTTTGAGTGGTAATCACTTAGAGATTAGATAAGGCTTTTATATCGCATTGTGTAATGGCATCTAAATGAGCAGTGATTTTTTCATTGCTCCAATCCCACCAAGCTATATCTAGCAGCGTATTAATTGTTTTATCGTCAAATCTGGTTTTTATCACTTTAGCGGGATTTCCACCTACAACGCTATAAGCAGGTACATCGCAGGTAACAACTGATTTACTGGCAATAATAGCGCCGCTGCCAATTTTTACCCCGGGCATAATTGTAGCGTTATAACCAATCCAAACATCATGACCAATTTCTGTATTGCCTTTAAAGGGTAAATCATTTGATTTTGGTACAAATTTTTCCCAGCCATTACCAAATATAAAAAATGGATAAGTAGAAAATCCAGAAGTTTGATGGTTAGCGCCATTCATTATAAAAGTAACGTCTTTAGCTATCGCACAAAACTTACCTATGATCAGACGATCCCCAATAAAATCGAAATGGTAAAGCACATTTTTTTCAAAATTCTCAGGGCCATCAGGATCGTCATAATATGTATAATCGCCTACTTCAATATTGATAGAAGTAATATAGTTTTTTAAAAAACCTACTTGAGGAAAACCTTCCATTGCTGAAGGATTATTGGGGTTTGGTCCGTTCATGGGGTTTCCTCTTAATTTTGAGTTAGGTATAGATATTAATCTATAGATTTATAAACCGCTAATGGGTGCGAGGTACTTAGTGATACATGCACTTCGTCGCCTGGGTTTACCACAACTTCATGGCTTACTCTGCTAGTTACAACCGTAGAGCACGCAAGTTTTACAGCGCACAAGCGGCTGCCACCTTCAAAGCGTACCCAAATTACTTCGCCGTTATTGCCAACACTGCTTTGTACAAGTAACACATCGTCTGGTCGAAGTAGTACATCAACGTCGCCACTCTCACAGTCAACGCCATGAGCGGGCGCATTACCAATTGAGGTAGTGGCTTGTCCTTGGCTAAATTGGCCGCTAATAAAGCTGGCTTCACCTAAAAAGCGTGCCACAAAGCGATTATTTGGCGTGCTAAAGCAGCGCTCTGGCGTGTCAATTTGCTGAATTTTGCCGCCTTTTAGCACACCAACACGATCGCCAACTGAGAGTGCTTCTTCTTGGTCGTGTGTTACCCAAATCGCCGGTACGCCAGCGGCTTTAAGTGCGTTTCTAATATCCCAACGAAGCATGTCTTTAAGAGCGGCATCTAAGTTTGAAAGCGGCTCATCAAGTAATACAAAGTCAGGTTGGTGGGCAAGGGTACGCGCAAGTGCAACGCGCTGCTTTTGTCCGCCAGAAAGCGTTGCTGGTTTTTTGTCTCTAAAATCGCTCAACCCAAGTAGGTTTATCCAATACTCAGCAGGGGCTGTATCTTTTAATCTAAAGCAAATGTTTTGCTGTACGGTTAAGTGCGGAAATAACGCAAAATCTTGAAATACCATGCCTACACTGCGTTTTTCAGGAGGTATTGTTAATTTGGGTGTAGCGCGCCATTTACCTGTGTTTATTTCGCCTTCGCTAATAGGTATAAGGCCAGCAAGGGCTTGTAAAATTGTACTTTTACCACAACCTGTTGGCCCTACAAGCATAAGGATTTCGTTTTCACCCAGCGAAAAGTTTAAATCGCTTACTACGCGGTTACTGCCATAATCTATAGACAACTGACTTACAGATAGCATTGTTTCTTAAATCCTTAATGTTCAAACTGGTTGCGTTTTTCGCCAGACATCATAATAGCTAACCCGCAGGCAGATATCACTACTAACAATAATCCAGGAATCGCGGCGCGACCAAAATAGCCCGCTTCGTATACACGCCATAAATAAGTAGAGAGGGTTTCAAACCCTGTTGGTCCAAGTAGGAGCGTGGCTTCTAGTTCGCGCATTGACTCTAAAAATACCAGTGCTGCACCGGCAATAATACCGCGCATAGTTAAGGGTAGTGTTATGCGAGTAAATACTTCACGTGGGCTTGCCCCTAATACGCGCGCAGACTTCACTAAGCTTGGATCTAAGTGTTCGGTGCTTGTTCTAACAGAGCCTACAGCAAGTGGTAAAAATCGCAGCATATAAGCAATAATAAGCAATCCCAGTGTTTGATATAAAAACGGCAACTGCAAACCACCGTAAACAAGCGCTGTGCCCATTACTATACCCGGAATACCAAAACCAAAGTAAGTAACACGCTCCATTATACGACCCGCTTTTCCACTCAGTGCAGCATGTGCAACAGGGATCGCAACGATAACGGCTACAATTGCCGCAATACCCGATGCATACGTAGAGTTCCATGCAATATTAAAATCAAATGAGCTAAAACCATCGCGAGCTAACCAAAGCGAAAATATAGCCAAAGGCAAGCCAATAGCAAGCAGTAAAACAGGTACAAACGTAACAAACATGGCACTTAATTGTACTTTACTTGGAAATAAAATTAACGGGCGACCATGGCGCTCAGACGCTGTTTTTATTTGTGATTCAACTAAAAGTAAAAAACCGACAATAACCATCAGCTGAAGTGAAAGCATTGCAGCGCGTCCTAACGCAAAGGCGTTGTATTCAACATAAATTACGCGGGTAAAGGTATCTAAGCGCATCATTGCCGGCGTGCCAAAGTCTGATAACGTATAAAGCGCGACTAACAAAGAGCCTGCTGCAATACCGTTAACTACGCGCGGTAATATAACTTTAAATATACTTTGCGTCATCGACATTCCAAGCGTTCGTGCTGCATTAACCATACTCGCATCAAGGCTAAGTAGGGATGAGCGAGTTGTCATCATTACAAACGGGAAGGTATAAAGCGTCATTACAATGGCAGCGCCGGTTAGGCCATACATTGATGGTGTTTCTATTCCTGTTAAGGTATTTATTTCGCCACCGGGGCCAAAAGCAGCATAAAGTGTAAATGCGCCAATATAACTGGGAATTGCCAGTGGGGCTGCAAATACAACCAGCCAGAGCTTTTTAAATGGTAAATGCACATACGCGCTAATAAACGCCAGTGGCACACCAATTAAAATAGACCCAAGTACCGTTAAACCCATTAACGATAACGTGTTACCTAAAATTTGAAGATTGTGGGTGTCAAACACTGAGCTCGCATCGCTTGCAAGCACAATTAATACATAAACAGGGGTAAGCGCAACAAGCGCTGCAAGCAGCGCCATTGGATAAGAGGCAGGTATTTTCATTACAATACGCCGCTGCTTCGCATCAAATCTATAGTAGGGCGTAAATCAGCTAGCTGTGTTAAATCTACTTTAGGTGGAGAAATATTAGCAAGTGACGGTAAACCCTCAGGTTGGGTAATACCATTTACTAACGGAATTTCGTACGCTTCACTGGCTAAGTAACCTTGTACTTCTTTACTTAGTAAGTAACGCATAAAGTTAGTTGCAAGCGGATCGTCGTTAAGCGCTAATACACCCGATGCATTAACTAAACAGCCCGCATCATTTTGTGTAAATGCTAAATCTAGCTTGGCATTAGGTTTACCTGATTTTAAACGCAAAGTGTAATAGTGATTAGCAAAACCAATATCAACTTCACCGCGTTCAACGCCCATAACAACACCTAGCTCGCCGGCGTATGTTTTAGCACGTTTTTGAATCTTTTTAAGCCACTTAGCGGTTTTGTCATCGCCTTCTAAGATTCGCATTGCGGTTACAAACGATTGAAAAGAAGCGTAGGCGGGTGCCCAGCCAATACTTAAATCGCTGTCGGCAATTTCCATAATACTTGTTGGAATTTGATCTTTAGTCAAACGCGACGTGTTATATGGCAATGTACGAATACGGCCAGTTACAGGTGCCCACTCTTTATATCTAAATTGTGGTTGTAACTGAGCAGATAAATCACCTGGGATAGGTTGTGCAAGGCCAGCATCGGTTACTAAACCAATTGCGCCTGAATCAACTGCCCAAAATAAATCAGCGCGGCGAACGCCAGCTTTAGCTTCTGCAACAATGGTATTTGCTAAAGCAGCAGTAGGACCTCGGCGTATACCGAGTTTAAAGTCTGGATTTTTTTTCTGGATTGCTTGTAATACGTTTTCATACAAACCACCTTCGCCTCGGCCTAAATAAAGCGTTAACTCGCCTTTAAGCTTTGGTAAATCGTCAACAGAAACAGGGTTTGCTATATCAGCGGCTAGCGCACGAGAAAGAGGCAGTGGCAATGAGCCAACCACCCCTAACGCGGCTAGGCCTTGAATAAAGGTCCTACGCTTCACTTAAAATACATCCTTACGTGCTTTTTCGGCTTTTTCTATTAAAACCTTAGCGCGGTCTAATTTTGTTTGCATATCACTGATCACATCGCGTACTTCGTCTACGCTTTTGCTGTTTGTAATGGCTTGTGGCAGTGTTACGTTAAAGTCTTTTTCCAGCACTTCAACTAGTTTTGCATCTTGTTCAATAAGAGTTCCTTCAACGCCTTCAAACAGGTGCAGATAAGTATCATGAACAATTTCAGTTGCTTCGTCTCGTAAACGCTCAGCAAATTTAGCTACTACACGGTCTAATTTGTGCTTAATTTCATCAATTGTGGCACTTTGTGTCATTTGAGTTGTAGCCGTTGCTTTTACAGTGTCTAACAAGCCTTTTTGCTGGAATTTTGCAGCAAGCTTAACAGCCCCAAGACCTTGCCACAAGGCTATGTTCATCGCTTTTTGCTGTTTACGAACTTCATCAGCAGGCTCTTTATTATCAATGGCCATTTTTACGCCATAAAGACCCTGCCAAATAGAAGCGTATACTGGTACAAAGTTAGTTTCTATTGCGCTGTGAAACTTAACTGATTCCCAATATTCAATTAAATCATCAGTTTTTACAGATTTTGCGCCTTTAGTATCGTAGTCGCTTACCATGGTATCAACTTTGCCTACCATCCATTCTACTTCTTCTGCGTAACTTTTAAGGTTAGCTTGAAGATGATTAACATGCTCGCCAATAGGGCCGTTAGCTAATACTGGTTGAGCCATAAACGCCGAGGCTAGTAAAAGGCTTGCACCTAAAGTTTTGGCTGGTTTAAATAGTAATTTCATAGCAAAGAAGTCCAAAAAGGTAATTGTAAATGATAGACATTATCATATAGCTAATGGTTAACGAGATCAATAACTACAAACTCGCTTAATAGATAAAAACACTAAATGTAGCGGTAGGTTACAGCAAATAGCGCTATAACCTGTATTAGGATTAGTTATTGAGACCGACTATTAAGCGTAATGCTTGCCTTTAATGGCATTATAAATGGCATCACACAGTGTTTTTATACTTGTGTCGTCACTTATATACGGTGGCATAAGGTAAATTAGTTTACCGAATGGGCGTATCCATACACCTTGCTCTACAAAATAAGCCTGAATTTTAGCAACATCAACATTGCCCGCAGCCTCGTTCAGTTCAACAACGCCTATTGCTCCTAAGGTACGCACATTGGCAACCGCATCTAGTTCACTGCATTTATTAAGTTGTTGTAGCTGGGTGTTTAGCTGCTTTATTCGTTGTTGCCAGTTTTGCTTAAGTAATAAATCAATACTTGCGCAGGCCGCTGCACAGGCAAGCGGGTTACCCATAAACGTAGGGCCGTGCATTAAAACACCGGCTTCACCTTCGCTTATGCCAATGGCTATTTTATCGCTAGTGATAGTGGCCGATAGCGTCATTGAACCGCCGGTTAATGCTTTACCAATACACATTATATCGGGTTCTATATTGGCGTGCTCTACAGCAAATAATTTACCTGTACGGCCAAAGCCTGTGGCAATTTCGTCGCAAATTAGCAGTACGTTATATTGGGTGCATAATTTACGCACGCAGGCTAAATAATCAGGGTGATAAAAGTTCATACCACCTACGTTTTGTACAATAGGCTCAATGATAAAGGCGGCTACTTGGCTGTGGTTTGCTTTAAAGTATTCTTCAAGCTCTTGGGCTTCAGTTTGGTTAAACTCGAACCCAAATTGACTAACCGGTGCAGGCACAAAAACGTGTTCAGGTAAAAAGCCTGAATATAAACTATGCATTGAATTAACTGGGTCGCATACGCTCATGGCTGCAAAGGTGTCGCCATGGTAGCCCTTGTAAGGCGTCATTAATTTTTGTTTTGTTGTAATGCCTTGGCTTAACCAATATTGCAGCGCCATTTTTATTGCTACTTCAACGCTTACCGATCCGCTGTCGGCTAAAAACACTTTAGTTAAACTAGGCGGCGTTATATTTACTATTTTTTTGCACAGCTCTACCGCGCTGTTATGCGTAATACCGCCAAACATAATGTGGCTCATATTATTAATTTGCTCAATCATGGCGTTATTTATAACAGGGTTATTATAGCCATGTATTGCGCTCCACCACGAGGCCATGCCATCGATTAATTGCTCGCCAGTTTCGAGGTGAATAATATTTTGATTAGCATGTGTAACAGGGTATACCGGAATTGGCTTAGTCATCGATGTATATGGGTGCCAAATGTGCTCACGATCAAAATCAAGGTCAATCGTATTCTTTTTAATCATATGTAAACTTTAACTTGGTGGGCTTCGTTGACAATGGTACTTCAACTCGTAGACTAAGCCAATATCACCGCTGAGAAAAAAATAAGAGAGTATTATGGAACTTGCACCTGTTCGTCACGATTGGACCCACGCTGAAGTTAAAGCATTATTTGAAATGCCATTTAACGATTTACTGTTTAAAGCCGCATCGGTTCACCGTGCTAACTTCAACCCAAATGAAGTGCAAATTTCTACGTTGTTATCAATTAAAACAGGCGCTTGCCCAGAAGACTGTAAGTACTGCCCGCAGTCGGGCCATTACAGAACTGATTTAGAACGCGAACGCTTAATAGAAGTAGAAAAAGTAGTAGAGCAAGCACGCCTTGCAAAACAAAAAGGCGCTACCCGTTTTTGTATGGGGGCTGCATGGTCAGATCCAAAAGACAGAGACATGCCATACATTTCGCAAATGGTTAAAGAAGTAAAAGAGCTAGGGTTAGAAACCTGTATGACGCTAGGTAAACTCACAAATGAAAAAGCCCATGAACTTAGAGACGCTGGGCTTGATTACTACAACCATAACCTTGACACGTCACCTGAGTATTACGAGCAAATTATATCAACCCGTACTTTTCAAGATAGATTAAATACCATTGACCACGTACGCGATGCCGGTATGAAAGTATGCTCGGGCGGAATAGTCGGTATGGGTGAGCAAGCAAGCGACCGTTTTGGACTACTTATGCAACTAGCTAATTTGCCACAACAGCCAGAAAGCGTGCCTATTAATATGCTCGTTAAAGTTAAAGGCACTCCGCTTGAAAACGTAGACGATTTAGATCACTTTGAATTTATACGTACCATAGCAACAGCGCGCATTATGATGCCACACAGTTATGTACGTTTATCGGCAGGGCGTAACGCCATGAACGAGCAAATGCAATCGATGTGCTTTTTTGCAGGCGCTAACTCAATATTTTATGGTGATAAACTCCTTACCACCGAAAATCCCGACGCTGATGCCGATATGAACCTAATTAAAAAACTAGGCATGAACCCAGAAAAACGTCACGACTATTCAGACGAAGCAGTTGAAGCCTCGCTTTCATCGCAAGTAGCCGACAAAGCAACCTCTGAATTGTTTTACGAAGCGTAGGCTTATATCAATGCCTTTTGATTTTATAAACACGCATCTGCAGGCTCGCCTGCAAGGTGCGTTACTTCGTAAACGCCACGTAGTACAACATGCAACAGCGCGCACCATAACGGTTAATAATAAAACCTACCTTAACTTTGCCAGTAACGACTACTTAGGCTTTGGTGATGAGGCTGTTAAACTTAATGACTCCCACGCATTAGGGAGTCACAGCTCAGCATTGGTTACCGGTTATCAGGCGCAGCAAAAAGCGCTTGAACAGTACTTATGTGAGCAATTTGGTTATGGCGCAGGAATGCTATTTAACTCAGGGTTTAGCGCTAATAGCAGCGTAATTAAAGCGCTGTTTCAAGATAAAGCGGCTGCACAAAACAGCGCTATTTTTCAAGATAAGTTAAATCATGCAAGTTTGATTGACGGGGCTATGCACTCAAACGCGGCATTAGTGCGTTTTAATCACAACGACATGAATCACTTACGTTCAAGGCTCGAAAAATCAAAAGCGCAAAACAAGCTAATTATAAGCGAAGGTGTGTTTTCGATGGATGGCGATACCGCGCCTCTTAAGGAATTACTCGCACTTGCAAAACAGCACAACGCATGGCTAATGATTGACGACGCACACGGCTTTGGTGTATTAGGTAAAACAGGCTTAGGCAGTTGCGAAGCGTTTATTACTCAAACGCTGCCAGATATATTAGTCATTACTTTTGGTAAAGCAGTGGCTAGTAGTGGCGCGTGTGTATTAGGAAGTAAACAGTTTATTGATTACATGCTGCAGTTTAATCGCGATTACACGTATTCAACCGCCATGTCGCCGCTTATGGCAAGTCACACTCTCGCGCGTATTAAAAACATAAAAACAGCCAATGATAAACGCGATAAGCTAAATGCCAATATTGCATTATTTAAGCAACTCACTAAAACCCATAATATTGCAGTAATGGAATCAAATACAGCCATACAGCCCATTGTATTAGGTTGTGCTGAGCAAACGTTACAAGCGGCAGATAAACTTAAACAACAGGGTATTTGGCTCACTGCAATTAGACCGCCAACGGTTGCACATAACACCTCACGTTTACGCATTACTTTAACCGCCGCACATACCGAGCAAGACATAACGCACTTAGTTAAGCATTTAGTAGGTGCAATAGCATGACTGCTCAGCCAGTATTAAAAACAGATCTAGTGCAAACACAACTTGTAAAACCGTGCCTAGTGAGTAGCGATTCAAATAAAGAATTAAATAAGGAGCCAAATCGAGAGCTAAACAAGGAGCTTAAAAAGTCTACACAAAGTAAGTTTTCAAAAGCGGCGGCGAGTTATAACACCCATGCAAATGTACAAAAACATGCTGCGAGCGATCTATTTTCACTCATAAAACCAAGCTTTAATAAAAATAAGCTTTGTGTTGATTTAGGCGCAGGCCCGCTTGTTAATACGCATACCTTACAAAGTATGTTTGCAAGCGTTATTGCCATGGATTTGAGCTTAAACATGCTGCAAAGTAGTGATTTAACCACACCCAAAATATGCGCCGATATGGATAACTTACCGCTACAAGCAAACAGTGTTGATGTTATTTACAGTAACTTTGCAGTGCAGTGGTCTGCTAATTTTTCGGCTTTAATGCAATCACTTTACAGCATATTAAAACCAGGCGGGCAGGCGTACATAAGCACTTTGGTAGAGGGCTCACTAAATGAAATAAAAACAGCTTTTGCAGCGCTTGATTCAAACAGCCACATAAATACCTTTAATAGTGAACTGTATATAAACCAATCAGTCCAAAATGCAGGATTTACTATTAACAGCGCTAAAAAACGTATTTATACCGATGAATACACAACACCTTTAAAAGCTATTGCCTCTATTAAAGCCATTGGCGCAACAACGCAAAATCATACCAATACGCGCCAAGGGTTACTTACCAAATCGGCGCTACAAAAAGTATGCAGTGCGTATCCGCTTATAAATAATAAAGCATGTGTGTCTTATCATGTGGTGCTGTTATCATTAGAAAAAAGCCATTAGAAAAAAGCGATTAATTGCTTAAGTTAAAACTTAAAATTAAACCAAACTTAGATTCAGATCATAAGGCAACGCATGAAAGAATTTTTTATAACAGGCACCGACACCGATGCCGGAAAAACCCACGTTACCAGTTTGCTATTAAAATTACTTGCCCAACATAAAAAACAAGCCATTGGCTTTAAACCCCTTGCTGCTGGCTGCGAAATGGCGTTCGATCAACTAGTAAACGCCGATGCCCTTATACTAATGGAAAGCGCAACAGTGAGCGCTAAATACGACGTAGTAAATCCGTTTGCGTTTGCACCGCCTATTGCACCTCACATAGCCGCTGAGAAAGTTGGAGTGAGTATTACTGTAGATAAACTAAGTGATGCTTATAAAAACGTAAAACAACAGGGCGCTGACATTATACTTACCGAAGGCGCTGGTGGTTGGGCATTACCTATTAATAAAAACGATTATTTATACGACTGGGTTAAAGCAGAAAAAATGCCGGTAATACTCGTTGTTGGCATGAAGCTAGGTTGCTTAAATCATGCATTACTAACCGCTGCGCATATGCAAAGTATGGGAATAAACTGCGTTGGCTGGATTGCAAACCAAGTAGATAAAAACATGGACGAGTACCAAGCAAACCTTGATTCACTTAAAGCACGTTTACCGTTTCCAATACTTGCTATAAGCCCATACAGCGAGCAAACTCCTAAGTTACAAATATACAAAAGCTTGCTTAGTGCGTTATCTATAAATACTTAAGTGGTTTAAAAATATTTACTTTTTTAGGTAAATCTTGAAATAGTCAGCCTTAGTACACATATAAACGTTTATAAATACATAGCTTGCTTTAAAGACAATGTTACTAAGGACATAACGACTATATGACGCACCCATTTATTGAAAACTACGCCCCAGATGCGCACGTAAGCGCTGAGCCAAAAGCACTAAACTATGGCTTACCTAAAAAACGCGTAGGTATAATAGGTGGAGGCACAGCTGGCGCCACAATAGCCATTAGACTTGCTGCGTTAGGGCTAGAAACTTATGTGCTTGAAAAGAAAAAGTCGTTAATTGATGGCCCTCCAATGTGCCATTTGCATGCGGGTGGCAACTTATATCGTGAAATACCCGACGAAGACTGCATAGATTTACTCAAGCAATGTATAGATATTGCGCGCCTTTATCCTTACACCATCGATGTTCGCCCCACAGTATTTGCAGTGCCTAAACGCGATGACGACTCACCGGAAGATTTATTTCCGCGTTTAAATAAATTAGTAAAAGCCTACAGCGAGCTTGTTGAGCAAGATAGCGCTAATAAAGTATTAGGCGAGCCAGAGCATTATTATCAGTTATATAGTTATGAGCAAATGCTAAAGCTTGCCAAGCAAAAACAAGTAGCCAAGCCCACGTCGTTAGATGAGTGGATGATACCCGTTGCTAAGCATTTAGATTTAGACAAGCTAAAGTTTCCGCTAATTGTTGCACAAGAATATGGTTGGAATATATTTCGTTTATCGGCCAGTGCACAACTAGCACTTGCACAGTACAAACACGCTCATGTTTTAACAAGCACCAGTGTTAAAAATGTATCGCCAGTTATAAATACCAATAATGATAAGCAAACACTTAAGTGGCGCATTGGGTATCAATCAGAGCCAAGCCTTGATGAACAACATGATAATTCAACCAATACACAAGCCGATTCACAAACCATTGAGGTAGATTACCTAATTAATGCGTGTGGTTTTCAAACCGGTATTATTGACGACCTCGTTGGGGTAGATGTAAAACGCATGGTCGAATTTAAAGCCTCTTACATTACTCATTGGCAAGGTGCTGGTGGGCAAATACCCGAAATAATTATTTATGGTAACCGAGGTACGCCAGAAGGTATGGCGCAGCTAACCCCTTACCCTAACGGATACTTTCAAATACATGGCATGACTAACAACATTACATTGTTTAATGATGGGTTAGCTGATGCCACGCCAATGAGCGCACAACCTAAACTTCCCAATAAATACCTGCATTATATTAAAGATGGCTGGGACAAAGCAGCATTGCAAACACGTACCCAAACAGCAATTGATTATGTAGCCGAGTTTGTCCCTGCGTTTAAAACTGCTAATAAACAAAATAATGCCTTGTATGGCGGGCAACAAATCCCAGGTGATGACGACACCTTGCGCGTAGCCGATGTAAGTTTATATTCGCATATTAGTTACGCACGGGCCGAAAATGTTAAAGCATCGTCAACGTTAATAGCGGCAGATCAAATAGTGGGTGAGTTTATAAAATTAGGAATAATAAGTAGCGATCCTGCTGTAAATCATCACCGAAGTACCCACCAATGGTCGTACCTTAAACATAATAGCGGCGAAAAAATTGACGAAGTTGCACGCATATTGGCACACGAGCGTGGTTTTCCGATTGATATGGCAGAGCTTAATAACAGCTTGTAATAAGCTGATTTATAAAGAAACTTTAGTCTTAAATTTGCTGTAAAACTCTTCCTAAAAAAATTATCAATAAACACATAAATAACACTTGTGTTATGACATAGTTTGTCACAGAATAGCGCTAACGTTATGACATAGTGTGTCATGACGCAGTGGTTGCTTTAACCTAATTTAATTTTATGTTCGGTGATCAAACCTATTTTTGTGAGGACAATATGAAACGTATATTTTTGTTTTTATTAACTAACCTAGCGGTTATGTTGGTATTAGGTGTAGTGCTTTCAATAATAATGAGTGCGCTGGGCTTAAGCCATCGTAGCCTTGGCGGAATTTTACTTATAGCCACAGTATTTGGTTTTGGTGGATCGTTTATTTCGTTATTTATGTCGAAATGGATCGCTAAAAAATCAACAGGCGCGCACGTAATTACGCAGCCTCGAAACGAAACCGAACATTGGCTTGTACAAACGGTATCTGCGCAAGCACAAAAAGCAGGTATCAAAATGCCAGAAGTGGCTATTTACGACAGCCCAGAAATGAACGCGTTTGCAACGGGCCCAAGTAAAAACAACTCGTTAGTGGCAGTAAGCACAGGCTTAATGCACAACATGACCAAAGATCAGGCCGAAGCCGTGCTCGCCCACGAAGTATCGCACGTGGCTAACGGCGACATGGTAACGCTTACGCTAATACAAGGCGTGGTAAATACCTTTGTAATATTTGCCGCAAAAGTACTGGCAGGCATTGTAGATAACTTTATTAATAGCGATGAAGAAGAGGGCGGCAGTAGCTGGACATACTTCTTATTCGATATGTTATTCCAAGTATTATTTGGCGTGCTAGCAAGCATAGTGGTTGCAAGTTACAGCCGTAAACGTGAGTTTGCAGCCGACAGCGGCGCAGCAAAACTAGTTGGTGCTGATAAAATGCGTTCCGCACTTGAGCGATTAAAGCAAAACCATCCTTCGCAATTAGAAGGCTCAATGATGGCCTTTGGTATAGCAAGTGGCGAAGGTGTTGCTGAGCTGTTTTCATCCCACCCGCCGCTTGATGCTCGAATCGACGCACTACGCAAGTAACTATGTAAGTTAGTAAATATTCTAAGCCAGCTTAACCGCTGGCTTTTTTATGTTTACGTTAAAAAGCTAAAATCTAATGTACTGTGTTTATATACAGTGCATTGTGTTGTATTATAAAATCGTTACTTTTTTAAGCTAGCACAAAAAAACTTAATCGCTAATGTAAGCCAAATTAACACTAAAAATGAAAACGATGCATTGTATGTTACATGCATAGGGCAGGTAAAAAACGAATCAAACTTCACCTTTAAAAATATAAAGTTTAAGGTCGATTTTTTAACAGATCAAAACACGCTAGTCGATACGCTATCAATAACCGACGAAGACCTAATTATACTTCCTAATGACTCAACAAACTTTAGAGTAAGAGATATTGCGCAAAAACAAGCGGCCAGTTATAACAATTGCCAAGTAACAATAACCGATGCCTAGGCTTATAAATTACTTGTTGTAGTTATTTAAAGCTATTTAAAGTGTCAAATTAGTGAGTAAAAATAATTAAGAAAACCAACTTTAAGCTGGTTTTCTGATATAAACAGTGATTACTGAGAAAGAATAATCTCAGTAATTCCTTCGGCAGATAGTATTTCAATCCAGTAGCCGTCAGGGTCTTTAATAAATGCTAAGCCTTTCATTGAGCCATCATCTGGTTTTTTAACAAACTCAACATCGTATTTTACAAAGCGCTCACAGGCTTCGTAAACATCCGGTACGCTAATACCAATATGGCCAAATCCTTTAGGTTCTTGGTTACCACTGTGGTAGCCCTCAAAGCTGTCGTCGCTTTCAGTGCCCCAGTTATGGGTTAACTCAATTAGCGCAGGGCGACGAAACACCCATTCTGCTTTAGTTTTATCATCACCTTGTGGTAATTCTTGCTCGTAGCCTAAAAAGTAAAGCGTAAACTTCATACCAGGAAAATCATACTTACCTAACAGCTTCATACCTAATACATTTTGGTAAAATTCAAGCGACGGCTTTGGATCTTTAATACGTAACATAGTTTGTTGCATAACAAAGCCCTGAGTGGCCTGTTCAACTTGTTCTGGAGATTCGTTATAGTTAGACATGGTGATCCTTTTAATGATTGGTATTACATCAATATATTCTAATACACTTAAAAATTTTATTAACCCACATAAAGTAAATATTATAAAAAAGCCAGCTTATAGCTGGCCCATATCAATAGTCATATTAAACTATTAGTATAATTCTTTAATACTTTTAGTAAAGTCAGATGCTCGTCTTGTCATTTTATGACCTGATTTAACTTTTAAAACAGTATCATCAAGTGAAAACTCACTCTTTGAATCTTTAAAATCTTGTTTTGCTGAAACAGTAACCTTTGTCAACAGTGCTAACTCTTCTTTATAATCAGCATCATCTTTACATATTTCAGAAACAGCCTCTAAAACAGCTACTGTGCGTTGACCCGCATGAGACATAATCCATTGGCTTTGGTATCTATCATCAGCAAGCTTAGCTTCATTAGCAGCAGCCATTTTCTTAAAGTCATCCCAATCAACATTTACATCTAATTTAGCGTTTCCACAAGAAGCTTTAACTTTTGCAACTTCTTCTGCAATACTTGCATCTGCAGCTCTAATTGCTTTTTTGTCTTTGATAGATGCATAAGCAGATGAGCTGAAAACAGCAATAATAAGTCCGGCTAAAATTTTTTGTTTCATAACTTCTTCCTTTTAGTGTTTAAAAAATATTATATATTGCTTCATAACTAACTTCAGGCAGATTCTCTACCTGGTTACCTAATTGAATCGTGAGTTCGCTTTTATTAAACTCTGCACTTTGAGTATCGGGAGTGCTCGATGGTAAAACCTTAACACTTTTTATATCTTTTACTGCTAAGGCATAATCATTGTCAATTAAACATACTTTTTCTAATGATTGTAAATAAGCTGAAAGTTTAGATGGGGTAGTCTTCAAATTGTTTTTGCCAAAGTTAGACCAAGCGACATCAAGGACAATTTGCGTACCACACTTTTCATTAAGGCTTTTTAAATGTTTTTTATACAACTTTTTAGCTTCAATTTTGCTAAAGGTTTCAAATTGTCGTTCTTTGTATTTTTCAATAATTCTTCTTTCTTTAGCTTTGTCTATAGAGCCCTGATAAATAACTTTAGTTACAGTACCATCGTCTAAATATACATTTGAATAAGAAACTAGAGTGCCAGATATTATTGTTTGGTCTTTATCGTTTCTAAAATTAACATTAGGCATGCCAATTAGTTTTAGGTAATAGCCTTCTCCAATATCGTTTTTGAACCTTTTATATAATAAAGTCTGCTCATCGAAGTGATGCTCGAATCCTCGGTAGTTAACATAGTATGTATCTTGTTTTTCATTAGGTACAATGAATAGCTGTGCTTCACGCTCTGAGTCATAACTGTAATAAACTTTGGATGTTTCGGTGGCAGATAATACGTTGGTAGATAACAAAAAAGCAGATAAAATTAGTGGTAATTTCATGTTTTAGTCCTTTAAGGTAAATATTAAATAAAATATTACATCCAGTAATTTAGCAGTACTATACTGCACTCTTTTATTTGCGTCAAAATTTACAGTAATAGATTTTATTAATATTATTTACATTCATAATTAGTGTAAAAAAGCAATAAGTGGTCGCTATTTAAACTGACTTATCTATTTCACCTTATCAGTTTAGCAAGAGCTTAAACTACTGACACGAGGATTATTTACTTCTAGTGATTCCCTAAGTGAAAACAGCTCTTAACATAAAAAAGCGAAGACGTAAGCAGTCAACATACAAAATTAACCTCACTATCCTGTAACCGCTTAGCCTCAGTAACGCAAAGCAATAAACGCCATGTAAAAATAGAGCGCGACAGCCTTGGCCGCGTAACTGCGCAGCATGCAAGCCTTGCAAGCGACTCACATATCGTTAATAACGCCAATTACTACAGCTACACAAAGCAAGGTAAAATTGCGCGTGCACATAATGCGCAATCAACACTTAAACAAACGTTTGATAAAGGCGGCAGGCTTCTGTGCGCCGAGCAAGTAAATAACCAGCAACAAGCGCATACCTTAAAATACAGTTACGACGAATACGGCAAAAGGCAAACCCTTACCCTGCCAGACTCAACCACGCTTAAATACAGCTACAACCAGTTTGGCCAGCTAAGCGGCATTAACTTACTGCAAAACAATAGCAAAGAGGTTGAACTTGCGAAGCCGCTTGTAACATTAAGCTACGACAGCCAAGGCAATATTAAAACCCAGCAGTTTGGTAACAGCATAACCCTTACTCAACAGTTTAATGTATTTAACCGCATAACGCAGCAGCAGCTTACACATCCATCGCAAACATTATTTGATACCTGTACGTACAACTACGACAGCGTCAACCAGCTTATTGCCCGTAAAAACGAAGGCGTAAGCAGCCAAAATATCAATTTTGAATACAACAGCCTCGGCCAGTTAATACAACCAAAATTGGCAGGCTCACGTGCTGATACAACCACATACTACCAGTGGGATAGCTTTGGTAACCCACAAAGCCAAACAGTTAAATCAAACACAAGCGATGCAGACCTTAGAGATACAGGCGAGCAGGGAATAGAACATGATGCAGCCAGCAACGAGTATACAGCCAGCTCTTCTATTGATTTAACGCGCGCCACCCATAGCGAATACAATGAGTTAGCAGCAAATAGTAGTGAAAGTAGTAGTAAAAATAGTAGCAACGCTGACTCAGTAGCAAACAATGAAGGCACTAACAACACCACAATAAACAGTGCCACCGACGCCGACCGCCTAACACACTTTGGCGACAGCGACTTTTACTACGATGAGTTCGGTAACCAAATACGCGAAACCGGCAAAGGCATTAAAACCCGTCGTGAATACAACGCGTTTAATCAGTTAAGCTGTTTTAACAACAACGGCACGCTTACCCAATACGACTACGACCCACTAGGTCGTCGTATCGCCAAGCACACTGAGCACGGTAAAATTGACTACATTTGGGATAACGACCAGTTAATCGGCGAATGCCAACACGGTGAATATACCTGGTATATCAACCTGCCGAATCAATTTCACCCAGTTGCGCTGATTAAACAAGGTGAGGTGTACTACTACCACCTAGACCAACTTAATACCCCACGTTTTGTAACAAACAGCAGCGCGCAAGTAGTATGGGAAAACCAAGCCGATGTGTATGGTTATGAAGAACCAGAAGTCGAGTTTGAGTTTAATAAAGAAAAAACCTTCACTCAGCCAATACGCTTTCAAGGGCAATATTTAGACGAGGAAAGTGGCTTACATTACAGCCGCTACCGCTATTACAGCCCCAAACAACAGCGCTTTATAAACCAAGACCCAATAGGGTTAGTGGGTGGGATAAACCATTACCAATATGCACCCAATCCGGTGAATTGGGTGGATCCAATGGGATTATTGTGTGCAGAGGGTGAAAAAAGATTAAAAAATAAGCTGGATTCGTTAGTAGGTAATGGTTTTGATCAAGATACAGTAGATGCGATTTTTAAAATGGCGATAGCATGTACTCCAATTGATAATAAAGATATATCTACAATTGATTATCCACCAGAAGGAGGGGTGAATCGTAAAAAGCATGAGTACAGCTTTGAAAATATTCTTCCTGAAGAAAATAAAATTACAATAACAAGAGAGACGCCATCGGGCAAAAGGATATCTCAAACCGTCAGTATAAAAGATTTTGCTCAGCAGCATATTGATAACAATGAAAAAGTAGCCAACATTCATTGGGGTGAAATTTTAGAAAAAGAGCATGGCGTTGCTAAACCAAGCCCCGAAGAGATGGAAAATGCGCATGCTCACCATATTGTATTTAAAGAGGGTAGTGGTAAGCAAAAAGAGTGGGTGCTTAAGAGTAAAGCTATTTTAGAGAAACATAATATTGATTGGCTTAAAGGTAAAGAAAATCTAGTATGGGCACCTAATATTGAAGGGTTACATACTGAAGAAATGGCTAAGATGGTTTACAAAGCTTTAGCTGATGCTGATAAGACAAAACCGCCAAAAACTAAAAAAGCAGTAATTAAAGCCCTAAGAAAGATGGGACGTATTGCTGCAGAACATACAAGAGGTAATTCATACACATGAGCCAAGAGTTAGTACAAACCGCAATGGAATTTGTTATTGAAGATGATGTAAAGTCTTTACAGTCTTTTTTTAAAAAATACCCAGAAATAGTTGAACATGTTTTTTTTGGCGATTGTAACTGGTTACATAAAGCTGCTGATTATGATTCGCCTAAAGTAATTGATTTCTTGGTAGGTATTTTTGATATAGAAGGTATAGACCGCTTTGGATATACTCCACTTTGCATAGCACTAATTAGTGATGAAATAATACCTACAAAAAAATTAATCGAGTTAGGTGCTAATGTAAATCATAATGCTGGTGGTTCACCTTTATCACATGCTGTTTATAGCCAAAGTAAAGAATTACTCAAACTATTGATAGAAAATGGCGCCAATAACGAAACTAAAGAAGAACTTATTCGCTTTGGCCGTGGTCAAGGTTATAAAAACATTGAAGAGGACTTAAACGAACTTAATTATGTCTCAGCCATAACTGAAACGTTTAAAGATAAGTTAAGCGCTCACTATGGCGCACTGACTGATGTGCAAAGTAAAGAGTTTCCGTGTGTTTTATATTCAAAACAAGCAAAGGGTAAATTTGCTGTTTTTTCTGAAAACATCAATAAAGATGCTGAAATAATGTTTGAAGTAACAAAACAAGGTTTTGATACGGCAGAAGAAGTGCTTACTCAATCATACCCGTGGTTGTTTGATTGGTTGGAAGTTATAAACCAAGTAGAAATAGACCCAACTCAACGGGTAATTATTATTTCTAGAGAAGTTGAATGCACGCCATATCAAGGTATTGCTTTATTGCTTGAAGAGAAAATTAGCTATAACAATAATCCTGTAAATATTTATAGATTATTTCCGCTTTACCAAAAAGAAATAGATGCCGAAAAACAATATGGCATAGCTGCGTTACTTAAACAGTTTGAAGTAAAAGGCGTCAGTCAAGCAATTCTTAAAAATCGAAAGCCAATACTTTAGTATGTTTCGGTAGAGTTTATTTCTAAGGTATTTTTAGGTAGGGACTAGAACCACTATGTTTGGTTTAATAAAAAAATATGACGTACACATGTGCTCTGAAGTTAAAGGGATTATTACTTTAAACGGCAATCCCGTTGAAGGTGTTTTAATTAATCGCAGCCTCAAATTTGCACATAAAATTGAAAAAGAAGATCAGGTTATTACAGCTTCCGATGGCACGTTTTATATGCCTGAAGTTGTAGTTGAGTCAAAAATACCTGGTGATATGTTCTCCCATGAAGTTACTTATCAACTTATTACTGCAATTCATGGCGTTGAAGAATATGAGCTTTGGAGCTCAAAGCTCAATGGCATAAAAGAACGAAGTGAATATAAATACAAGTTAAGTAGCTTAAATGCTGACTTAGAATCTACAGAAGTAAACTTTACTTTTCCTAATTATGATAATCCAAATTTGGAATTTGATGCTTCTAGTATATGTAGATGGGAACATGATTTTGAAATATATGAGATAGAAGATAGCGAAGATTATTTTAAAGATTTTAGATAAAAGGGAATTTATATGAATATTTTATCACCTAGTGTTGCATCACAATTAGCTGAATTTGCATACGATAGTATTGGCGTTGTGTCTGATCGCTCCTCAAATATAGAGATAAGAATAAACAAGACACCCAACCTAATTTTTGCAGTTTGGCTACAGTTTTGCTTTTTAAATTAGAGTGGGTGTCTAGTTAAGTTTAACGAAACGCTCTCGTTGATTTAGTTTCTCGATTAACGAGAATTGTTCAGGGAGTCGGACATCAAGAGAGCGGTAGCCTTTTTTAATATATCCTTTTCTAATTCGATGCGTTGGATTTGCTTTTTAAGTTCGCGGGTTTCAATTTGTTCGGGCGTCATTGGCGAAGCAGATGGTGTCTGGCCATTCCGCTCTTGCTTTAATTGAGTAACCCACTTACTGACGGTTGATTTACCCCCCCCATCGCTTTGGCTGCTTCTTCTTGAGTATAACTTTGGTCAACTACAAGCTGAGCTGTTTCTAATTTTATTGTTGCAGAATACGTTGCGCGTTTTAATTTCGTCATTTTTTCACCCAAATTTGTATGCTTATTAGCATAACATTTCTTTCTTAATGGGTGGCCAAAATCACTGTACCACTACAGAGACGGTAAAGATGGGAAAGACGTTCAAGTGGAAATATTGATAGAATACGATGGTGATGCCACTAAACCAAAGTCATAACGTGTAACCACCGCCTTAGACGGGGTGATGAAAAACCCCCAACACTTTGATAATTAAGGAATTGATTTGTTTGATGATATAGATGAAATATATAACCATATTGGGCAGAGTATGTTTGAACACTTACCTGAAAAATGGGACAAAGCATACTTAGAGGTGAATTTATACAGATTAAATGTGTCAATATCGATTGGCTCTAAATACACTTATGCTCAACAGACTTTTGATTTTGATTTAGATGTCATTAATGGTGTTTATAAGAATTCAATGTGTAATAAGGCCTTTTATGCTCTTTATATGATTATGCAAAAGGATGAAGATGATGTGCCTTGGAATAAAGCGCGTTTTGAAATGACATCCGAAGGCGACTTCTCAATTGACTTTAAATATGATGAAGATTTCGCGTGGTACAAATCACTCGATATCGATAGTCAAGAATATGACGATCTTGATATAGAGGTTATAAATCAAATAAAGTCATGGGAAGGCTTGCCTGAAAGTTACCCTAGGTATTGGGCAAAAACGCTATTAGTGCTTCCAAATATTGATTCGTTAACGAGAGCAGATGTTTCTGCGTTTACTTTAAAACATAATAACTCAGCATTGTTGAAAGAGCACTGGCAAGATAAGTACTCCGATAATGCAATGCGCTTATGGGAAGAGGTCAAGCAAGCCTATAAAAATAAACTGGAAAGCAAGTACAGTATAGAAGAATTAATATTTGTCCTTAATTATGATTTTGCTGTTATGCCTTATCAAAACCCTGAGGAAGATGATTTAGGGTTTTATAAATGGATATTTATAGAAATTTCAAAACTAAGTTAAAAATATTTTAGTTTTTCATATTCTATGTATAAAAATTTAAATAATAAAGACACCCATCTTAATTTTGCAGTTTTAGTTTCAAATTCATGGTTTTTAGCAAGCGCGATCCATCGTTGCAAGGTTGAATAACCGATGCCTAATTCAAGCGCAATATCTTCTAGGCGAACATCATCACATTGAGATAATGCTTTTTCAACAGCTTGAACTTTAAATTCTTGTGTAAATCGACGTCTCATTTTATCTGCCTCTATTAAAAGTTAGAGGCGACAACTATCCTGACACAGGGGGAGAAAGATAAAGTAGGAGTCCAAAAACTACTAATTCGCAATAAAAAAGATGGAAGCCTGTCAGTAAAAGAATTAGATAAAATGCAAAAATAATAGTTAAAGCACCTGAGCTATAAGAGAACAAATCATGTTACGAGATACCTTAAAAGATAAAGCATATTATGACGAACGTATAGCGTTTAAAAAAGAATGTATTGAAGAAGATGTTGAGGAAGTCAAATTTGATGATACTGATTCAATTGAAGTCAAAATGAAAGGTACATTTAGGCTAGTCAGTGACTCTCTGTACTTATTACATCAAAAGTATTCACGTGGTGATGATTTATCATTTTTAAAACCAGATCTTCTAAAAATACTAGAATACCGCCAATGGCAAAAGAACTATGCTGATGCCTTGCCTGATATAGAGCAGGCTGAGCGTATAGGTTGGGAGGAAATACGTGAAGACTATTTAGAAGACTTCTTAAAATGGCTGAGTTTTGCTTATTGCCTAGATATGGGAAAAGAGTATTACCTGAATATATTGTCTTTAATTGGTAATCAAGGTCTTGATTCATTATTTGATAGTATTGCAGTTGAAATGGGGGATGTTGGACGCGTAGTATCCAAAGAATTACTTTTTAAAAAGCGGTTTAGCAAGCTTTATAAAGTTATTGAAAGTGAGCCAGAACAACGTCCTAACTTAGTAAAGGCTTATTTAGAGGCTTGGTATAAGCTAGAAGGAAGCCCAGATTACCATTTAATGGATACTGATGCATATATAGGTTACTGGTGTTGGGAAGCTGCTTTAGTCGTTAAGCTATATAATATTGACGATAGTAGTTTTATCGATCATGAATACTACCCAAAAGATTTAGGATTAAACTAGATACCCATCCTAATTTATATTTGATGCATTAGGTAAAGTTCAAACTTCAGAGTGAGCTATTAATACTTGCGACAATTCAATGTCTTTGATGAAGATGCCGCGCTGGAAATGTCTTTATTAGGAGTACTTCTACGAGAGCTCGGTGGTGAGAAGACGTTAGTGCCATTCAATATAGTTGCGAGAGGGTTTCTAGAAGCACGAGGGAGCAGAGACTGACTTTATCCGTTATGTAGTGGTACAGTGATTTTGGCCACCAATTAGTAAAGACTTTGGTAATTACAATGAAGCCGATGCGATAACATACTTTGTATTTGATGATCAAAGTAAAGGTACTGAGCACAGATACCTTACTGATGTTGAAAAAGACTATGCTAAATCGCTTGATCAAAAAGGCGAGTACGCCACAGTAAATGAGTGGCTAGATCATATGGAGAGTGAGACAGCAAAGTCGCTTAGTATGGAGACAATAGAAAGGGCGCCAGGCGTATATGAGGCGAGGATCCCAGAAGAGGAAGCAGCTTTAGTGGCCAAGGCAATTCGAATAGATGCCGAAAACTACTTAGATAGCGCTGGGGTTGATAAAGATGCGCAGATGTCTAACTTAGTCGGTGGTGGTGATGTACCAATTACTGATGGTATAAAAGATGATGATGATTTCTAATCTAGAGGTTTATGATGGAATACGAAATAGTACATGTTATTGATGTTACTGCAAGGGATGATAAAGACTATGCATTAACTACCTATTACAACGAGGCATCCCCTATTAATGCAGTAGGGTCTGTACAAGCTTTAACTAGAAATAATGGGTCTACAAGATCAAGAACATTTTTAGGTGCTAATTTTCAACTTAATGCTATGTGGTTGTCACTCAAAGGTAATTTATGGGTTGTTGATGACCAAGGTGACGTATTTACTAACGCCAGCATTAATTTTAAGCAGCCGCCATTCGAGCGATTAAAATTTAATTCAGGTAGTTTTGATATTAAGTGGAATGTTACTGAAATATTTAAAGGCCAGTTAAATGCTATTTGGGGAACAACAGACGAAGATGTTTGGGTTACTTCCTTTGCAGGCCCAGCATTTCATTGGGGCGGTCAGTCTTGGTCTAAGTACACACTTCCAAAAGCGCCAAATGCAATAGATGGCTCAGCTTCTGATGACGTATACGTTGTTGGTTATGATGGAAATATACATCATTTCAATGGGAATGAATGGACTAAGATAAACTTACCCTCAGGCATTCCCCAACAAGATGCGTTTACCGATGTAAAAGTACTTTCACGAGGAAAGGTTTTTATTACTGGTCGAAGTGGCTGTTTATTAGTAGGTAATGCAAATGATGGCTTCACAGATATTGGGTCTGCTAAATATTCATGGTATGGGGTTGGGGCAATAGACGAGCGCATTTTTCTTGCCGGTGGCGAGCAAGGTATATTCGAATTAATTGATGGGCAATTTGTATGTCTGAAAGATAAAGGGCAGCCTGTAGGTGTATTTGAAACCCCTAACGCCATTAATTTTATACCTGCAGAGCAACAACCAAACCCATGGTTTGTAAGGTATGAACCAGGGGCTAGCAGAGAATGGACGAAAGTAAATACTTAAATAGCTAGCAAAACCTGATTCTTATAAAAGTCAAATTTCAAAGTATATTTAATAGAGTTGTTTAGGATTTGTGAAAATAAAAAGAATGTTTAACACAGAAGGTGACTCACCTAGTACAACCCTGTCATGGGTCTATAAAGAAGAGCTAATTGAAATAAATTTTAGCTTTGATGCTAGTGCTGTTCTTTCTAAAAAGCTAAACCTAGTTTTTGTTGAAGCATATGTCGATATGGAAGTTCAGCTTTTTAAGTTAAATGGTAATTATGTTGAAAAATACAAAATTGCTACTTTAGAGCATTATAGCTTCCGTGGTTTAAATCAAAATATGGATTCAAAAACAGGTGTTTCACTATTATTTCACCCTGATACCAATGAAGTTGGTAATGAATGGGGAGATACAGAACAATATGAATTTATAAAAGAGGATAATACTTTAGGTAAGTATCTTGATATTTATAGATAATAAATTAAGTTGGTGTTTATTAGCCTGACTATTGGTTATAACCGCTACAGTTACTACAGCAACAGCGTTTTATAAACTAAGGTGCGATTTTTTAGTGGGTGGTATTAATCATTACCAGTACGTATTGCCCTCGGCTTACTTGTTATGTCCGTTGGATTGTTGAGTAAAGATTGTGATACAAAAATAATAATATAACTTACATTAAATGATGTATGTTAAAAGTTCATCAAGCAATTTAGACAAGACAAATGAGGAAGAAGTATTGTTTCAGTCGGAAACTAAATTTAGAGTTACTAATCGTAAAAAGTAAATGGTAAAACTCTCATAGAGTTGGAAGAGGTTTAAAATGAGTGAAAAAAAATATTATGATGATTCTGGTGAGTTAATTACCTCTTCCGCAATAATTCGAATGTTAGAAATGGAAAATAAAATTCCTAATGATCTCCGATTTCCTTTCATGACAAATAAATTAAGTGGTTCTAGAGAGCCTCATAAAACACAATGGATGTCATCATATAATGTTTATCGTATCGCTGTCCCAAGACCTACTGATGGGCAATGTAAAGAATATTATCAGCGTATAGGAGTTGATTGTGATGATGACATTAACCGTTTTCGAGGTGCTTTACTTGGATGTGCGCTTGGCGATGCTTTAGGCACAACGCTTGAGTTTAAAGCTCCAGGAACATTTGAGCCGATTGATGATATTGTTGGAGGTGGGCCGTTTAACTTGAAAGCCGGGGAGTGGACCGATGACACTAGCATGATGTATTGCTTAGCTCATAGCCTTATCCGTACTAAAGTTTGTGATCCTAATGATCAAATGGATTTATATTGTAAATGGTGGAAAGATGGTGTTTTCAGTGTAAATGGTAAATGTTTTGATATTGGTAATACTGTCGTTAATGCTCTGAAAAACTATGAGAAAACAGGCGATCCTATAGCTGGTAGCACTGAACCAGATTCTGCTGGGAATGGGTCGTTAATGCGCTTGGCACCAATACCAATTCGTTATTATAATAATTTTGAATATGCCATTAAATACGCAGCTTTAAGTTCTATAACAACTCATGGCGCAGAAGAAGCTGTGGACGCATGCCGTTATTTTAGTGGATTGATTTGGGGAGCTTTACATGGTGTTTCTAAACAAAGCTTGCTAGATGGGATTTATACAGCTATTGACGGTTACTGGGATAAATACCCATTATGTCAATCGATCATTGATCTAATAGTAGAAGCTAAATATAAATCTAAGAGTGCTTCGCAAATACGCGCTAGTGGTTATGTGATGCATACTCTAGAGGCTGTTTTATGGGCATTTTATCATTCTGATACATTTGAGTCTGGTGCTATTTTAGCCGTTAATTTAGGTGAAGATGCTGACACAATAGGCGCTATATACGGGCAACTTGCAGGTGCCTATTATGGAGAACGTGTAATTAATTATCATTGGGTGAAAAAAGTGAAAGAATTCCATGTTTTTTATTTAAAAGCTCAAGAGTTTAAAGGGTTGATTGTTTCGGAAATAAATCAATAGAAACACTTTAAAGTTAATAAATATCAATAGTAAGAATCATCCAAACCACAAGGCTTGGTGGTGTAATTTGTATTAGTTCAGACAAGATATAACACATTAACTTGGAAAAGTGAGAGTTAACCGTTTTGATAAAGGTGTCGAATCTTTAAATTAAAATATATAAGAGGTAACTCTCATGCCACATCCTAATAACCCAATCATTAAAAACAAAGAATAAACTAGACACCAACATTAATATTCACGCTGTGTGGACTAAGTACAACGCTTTTATAATTGTAAAACGGGCAGTTTTTATGGCAACCTCATGAAATCATCAAGTAAGTTTGTTTGATACAAATTAGTACCACTTTATTTCGCGTTACGTGCGCCGTGCATTTTTTATGTGGAAGAGACTACTTTACAGGCAAGCCTTACAAGCATCGCATAGGACGGTTTGAAGAGAAACGCCGTTAGCTAGCTAAGGTATTTTGTATTGACGTCTGTGCTTATACTGCAATGGTGCAGTTTTTTTATGCGTGTTATCTAAATGCAAGCGCAATAATTACCCATTTAATGGATTAAATGATGGTAACTTAGCCATAAATATAAAATGTTAGCTTAAAAAGTAAATTCAGTATCACAGTTTGGTTTGGTCAATTAGAGTGGGTATTTGGTTAATTTCATTACATTTAACAGAGCGCAAAAATATTCAAGAGTAAATGCTAAGTTAAGTCCGCCTAAAGCTCCTGTAAATAAGTATATTGGTGTAGTGGTACAGTGTTAAGCAAAAAGCCAATGACAGTGGAATGAAGAAAACTATTGAAGTTACAAAGTTTAAAGTAAAAGTTTAAAGGGTAAAAAATGATAAAAAGTCACTATAGTTATGGCCAAGTTTCTTATGATGATATGGTTGAGGAATATATTGAAGATGACGAGGATAGCCTCTTTCTTATAAAAGCAGGCGGTGGTATGTCTTTTCATGAAGAATTTGAGAGAAACCTCATTAGGGCTTTTCCTTTAGAGGCGGTAGAGAATCCAAATAGCAAAAACGCATGGCTTTATTTAACACGCGGACAGCAAATGGCTTTAGCAGCATTTCAGAGTAACGCAAGTGTAGGTAAACCATTTATAGTAGCTTACGATAATGATTTTATAGAGGTTATAGGTGAGGCTGATGATTTCTCAACTAAGGTTGAAGTGTGGTTGCCTGCTTTATATAGCGCTATTATATTGCGTAATAAACAAGCTATTGATTTTTTAATAAAGATTGATAATAGCGTTTTTGCAGAGGCTAGTTTAGGTGAGCAAAACCGCCCATTTGACTACGCATTGGTTAATTTACTTAAAGCACTATTTACGCCAGGTGCAAATTTAGCCTCAGCAATCGAAAAAGCATTAGTTGCCAGTAACCCAGATGATTACGAAGACTTTGCTTATTTATACGCTAGCCGTTTAGATTGGCCCCTAGTAGATATTATTATGGCTATTTTTAGTGATGAGGGTGAGCATGCTTATAATAAGGAAATGAAAAAAGCGCTATTACTCCATAAAGAATATTTTAATACAGGAAAAGACAGTAGACGTGCTGATCGTCGGGGCGCCATTTCAATCCCTCTAACAGCAATGGCTGTACTGGCTAAAGATGTAAAAGGGTACGATTTAACCATTGAAAATGGCTATATCCCGCAGTGGATTATTGATGGTAAACCTGCTGAATATAAATAAAGCAGCACTTGCAGCCTGAATGGGGTATGTAGATTTAAACCCTATTTGAGCGTAAATCGTACCTTTAACTTGTAGAGTTAACAGGGCAAATAATGCGAGAAGATAAACGCGGCTATATTGATAATATAAACCTTTCTTTGCTAGAAAGACTTAATATATCCCCAGAAAACTGGTTAAAACTCACAACCCGATTTACACGTATATTTCATACTGCAGTAGGCAGACCCACTTCACAATGTTCTGGTCAACTAAAAGACCAAAATCGTTATGGCGAATGGCGACAAATGGAAAAAGAGTGGGGCAAAGAGCTAGATAGAGGTAAAAGCGTTGAGGTAGAAATATTGGTACAATACGATGGTGATAATACAACACCTAAAGTAATATTTGGCGAGTACATAGTTGCTGGAAAACCTGCACCATTTAGATTTAAAAACTAGGATAAATGATGTTTAAAACGTTAGATGAAATATATAGCCACATTGGTCAGGCGATGTTTAATGCTTTGCCTGAAAGGTGGGATACCGCTTGGTTTGATATTTTTTTAATTCATCCTGATGGTGTAACACAATCCAACCAGCAATACAGCCTTAATGATGATATATAATATTTCAATGTGAATAAAATCAACGGTATCAATAAGTATGCAGAGTGTGATGATGCTTTTGAGGCACTCTATAAAATAATGCAAAAGGATGAAAACGATGTGCCTTGGAATAAAGCGCGTTTTGAAATGACATCCGAAGGCGACTTCTCAATTGACTTTAAATATGATGAAGATTTTGTGTGGTACAAATCACTTGATATCAATAGTCAAGAATATGATGAGCTTGATATAGACGTTATAAATCAAATAAAATCATGGGAAGGATTGCCTGAAAGTTACCCTAGGTATTGGGCAAAAACCCTATTAATACTTCCAAATATTGATACGTTAACGAGAGGAGATGTTTCTGCGTTTACTTTAAAACATAATAACTCAGCATTGTTGAAAGAGTACTGGCAAGATAAGTACTCCGATAATGCAATTATGGGAAGATGTAAAGCAAGCCTATAAAAATAAAGCGGAAAGCATATACAGTATAGAAGAATTAATATTTGTCCTTAATTATGACTTTGCTGTTATGCCTTATCAAAACTCTGAGGAAGATGATTTAGGGTTTTATAAATGGATATTTATAGAAATTTCAAAACTAAATTAAAAATATTTTTGGCTTACATACTTTATTTAAAAAAATTGAAATAACTAAGACACTCACCTTAAATGTTAGGTACTTACTTAC
>NZ_JACJEA010000016.1:0-109162 GCF_014163835.1 Pseudoalteromonas sp. SR43-5
TAATAAATACCGTTAAAACCGGTAGCTTGCGCCTGCAAAAAAGCGACGCTCTGGCGTGTTGTAGTAATACACTTCACCCGTTGTAAAATCAGTGTTTGAATCAACAGCGTTATACTCTTTATCAAATAAGTTTTCTACACGAAGTGAAACTTCAATATGTTCATTTACTTGATAATTACCCGCTAGGTTCCAGAGTGTATAAGAGCCTAAGCGCGTCACAGCACCTTGTCGGTCGCTACGGTATTGCATGTCTAAGCTTGCATCAAAAGCACCAAACTGTTTTGCAAGTTCCCAGTTAAAAGTACGTTTAGCAACATTACGCAACTCTGCGCCCGTTTCTTCGTCTTCAGCGCTTAAGTAAGCAAAGTTAAGGTTGCTATCAAAACCAAAAAACTGCTGAGATAAGCTAAATTCAACCCCTTCGTAACGTGCTTCATCGATATTAGCCAATGCAAAGTTTGCATCGTAATCAATCTTATCTTCTATATCGTTTCTAAATATTGCAATATCAACTTGCGCGATATCAAAATCTACACTCAAACCTAACTCACGGTTTACTGATTTTTCAGGTTGTAAATCAGGGTTACCATAAAGTGGATAATATAAATCGTTAAATGTAGGAGCTTTAAAGCCAGTACTTTGGCTTATACGAAATGTTGCATCTTCAGATAAATGATAACCTGCAGCGGCTGTATACGTTGTTTCGTCGCCAAATTGCTCATCATCATCTTGGCGAACAGTTAAATTAGCCAGTACTTTATCTGCATCATAGTAAGCACCTACAAACACAGCAAGTACATCGCGGCTGTCTTCAACAAATGGTTGCGAACTATGCGACACATCATCGTTGTACCAATTAATACCACCACTAATGTTAAGTTCATTAGATAACAGGTACTGGCCGTTATAATCAATTTGTGTGCGTTTAGTTATAAAGGTACTTGTTGTTGGCCCAACTGAAAAATCGACATATGTATTGTCTGAATCATCTGTTGAAAGCGCTAAATCAATACTATGCGTTTGGTTAGTGTAGTTTTTGCTCCAACCTGCAGAAAGTTGATAGTTTTTAAAGTCATCTCGTTCAATCGTACTATCTGCTGGGCTAAAGCTACTGTCGTAATCTGCATAACCTTCACTGTATTGGCCTAATAACTTAAAGTCGCCGTAATGTGCATCGGTGTAGTTTACTTTAAACCCAAGGTTTTTATTTTCATAGCCATCTTCATCAGGTGCTACGCCTTGCAGTACATCAAAGTTATCTGTTTTTTCAAAGCCTGCGTTAAATGCTGTTGTTATATCATCTGATTTTACAGAGCCTGCAACTTGATAATTTTGATAAGAGTCAGAACCAAATGTAGCGCTTAGGGATAAGTTATCTGACTCACGCGTAATAATATTAATAACACCAGCGAGTGCATCAGAGCCATAAACAGCCGCGCGAGAGCCTTTAATAATTTCTATGCGTTCAATACTATTTAAAGGGACATTATTTAGTGCTTTTTGACCAAGTGTTGCTGAGCCTGTACGTACACCGTCAATTAAAATCAACGTATCGCCAGAGCCTGTACCACGAAGTGACACACCTGTATTTTGACCAAAACCACCGTTTGGATTAACCTGAAAACCCACTCGCGTGCTTAAAAGTGTAGGTAAATCGCGTACGTTACTAGCTTCTATTTCAGCACGTTCAATAACATTTACACTCGCTAAAACGTCGTTAATTGATTGCTCAAACTTATTAGCTGTAACGGTTATTTTTTCAATTGATTGCTCTGCACCAGACACAGAAAATGAAAGCGCAGCAGAAATTGCAACGCCTAGAGTTGTTTTGTTTAACATGAGGTCCCCTACCTTTGCCCACCGCAAAGATTTAAGTAAGTAAGATTGCATCAAGGCCGGTCTCCGGACTCAGTAAGCACATAAAAACATGCAATACTCTACCGTTGCGGGGGCAGTGTTGGGCTTGTAGTCATCATGAAAACGCACCAACTTCCCGATTATCCTGCTAAAAAAATCATTACATGAAGTGGCTAGCAAGCACCTTGAAAATATGCCGTCATTGTGAGCATTTTGTTTACAAATGTCAATGGACGTCTATATAGCTAAAAGCCATTTCAGTTTAGTGCTGTATTATTATAGCTTGAAGGAATACCGTACTTATCAAGTAGCTTCTGAAGTTGCATTTGTGTAGTAGGTAAATTTAATATTTCATCCATTTTGCTACTAGATATTTTATTTGATTGTGAGTTAATCAAAAAATGTGTTTCATACACTGCATCTGGTACGTCACTCTTAAATAGTAAATCCATATTTAAGATATTCTGCTTTTTAAAATACTGATAAGCAATACTGTTTAAAACCCCGACTTCAGCGCGCCTTAATAGCAGCATTTTAACTACATTGAATTCATCGATTGTAAGGCTTACCTGGTGCTCTTCTCTCAAGTATTCGGCATTTGTATTAAATCCTGCAAATTGATACGAGTACCCTAAAACCCCAACTTTGGTTAATTTGTCCAGATTGTCAAAATAAGTTTGTTCTGATGCATTCTCTTTGAGTGTATAAAGCTCGTTTTTGGTGATGGTATAAAATTCAGTTTTTTCAATGTTTTTCTGCGTTGTTTTTGGTAGCCATTGCATTGCCATTAAAAATAAAACGTCGAAGTTATTTTTTTCAACAGACAAAGTAAGCCTTTTTACAGGTAAAGAAATAAGTATAAAGTTAAATTCCTCCTGTGCGTCGTTTAAAATATTAATAAACTCAGGAGCAAAGCCCTGCTTTTTTTGCGCGTTAATAATAATCGGAAAGTAGCCATCTTCGACCAATACATCAATATCAACTGGCTTTGATAAGCTTGGCTTGGTAAATATAAGCAAAACAAATAACAGAAATAATTGATGGGGTCTCATTTTAATACCTTCTAGAGTGAAATTTTTATTATATTCAATTAAATATAATAGCTTAAATATCAAAAGGTGGATTAATACATGCAGAACTACGAGAGGATAAGGTGGGAAAGTTGTAAAAATTAAGTAGCTTTAATCTGTCTGCAAATATAGACAAATTAAAGCATTTTTATTAAAAACAGTTTATAAATTAGTCGCGAAAGTTTTTAAACTGAAAAGGCTGACCTAAATCGGCACTGCGTACTACCTGCATTGCCTCTTGAAGATCGTCACGCTTTTTACCTGTCACACGCACTTCTTCGCCTTGAATAGCGGCTTGTACTTTAACTTTTGAATCTTTAATGGCTTTAACCACTTTTTTGGCCATGTCTTTTTCGATACCTTGCTTTAACCCAACGTTACGAAATACATTTTTTCCTGCACGGCTAATATCTTGAAGTTCTAAACTAGCTACATCCATACCGCGCTTTGAAATTTTTCCCGCTAAAATATCAAACAACTGCATAACTTGAGAGTCAGCTTCTGCTTTAAGCTTAATTGTTTTATCGTTTAGCTCAATAGATGCATCAACGCCTCTAAAATCAAAGCGAGTCTCTAGTTCACGGTTTGCGTTATCAACCGCATTTTTAGCTTCGTTCATTTCTACTTCAGATACAATATCAAATGAAGGCATTAGTATACTCCTAACTATTTAATCTTAATTTTATGTGGCAATTATAACGCTAAAATTATAAATCTTTACATTTTTCTGCATCTTGTTCAGGTGCGATACTAAATTAGTTTGATATACTTGCGCCTCTTTTTTAAGCGATTTTAGGATTTGTCGTGACAAGGCGTGTTTATCAAGCAGTTTTTTTAATCAGCATAGTGGCTTTCACCTTTTTATTTGCTAAAGAAATAAAAGGTGGCGTTGTAAATTTATTCCCTCATGTTGATAAAGTCGCCCATTTTGGGATTTTTTTTATATTAGCCATAATAATGGATAAGGCTTTTAAGCTTCCTTTATATGCTCAAATACTCTTATTAGCAGGCTATGGCGCCTCGATAGAAATAATGCAAGACGCACTTCCTTATAGGCAAGCATCACTTGGTGATTTTTTTGCTGATTTTGCAGGTGCTGCAAGCTACTTTTTACTTAGAGTAATTTTTACACCTCGAAAAAAGAACCCACATGGCTAATATTTTAATCGTTGGCGATGGCGCTATTGGCTTATTGCTGAGCCACTTTTTGAGCGCATCGCATAATGTCAGTGTTTTAACTCGTAAAAACCCAACAAACACCCGCTTTTACAGCAGAGCTAAGGGTGCATCAAAAAAAATTAACGCAAAATTTATTTCATTAAATCAGTTAGATAAAGCAACTGAATTTGATGTAATTTTATTTACCGTTAAAGCTTTTCAAGTGCTTGATGCGTTTTCTCAAATAAAGCCATTTTTACCGACACATTGCTCTGTTGTACTTTCGCATAATGGAATGGGCAACGTTGATGAGATAAATAACCAGCTAAACACCCATCAAGCACTCTACTTTTTAACGACAAGCATAGCGGGCTTTAAATCAAACCAATATATTGTGCAACACACAGGTGAAGGACAAAGCGTTATTGGTGGCTGTAATGAGCTTGCACTTCAAAATAGCGCGCCAATAGCTGATATTTTTAAAGTAATACCCAACCTAAAGTTTACTAATAACATTCAGCAGCTTCGTTTTGAAAAGCTACTCGTCAATATTGCCATTAATCCATTAAGCGCTTTAAGTAATGTAAAAAATGGCGAATTACGTGCACCTAAGTACAATACAATAATTTTTAATGCACTCACTGAAGCATGCAATATTGCAAAGGCTCAAGGGCTTAATATCCCATTAATTAAAGCTCTCAATACCGCTTATAAAATAATGGAGTTAACCGCAAATAATTACTCATCAATGCAGCAAGATATAGCTCACAATAGAGAAACTGAAATATCAGCTATATGTGGCTATATTAGCCAACAAGGTAAACTTTACAGTATTCCAACGCCTTACAACGATGAGTTGTTAGTCAAAATTCAGGCAAAAAAAAGCGTGGTATAAACCACGCTTATATAAGCTTTTAACTTTACGGGCGATAAACTTTTACAGTTTCGAAGCCCTGTTCGTGCAGCATAAGTGCCTGTAGTTGGCTCATTACGCCTCTGTCACAATATAAATAGTAGTCAGTGTCTTTTGGTAAATCACCAAACTTAGTAGCTAAACGGAAGAACGGCAAATGCACCACTTCAACACCATCGATTACAAGCGGTGCAGCTTCTTCTTCTTCTGGTGAGCGAATATCAATTACTACAGAGCCTGCAGGTAAATCAGCAACCGACTCAGCCTCTTTTAGCTCTTGCTTTGCTTCTACGTCAATATCGCGTACATCCATTATGCGCGCGTTATTTACTACGGTATCTAGCACATCAAAATCGAACTTTTCTTCTTCGGCTTCTATTACTTCAATTTTGGCTTTAACTGTCGGTTTTTTAGAAATAACACCACAATATTCAGGCATCGTTTCAGCCATTTCAGCTGTACCAATTTGGCGAGCAAGATTAATAATTTCTTGTTTATCATTTTGAATTAGCGGGCGTAAAATAAGCGTTTCAGTAACGCGGTCAATCACGCTTAAGTTCGCTAATGTTTGACTAGATACTTGGCCAATACTTTCACCAGTGACAAGCGCCTGAATGTTTAACTTTTCAGCCACTACACTTCCTGCTCGCATCATCATACGTTTAAGTACAACACCCATTTGGCTGTTTTCAACGTTTTCTAGAATTTCAGCAACAACAGGTTCAAAATCAACTGTTATAAATTTAACTTTATGTGTTGAGCTGTATTTTTTCCATAAAAAATAGCTCGCTTGCTTAACACCAATCTCGTGCGCTGCGCCACCTAGATTAAAGAATAAAAAGTGCGTACGTGCGCCTTTACGAATCATTTGGTAACTTGCTACGCCAGAGTCAAAACCACCCGACATAAGCGAAAGCACGTCTTCTTGCGTTGGTAGTGGAAAGCCCGCCATACCAAAATGCGTTTGCGAAACAATATAAGCTTTATCGTCTTTTACTTCTAAGCGTATTGTTACTTCTGGACGGCTAAGTTTAACGCTTGCGCCTTCAATATGTTGATTTAGCCCACCACCAACATAACGCTCTAAATCAGTCGAGGTAAAGTCGTGTTGGCCTATACGCTTAGCACGCACACAAAAGGTTTTACCCACAATTGTATGACCCACTAACGCTATTGTTTTTTGATAGATATCATCGAGAGTTTCAAATTGCGTCTCAGTTACTTCAATAAACTGAACGATACCAGGTATGCGTTTAAGGCTGTCGATAAAATCAAGGCGAACTTGTGCATCTTCAAGCTTTGTAACAACTGAAATATTATCCCAGTTATTTCTTACTTGTACTTTTTCGTCAAGACGTCGCAATACAATCTTAATGTTATTTTCTAACACTTTAGTAAAGCGTTTACGGACCGAACGGCTTTTGATGGCTATTTCAGGATGTAGTTTGACGATAAATTTAAGCATAGTTCACTCTTAGACTGCGGGAATTCGCGCTCCCAGGCATTTGGCGCGCGATTATAGCAAAAAATTCAGCGTCTAGGAAACAACCAATAATTATCGACTAAGCAACCGCGAGGGCCTGTTTATCTTTCGAGGTTGAATTTGCAGCAGTGTGTTTGGTATTTTAGCAAGGCAGAGCCTATGTAGCGTGATTATTCCCTATAAATAGGCGATAACGTAGCATAAATGCTAAACATACGCTGCTCGAAGGATTCTGCCTTAGGGCAATTAACTCTTTGTTGCCTATATAGATTTAGTCAGTAAGGTAACGCAGGAGCAGTTACCCTACTGGCTTACAAATCTCGCATCGCGATTTAATCGCTCCTAGATTGAAAAATTTTAATCTTGAAGGGTCACAGCCCCTAAGGCTTGTTGTGCTAACTCGGTGTATTTTTCGCGTAGCAGGTTCATTTTATCGATACTTTTATCGGTACTGTACGCTCTAAATAATGTTAGTACTTTTAAAATACCGTGATATATATCTTGCTCAGCAAGGGTACCGCTTGGCCTACGAGCCTTAATATAAGGCGTCCAAAAGCTAACAGTTAACTTTAGTGTATGGGCTAAATCAATGACATCTTGCTCATCAATAGCAATCATTTCACTATCGCGAAGACCTAGAATAATTTTACGAACTTGCTCTAATAACTCTAACTGAAAATCAATGTAAGCTTGTTTTAGCTCAGTGTCTCTGGCGAGTATATCGCCAAGATTGTCGTAAAAAAAATGGTAACGCCACATCAATTCAAATAACGAATCTAAATAAGCCGTTAAATGATTAAATGCATCATCATCTTTATTAATAGGTTTAAAGTGAGTATTTAAATGATCGCGATACAGCGCAAAAATATGACGGATAATGTCTTCTTTATTTTTAAAATGATAATAAAGATTACCCGGGCTCATCCCTAAGTTTGATGCAATATGATTTGTCGTTATTGCACGCTCACCATTTTCGTTAAACAACAAAATACTGGTGTGTATTATTTTATCCTTGGTATTCATATGCTAATACTCAAATTATCTATAGGCTACATTACACTCAAAAGAGGTAAACAGTATAAACAAATATGAATCATTAAAACACTCAAACCTTGGACTGACCTGTTCAAAGAAAGTAAGTGTTTATATGCTTTATTAGCTAGGCTGCTTTGTGGCATAAACACTGTTAAACTAGCGCTAAAATCATAAATAGTGAACATTATGAAAGTTATTGCAATTTACCCTGGCACCTTTGATCCACTAACCAATGGTCATACAGATCTTATTCAACGTGCAGCTAAAATGTTTGATACCGTATTAGTTGCGGTTGCGAACAACCCAAGTAAGAAACCCTGTTTTAACCTTGAAGAACGTGTTGAACTTGCAAACTCTATTTTAAGTCACTTAGATAATGTTAAGGTCATTGGTTTTTCTGGCTTATTGGCTGACCTTGCGCGCGATCACAATGCTAATGTGCTTATTCGTGGTATTAGGGCTGTATCTGATTTTGACTATGAATTTCAATTAGCTAACATGAACCGCCGCCTGAATCCTGATTTAGAAAGTGTATTTTTAACACCCGCAGAGCGAAATTCATTTATTTCATCAACGCTTGTTAAAGAAGTAGCACGTCACAATGGTGATGTAAGCGAGTTTGTAGACCCTGTAATTGTCAAAGCGCTAAAAACTAAATTGGGCTGTGGTGCCCAATAACACTTCCCGAATTAGCGCATAACTTGTATGCGCTAATTTGGCTTTTGTATAGATGATGATTTTAATTTTTTAATTAACCAAACAAGTTTTAGCAAATCTTTATTGATAATTAGTATTAGCGCCATAGTGATATCAATAATAGGCATAAGTAAACCATACAGCATCCACAGCCACCAAAAGTCCCGATTGCCATAAAGAGTATTATCAATATACATGCTCATAAACAGTGAGGCATTGATACCAAGCCCTACAATAAGATAATAAAATCCGTACGGTATTTTGCGTCCTAAAAAAATACGCCACATAAAAATAACTGCAATTGTTAGTACATCAAATATAAACATCTTTAAATGCGGAGCTGCAGTAGTTATGTCCATAAATAAACTAAGTATGTACGAAGCCATCATAATAAAGCTAAGGTGAACTCGGCTTTTATCTTGCTTATTAATGGCAATTGATAGAGTGAACAAAAAAGAAAAAACAAACAGCCATGTAATAAGTATTCCAAAATATTCATTAACTGAATTTAATTGCCAAAATAGATCCTCCATTCTATTCAACCTTTTGATGAGTGCTTTTTCTACGATTAAGTAAATACCGTTTTAATGCAACCAAACCTAAAAAATCTTTATTAATTAGGAGAACTAAAAGCATCGTTAAATCAAAAATTATTTGCCCTATTGCATATAAGGCCCAAAACCACCAGTAGTCTAAATTTCCTAAAACAATACTGTCGTAGTGCATTCCAAAAAAAACAAATGCGTTAAAGCTAAGTCCGACTAAAAGATAATAAAAGGCTACGGGGAGATTTTTACTAAAGTATATCCGCCATATAATCAGAAAAAATATAGTTACGATATCAAATATAAAAAGGGTCAAATGGGGTGTCTTGCTCAAGGGATCCATAAAAATACTAGAGGTGTAAGATACCATCATAATGAATGCAAGCTGTGTGCAGCTTTTGTCAGACTTGTTAATGCTTGCAGACAAATTATATAAAAAAGCGAGTACAAAAGACCATGTAGTAAAAATGGTTATATAGTCGTATAAACCAGCCAGCTGCCATAAAAAATCAAGCATTGCGTGACCTTTTAAATTTTTCAGTTAAAAATTTAGTAAGCTTAACTAGACCTAAAAAATCTTTGTTAAAGATAAGCGCTAATGGCATTATCAAATCTGTAAAGTACATACCAAATACATAAACGTTCCAAAACCACCAATAATATAGAGTACCTAAAATCTCTATATCGTAATGCATAGCTAAAAATAAAGATGCGTTAATACTCAAACCAAAAACAAGATAATAAAATGCGTTAGGAATTGGGCCACAACTGCAGTACCGAAACGTAAAAATAATAATTAGAGTTACAATATCGAAGTAAAAATAGTTTAAGTGAGACACTATAACCATATCGAACAGTGTACTTAAGGTATACGAAATCATCATAATACCAGAAAGGTACATTGTATTTTTATAGGGACTGTTTATGCTTGCTGACAAATTATAAAGAAATGCAATTACAAAGAACCATGTAATAAATATACCTACATAATCTCTAATCGCTACCAGATCCCACAGTATGTCAGCCATCATGCCCCTTTATGAATTTATTATTTCGCAACCACCCTTTTAGTTTATACAAACCTAAAATATCCTTATTGATGATTAATACCAATGCCATTGTAAAGTCGACAAAATACATTCCAAAAATATAAACTGTCCAAAACCACCAATAGTAAAGAGTACCTGCAATTTCAATATCGTAATGCATACCTAAAAATAAACATGCATTAATAAAAAGCCCTACAATTAAATAGTCAAAAGCAATTGGTACTAATTTTTTATATATAAATCGCCAAAGTATCAGGGCGCTAATAGTAGCAAGATCATAATAGAAGTAATTTAGGTGAGGATTTTCAATCAGTGGATCCATAAAAAGACTAGATATATATGAAACCATCATTATAAATGAAAGATGCGCTCTACTTTTATCATTTTTATTAATACTCGCTGATAGGTTATATAAAAATGCGATTAGGAAGAACCATGTAAATAGTATTGCTACGTTATATCCTAAATCTACCAGACCCCAAAGTATATCAGCCACTACTTCTATTCCTTTTTCATAATACTATTGTGGAACCATATTTTAATTGCAGCTAAAGCTAAAAAATCTTTGTTTATAAAAAATATAGCTACCATTATGAAATCAGCAGCGTTAACCCCTATTACGTAAGCATTCCAAAGCCACCAGTAGCTTGTATTATTTGATATATAGATGTCGTAATGCATGAGAAAATGCAGAGTTGAGTTTATAGCTAAACCAGTAATAATATATAAATAGGTAATACCACCATGCCAGAGCCACCTAAGGAAAATAATAACTAGGAGAGTTAAAGTATCGGAAAACAAAAAATCGAGATAAGTTACCGTATTAAGATTTGTAAATATACTAAATGAATATGAAATACTCATAACTAAAGACAAATAAACTCTTTCTTTATTAGACTTATTAATCGAATGAGCAAGGGAGTATAAAAATGCCATAAGGAATCCCCATTGTACAAATGCACCTATGTACAATGACACTGTTGGACTTACCAAAAGTTCACCCATTATTTTACGACTTTTTCAAGTTTAATTTGAAGGCTTTTAAATGTAGCATCTGTATAATGTTCCTATTGAGTACTAATGAAAGCATCATTAGAGTATCTATAGAGTTAACACCTATCGAATAAAAACTCCAATACCACCAAGGCTCAATATTATACAAGACATATAGATCATAGTGCAGTATTAAGGTAAGTACTGCATTTATCGTTAACGAAATTATTATGAAGTGAAAAGCTGCAGAACGTTGGAGCACTTTGAAGTACTGTAAAGTTAACAAAGCTAAAATTGTAATAAAATCGTAGAGCGCCCAATTTAAATATAAACTTTCTAATAAGTTTATGTAACCACTGGAAATATATGAGCAGAGCATAAGCGCTGATAAATAAACCGAGGATTTATTTTCTTTATTTATACTGGAAGCTAAACAGTATAAGAAAGCCATTAAAAATCCCCATTGAGAGAAAGCTTCTACATAATCCATCAGGGCTTCAGTAACGTACATTTAAGTTAGGTTACTTTATGGGTATCGTTTGACTTGAAGTAGTTGATAGTTTTATTTTTTAATTTATGAAGACCGAGAAAGTCTCTATCAACAATAAGTGCAACAATCATTATTACGTCTATAATATTAACTGAAACTGCGTAAATGTCCCATAATAACCACCGTTCTTTGTTTTGATGTACATATAAATCAAAATACATCAAAAGAAAAAAAGTTAAATTTATCGATAGTCCTACGGTCAAGTATATGAATGAAACGGAGGTTTTTTTCTTACAGGCTAGGCTCACAGAAAGAATTAGAATAGTTAGGACATCATATATTGCCCAATCCAAATATACTGTAGTTTTTATCGACAGCCATGTAAAGAAGTAATCTGATAGTGTATAAGAAACCATCATTACAAACGAACTGAACAATAGGTTTGTATCTCTTTTTACATTTAGGGAGTAAACAAAGACATTGAAAAAAAATGCCATTAAAAACCCCCACATTGTAAATGCAGAAAGGGAAAAAAAGCCAAAAAACTCAGTTAAAAACATTTATAACCTTAATTAATCACTTAGGTTTTATAGGTATCATACCACCACCGCGCTGTAATTCTGCACCAGCTGCAGCAATAGCCTCTTGAGAAAAGCTCACTGTATCAGATTGCAGGGTTTTAGGGCTAGCAGTTTGTTCCATTGCAGGCTTTAATTGTTGTGTTTTGTTGTATGCTTGCATTTGTAATTGGCTATTAGCTGAAACTTGCATGTGATTGATCCTTGTAAAAGTTTTAATTATATTTGGTGCAACTTTTAACCACATTATTATGTAGATAAATGCATTACCTGTTTTAAGCAGTGATAGCTATTTTGCTATCTACCTAATAATTAGCAATCAATGTGCCAACTTTTTTTGACGCATTAAAATTCACTCAAAAATATAATCAAACCAAACAGCTCCGACCAGTTTGCTGCAAATATAAAAAAACGCACAGGGATAACCGTACGTTTTTTGTATCCAGGGAGTTTAAGCTACGTATTTACACGGGATCTCCGCACGTGTACTTAGCTTCAAAATATATTCCATTGCTACTTCGTCACAATTTTCTTTACGAAGGCAAAGTTCACAATCTTTCATTACTTTTTCAGGCAAAGAGTCTTTGCTACAAAAAGTAAAACGTTGTTGTTCAAAGAAATCGGGGACACGGGTCAATACAATAACTCGGTTAAGTGCCAATTTTTTGGCTTTAGCAAGTAGGTGCTCTACAAGCTGTCTACCCTGCCCCGTCACTTTACTTTTTGGGTCTATACCCAATGAGCGTATTTCAGCAAGGCCGGTATCGTAAATGTATAACGATGCACAACCTGACACTTTTCCATTTATTTCAGTAACGGCAAACTCGTTAATGGAGTGCACCATATCGCTTTTTGCACGAGGCAGGTTTTCGCCTACCGTTGCCCAGTGCTGTATAAGTGTGGCAATTGCCTCTACATCATCTAAATTTGCATCACGTACCGTTATTTGCTGTTTTTTTTTGGCTTCTTTAACAGCATTAGTTACTTGCTCAATAGACGTCCCACCAAGCGCTTGACGCGCTTTTATACACGCATCAATTTCAAGTACTGGGTAAACATCGTCTTCAAATACAGTGTTTACTGATTTGTACTGTTCAAGTGATAGCTCCTCAAGCGTTTTACCTTCGCTAATCGCAAGCTGTACAAGTACACCCACAATGTGATGCCCTTCTCTAAATGGCACACCTTTAGCAACTAAGTAATCAGCAAGTTCAGTGGCATTAGCGTGGCCGCCTTTTGCCGCTGCTAACGTTTTATCACCATTTACTTTTACGCCTTTAATACACGCTTGCGCCATATGAATACATGCAAGCCATGTTGGCATAGCGTCAAACAGGCCTTCTTTGTCTTCTTGCATATCTTTATTGTATGCAAGTGGCAACGCTTTTAATGTCATCATCATAGCGCTAAATGCACCAAATACACGTCCGGTTTTACCGCGAATAAGCTCGAGTGCATCAGGATTTTTTTTCTGAGGCATGAGCGATGAGCCTGACGTGACGTTATCAGCAAGCTCTATAAATCCGGCTTCACCCGAATTATAAAAAATCAGATCTTCAGACATACGAGATAAGTGAATCATCGAAATAGACGCACAACTTAAAAGATCTAACACGAAGTCACGATCAGATACGCCATCAAGGCTATTTTTTGTAGCCGCTGTAAAACCTAATCCGTGGGCTAATGCTTGGCGATCAATCGGATAAGCTGTACCTGCTAATGCACCACTGCCTAATGGGCAAAAATTCATGCGCGCTTTAGCATCTTGCAGGCGGCTTTCATCGCGCTCTAGCATTTCTACATACGCCATACACCAGTGGCTAAACAATACTGGTTGTGCGCGCTGTAAATGCGTGTAACCTGGCAATATTGTGCCAAGCTCTCGCTCTGCAAGCGCTACAAATTCGCCTTTTAGCTGTGCAATGGCATCTAGTAAATGATCGGCTGTATCACGGCACCATAGTCTAAAATCGGTGGCAACTTGGTCATTACGGCTTCGGCCTGTATGTAATTTTTTAGCTAAATCACCTACTTTTTCAATTAGAGCAGCTTCAACATGTGAATGAATGTCTTCTGCACCTGAAGTAGCAACTGATTGTGGATCAGCTTTAACTTCTTCAAGTAGCTCATTTAATGCAGCAACTAATTTTGTATGCTCATCACTTGAAAGTACATTTACCTGTTCAAGTGCACCAGCCCATGCCACAGAGCCAATAATATCTTGCTCTGCTAACTGGTAGTCAAAGGGAAGAGAGTCGTTAAATTGCTTAAACGCCTCATCTGGACCCGTAGAAAAACGTCCGCCCCATAATGCCATGAAATCTCTCCAAACCCTGTAATGCCCCTTTTATAAGGGGCTATAAATAATTTACTTTTTAGCCAATGCTGAAATTCTGCTTGAAAGCGAGAATAAACGAATAAAGCCTTCAGCGTGTGACTGGTCATACACATCATCTTCGCCAAATGTAGCAAATGCTTCGCTGTATAAGCTATTTGGTGATTGCTTTTGAACCGCAGTTACTTGACCTTTATATAGCTTAAGTACCACTTCACCTGTTGCCACTTTAGAAAGTGCTTCTGCACCAGCTAAAATAGAATCTTTAAGTGGTGTAAACCAACGTCCGTCGTATACTAAATGTGAAAATTCACCACCTAGTACTTCTTTCCATTTACGGCTTGCTTTATCAAGCACTAGCTCGTCAATGGCTTGAAGCGCAGCCATAATTACTGTGCCACCTGGTGTTTCATAACAACCGCGTGACTTCATACCTACTAAACGGTTTTCTACAATATCAACACGTCCAACGCCATGAGGCGATGCAATATCGTTTAATTTAACTAAACAGTCATATGGTTTAAGTTCTTCGCCATTTACAGCAACCACTTCGCCTTCAACAACTTTTAAAGTTACTAGTTCTGATTTATCTGGTGCTTGCTCTGGAGAGTTAGTCCAAGTCCATACTTGCTCAGTTGGTTGGCACCATGGATCTTCAAGCTCACCACCTTCGTGCGAAATATGCCAAGCGTTAGCATCACGGCTATAAATTTTTGTAGCAGATGCTGAACACGGAATGTCACGCTCTGCTAAGTAATCAAGTAATGATTCACGACTCGATAAGTCCCACTCACGCCATGGCGCAATTACTTTTAAATCTGGAGCAAGGGCTGCAAAACATGATTCAAAACGAACTTGGTCATTACCTTTACCAGTACAACCATGAGAAAGTGCATCAGCACCTACTTTACGTGCAATTTCAACTTGTGCTTTAGCAATAATAGGACGCGCCATAGACGTACCTAGTAAATAAGTACCTTCGTAAATCGAGCCCGTTTTAAGTGTTGGATAAATGTAATCACTTACCATTTCATCTTTTAAATCAACTACGTAACATTCTGAAGCACCTGAAGCGATTGCTTTAGCTTCTACGCCTTCAAGTTCTTCTGCGCCTTGACCTACATCCGCTACAAACGCAACAACTTCACAACCGTAGTTTTCTTTTAACCATGGCACGATAGCCGATGTATCAAGACCACCTGAATAGGCTAAAACGACTTTTTTAATTGAACTCATAGGTGTTCCTTAACAAAATTTGGATTTAGTAATGTAACTAGCAAAGCATTTTGCGCGTGCATGCGATTCTCTGCTTGTTGAATAATTTTCGATGCTGGACCATCCATTACCTCAGAGGTAATTTCAAATTCACGGTGTGCCGGTTGGCAATGTAATACCGTAGTTGCACCGGTTTGATCTAGCAATGCCTGATTTAATTGATAAGGCATATATTTTTCTTTAACTTGCTCAAGCGGTGTTGTATCACCCATTGATACCCATGTATCTGCATATACAACGTTTGCACCAACAGCCGCTTCAACACGGTCACTTACCATCACTGATGCGCCATTCATTGCCGCTATTTGCTCTGCCTTTTTAAGGATTTGCGAATCAGGCGAGCTGCCTTTTGGCGTTACAGCAACAAAATCAGTGCCAAGCGTTGCCGCTAAAAGCATTAATGAATGAGTTACATTGTTGCCCTCACCTAAGTAAGCCACTTTAAGCTCGCTCACATCGCCGTGAACTTCTTGAAGCGTTAAAAAATCAGCAAGCGCTTGGCATGGGTGGTATAAATCACACAAACTATTTACTACCGGTACTGATGCGTATTCACCTAATGTAGTTAATGTGCTGTGCTGATTTACGCGCGCAACAATACCATCGGCCCAAGTAGAAATATTAAGTGCGAAATCTTTAATTGATTCACGTGCACCCATAGCGCCATTTTGCTGATCTAAATAAACTGCATGGCCACCAAGGCGGTTAATACCTATATCAAACGATAAGCGAGTACGTAAACTTTGTTTTTCAAACAATGTTACGATTGATTTTCCCGCTAATACATTGCTGTATTTTTCTGGTTTTGCTTTTATATCTTGCGCTAACTTTAATAAATTAAGTGCGCCTTCTTGGTCTAACTCTAAACCCGTTAAAAAATTCTCAAACATAATAAACCTATGGTGTAATCTTAGTTCCGACATGCTCGCCTTGTAGCAGAGCAGTTAAATTTTCTGGCTTTTGCCAGCTGGAAATATACACACCGCGTCGTAAATGTTGGGCAGCGTGAAGGCTGGTCTTAACTTTGACCTCCATCCCGCCCACAATTACTCCATTTGTAATTAAAGTATCAATGTGTTTTGTGTCAAGTTGATGTAACGGCTGTTTATTTTCATCAAGCACTGCTTCAACATCCGTCATAAAAATAAGCTCGGCATTTAAGTTACTAGCAATAGCCGCTGCTGCTTCATCTGCATTTACATTGTACCAAAGCCCTTGCTCATCAAAGCCTATAGAGCTAACAATGGGTAGGCGACCGATTTTAAGTAAATCATTAACAATAGAATCGTCGTTGCTTTTACATTTACCCACTAAGCAAAGCGCTTTTAGCTTTTGAGTGGCAGTAACACCTGCCTCAAAAAGACTTAAGCCGACAGGCTTGTGCCCAGCACTAATAGCTTGAGTCATTAATTGTTTATTAGCGCAACCTGCAAGCGCACCCACTATATAAGGCATTTGCTCTGCTGGGCTAATACGTAATCCTTGGTGTTTAGCACTGGCAAAACCCGCTTGTTTTAACCATGTATCAACTAAAGCGCCACCGCCATGTACAATGACAAATTCATCATTTGTTTGCTCATTTAATACATCAAACAACGCTTTTGCTGCATTTTCTGTATTAAGTACTGCACCACCTAGCTTAATTACCCACGTTTTTTTACTCATTTAAAACGCTCCTCTTAAACCAGTGGTATGATCTAAATTCATAGAAATATTAATACACTGCAAAGCTTGTCCAGCAGCGCCTTTTAATAAGTTATCAATAGCAGACATCACAATTAACTGCGTTCCTTGTTGCTGCCAGCCAATATCAACAAATGGCTGCTTAGCTACACCTTTAATTGAAGGTACTTTATCGCCTAATAAACGAATTAATGGCTCGCTCGAAAGTACTTGATAAGCCGATGCAACGTTTTCCTTGGTAACGCCTGGCTTAAGCTGTACATAAATAGTTTCTAAAATACCGCGCGGAAAATTACCTAGATGCGGTGTAAACAACACTTTGTGGCCAAGGTGTTGTTCAATTTCAGGGCCGTGGCGATGGTTAAACAAACCATAAGGTGCAAGCGACACTTCACAAAAATGCGTTCCTACACTGGCTTTACGCCCTGCGCCTGTAACGCCCGAAACCGCATTAATAATAATACTTTCGCTGCTCAATAAGCCTGCTTGCTTAAGCGGTTTTAGCGCATTAAGCGCTGCTGTTGGGTAACAGCCTGCAACAGCAATTAGCTTTGCATTAGCGATAGCATCATGGTTCCACTCAGCTAGACCGTAAGCCGCTTCATTTAAAAGCTCTGGATGTTGATGCTCAAAACCATAGTAAGTAACGTAGTCGTCATTGCTTGCTAAACGGTAGCCACCAGATAAATCAAATACCTTTTTACCCATAGCTAAAAATTGCGGCGCTAGATCAACACTTACTTTGTGATCGGTACATAAGCATACGTAATCAGCATCACTTTGAATGTCATCAAAAGCTGATACGCTAAGAGGAAGTAAAGGGCAGTCTAGTAAGCCAAGGTGCTCTGGGTATAAATCACTTAGCAATTTATTTTTATCTAAGCTACCCTCAGATACATAACAGCCTGTTAAAGTTAAGTTTGGATGCTTAGCAACTAAACTTGCTAACTCTGCGCCGCTGTATCCGCTTGCGCCAATAATCACTACATTCATTTGTTACTCGTTATCTTAAAATTAATTACTACTTATCTATAATGTTCGCTTAAACTAGCTTAGACGCTAATTAAGTCTTTTTTATTAATGAATTTTGATTATCGTCGCATTATTTTCATGGCGTTACTTTTAATATATTTATGCTTAAAAAGTGAATTGATATTCATCATAAATACTTTTATATTGTTATGCAATTAAATTGAATAATAATTTTGGATTTTTTTATGCCTTTGCCTTCGTTTATTTCCATGTACCAACAATTGATTGCAGCCCCTTCTATTAGTGCTATTGAAGACAACCTGTGTATGAGCAATAAAAACGTAATTGAACTCCTAGCCAGTTGGTGCGAAACAATCGGTTTTACGTGTGAAATTATAGAATTAGAAGGAGGTAAAGGGCGCTATAATTTATTAGCAAAACGCGGAGAAGGTGATGGCGGATTAATGCTAGCTGGTCATACCGACACAGTGCCTTTTGATGACAGTCGTTGGAATCATAATCCATTTAAACTTACCGAACTCGATAACAAATTGTATGGGCTAGGAAGTATTGATATGAAAGGCTTTTTTGCTTTTGTATTACAAGCGATTAGTGAACTTGATGAAAAGCAGCAAACTCAGCCTATTTTAATCCTTGCCACCGCCGACGAAGAAACAACGATGGCTGGTGCACAACAAATATGTAAGCACCCGAATTTAAAACCTGCGCGTTGTATAATAGGCGAACCTACTGATATGACGCCAGTATTTATGCACAAAGGCCATATGAGTACAGCAATAAGAGTGGTTGGTCGCTCTGGGCATAGCTCCGATCCCGAACGTGGTCTTAACGCCATTGAAGTAATGCATAAAGTGATTACAAAATTGATGATCTTAAAAGAACAATTAAAGCATAAGTATTCAATAAACCACTTCGAAATCCCTTATCCAACATTAAACTTAGGTAATATTCATGGCGGCGATAACGCGAATAGAATTTGTGGTTGCTGTGAAATGCATATAGATATGCGCCCATTACCAGGTTTAAGTGTACAAGAACTACAAGCATTAGTACTCGATGCAACGAAAGAGATAAATCAGCAATACCCAAATGCGGTGAGCGTTATTGATTTACATGAACCAATACCGGCATTTAGTGGGAGCACCGACAGTGCTTTAGTAAAAATGGCTGAAAAAATAGCGGGGCAAAAAGCGGTCGCAGTAAATTACTGCACTGAAGCGCCGTTTATCCAGCAACTCGGTTGTGAAACGATTGTAATGGGCCCAGGCTCAATTAACCAAGCACACCAGCCTGATGAATTTTTAGCGATGGAAAAAATAAAACCATCACAACAAATAATCACTGATCTTATAAAAGCAAATTGCTTTAGCTAATAAGATTACAATAAAGGCGCCAATTGGCGCCTTTATTAATACAGAACTAAGGCCTAATCACCTTTAACTTCTAAGTTAATAAACTTAACTAGCTCTTCAGGTTGCCCTACTAGCATCATAACTTGTTGGTTAATTTCCATCATAGTTTTACCTTCAGGTAGCTTTGCAGACACACTGAATGAATTTAAACCTTTCGCAAAGCTAGTTAAAGCCTCTGCAATATCTTCAGTTACAGGATCTTGTTGTAACTGTTGCTCTAGCGTCATTTCCATTTGCTCAAGCGTCATACCTTGCTTTTCAAGCTCGCTTGAGAGTAAATCTTTTAATTTACCCTGGTTATTTAAGGCAAAGCTAACATTACGCGGCTCTAATTTACTCATTGCTTGCATAACAAGTGTTTGCTGCTGTAATTCTTGCTCATACGTCAGCGGTTGATCACCCGCTTCTTGCTGCGCCTTGCTAATAGCCAATGAAGCATCCATTAACGCTTTTGAATTAGCTAAACCCATATCCATATTAAAACTAACAATGTCTTTTGCATCAAGCTTAACTACTACATCACTATTGCCAGACTCTTCATCGTAATCAAGTGATGAATGTAAGTCGTAACTTGCCGACGCTAACATTTCGTTTGTATCAGCTGGTAATTTTGATACGAAGCTTTTATCAAACTGAAAGCTTTTTACATCAAATGATGTATGTGGTGATATTTTATCCGGCTCGTAGCCAGTTATTTCAATGCTTTGAATATTAGCAACATTGTCACCTTCAGGGCTTATTACTTCCATGTTTGTTATTTCTACACTCTTTGAAATAACACTTGCCGATAAACCAGCGTATTTAAATGTAGCGCCAGTTTGCTCGCTTACTAAAGCAAGTTGCTTATCTACTTCTGCACGCACTTCTTGAGTTGCTACGTAGTTTGCGTAACTAACACCACCCACGCCTGCGGCCACAAGAGCTGCAACTATAACTAATTTTTTCATGTCATTTCCTTATTTAATTCTTTCTATAAAGTGTCTCAACTTAAGAGTAACACTGAAGAACATCACCGATAAGTGTTAATTAATCAAACTAAGTAACTCATGTACGGTTTTTACAGGGGTAATTTTAGCGCCTAGCCCTTCCATCGATTTATGGTAATTGCGAAATGGAATATATATTTCTGTAAAACCATGTTGTGCAGCCTCTTTAACACGCGGTACACCACTGTCTATTGGGCGTACATCGCCGTTTAAGCTAAGTTCTCCCATAATACACGTGGTACGAGGTACAACAAATTCGTTTAAACTGCTAAGTAACGCGGTTACTAATGCTAAATCGATGCAGGTTTCTGTCTCATCAATTCTTAAACCACCCACAATATTAAAAAACGTATCGTGAAATATTTTAGTTTTAGTATGCTTACGTAATATACCGGTCAGCATTTTTATACGATTCATATTTAAACCAACACAAACACGCTGCGGAAATTCAGCTTCTGTTTCGGTAGTTAAACATTGAATCTCAAGCAATAAATTACGATTCCCTTTACGAATACAGGTAATAGTAGAGCCAGGTGAGTCGGTGGTTGAACCCGATAAAAATATTTCACTTGGATTATCAACGCTTAACATTCCACGTTCACACATTTTAAAAATGCCAACAGTATCAATATCACCAAAGCGGTTTTTATTTGCCCTAAGGGTTCGTATTTGCCCATCGTTGGTATCTATGTGTAAAAGCGCATCAACAATATGTACAAGTGTTTGAGGGCCTGCTATTTCGTTATTTTTATTTACGTGAGCAATAATGAACATGGTTACATCATTTTGCTTACAGTACTGAGTTAATGCTTGGGCGGCGCTTTTTACCTGCGAAGGCGAACCTGGGCTACCATTTGCCGTATCGGTTACAACAGCTTGAATAGAGTCAATAACAGCAAACTTAATTTTATTTTTCTCGAGCTCTTCGATGATGGTTTCAACGCTCGTTTCTGAAAGTAAATAAAGCTCGTCCGGGTTATAGTTTAACTTTAAACGATTTACCCTGTTTTTAAACTGCGATAAAGATTCTTCTGCCGTACAGTAAAGTGACGGCATCCGCTGTGACATTCTCGCCACTAAGTCAGATAGCAAAGTTGTCTTACCCGCCCCCGGATCGCCCGAAATTATATTAACAGAGCCAGTAGTCACCCCGCCGCTTAGTACGCGATCAAGCTCGCCGATTTCAGTTAGCTGCTTTTCAGCCTCTGATGTAGCAATATCATTGATTTTTTTAGAGCCACCACCAACACCACCAGCATAACCACCAACGTTTGCTCGTATTGATGCTTTTTTACTGTGCCCTGCTGAAGGCTTAAATTCCGCTAATGTGTTCCACGCACCGCAGCGACATTGACCCTGCCAACGTTGATAGTTCATGCCACATTCGGTACAAACAAATTCTACTTTTGCCGCTTTAGCCATTGATAACTTTACCTACTATTCTTTAATTAAAAAAAATTCTTACTATTAAGCGCTTATTTTGCCATTTCAGGCATTTACTTAGCAACAAACTCTTGCCTGCTTAAAAATCTAGCGTCACAATCAATAAATACACATGGTGTTTCTTTTTAGCTATAATTTAGGGCATACTTTTTGCTTTGTAATAGTTTAAAGTAACTTGCCAATAAAATGGCAAATAACACATACATAACAAGAGCTAAACAGTAGTAACTCAAATAATTGTACCTATATTAATAACATAGCGCGATTTAACGTTTATTGAACTTCTAATAAATGGACTTAACAGTATACCTACTTTTTCAATTAGACGGTGATGGTTTTATAAATGGCTGATGACATAATGCTCAAACACGAAGACCTCGTGAATGAGTTAAAAACATATTTAGGCAACGCTAAATTTGATCTGATTTTCAAATCAAAAACCGCAGGGTTAACTAAACCTGAGCAATTTTTAATGAAAATGGAAATGTCGCGTTTATCTCAGCCAGTGGCACGTTTTGTTGATCTTCGTGGATTAGTGACAGGCCAAGTAAAACCATATGAGCATAACGGCAAGCAACACTTTATGGATGACACAGCCATTGAAGTGTTTGAAAAAGCGCTTAAACAACATGGTGAATACACCTTAGCTGTTTACGAAGCCGTAATGAATACAGAAAATAACCACCGCGTATTACAAAAACAAGCAGCCGAAAAATCAGAGTTACAAGAGTTAGAAAATAACTTAAACACTGAAGTAATTAAGTTTGCCTCTTACGAGAGCCGCCGTGAAGAACGGATGAATTACTCAATAAAAGTAACGATTGATTACAAAGATAAAAAGAACATTGCTGCTAGCACCTCAGATATATCTTTAAGCGGTTGTAAAGTTAAGCTTGCAACGCGCTACTCTATAAAAAAAGGCGAACTCATCGCAATGCGCTTAGTAGGCCTTGAGCAAGACTTTGAACTTGGCCTAAAAAACGGTATTCAATACGAAGTTGTTGCAGTAGAAAATATCTCTCGTGAATTTAATCACATCCGCTTAAAGCGCACTTATATAGAAAACAACGATGCCTTTAATGACTTTTTAGAAAGTTTTATTCATGGTAATAAGCGTCGTTATAAAGTAAATCTAGATAATACGCTCGATGCTGTAGTATCAAAGGGGTATGAGCAGTACTACATTCCTCGCGTAACGTCTTTATATGTGTTTTTAAGTAAAAAAGATGAGCAATATTACCCAAGCCTTAGCCTTACCACTGAAAATAATATTTTTATTCAGCGCTACTTTACCGATGAAAGAAAAATACCGTGTTTGTACAATATACTTAATCATCAGCGTATTACACAATTACTAACTCAAATTACCGCAGTAAAAGAAGATTACCTCTATACATTTACACATATATCATCAGGTAAAATTTATTACTACTCAGCGACGCGTACAGAGTTAAATAACAACCCTAAATTACGTGATCTATTTTTAGGTTTTGGTAGCCAAAAAGAGAGCTGGCAGTGCTTTAAAATACAAGTAATGCCAAGTCATCCAGATGATTCTTTTATACCGCTTTCACTACCTAATAGTGCCGGTGAAAATATAGAAAAATTAAATAAGCCGCCTTCACCTCGTGTAAAAGGCCTTATAAAAGATGTTAAGTATATTGTTGTACTTACAAATATTGGCAATAAAGCTGAACAAGCAAATTATAAACAACTTACTTTTGATAAAGCATTAGTAAATCAGCTCAAGCACTTTGGCCACGCAAAACACAAAACACCACCCTACTTAGATATTGTGCCACTTGAATACGTAAATTTACGCTCGCATAAGCGCTACCTTTATAAAACACCAGTTAGTGTCACTATTAATGATGAGGTATTTAACGGCTATACACGTGACTTTTCGGTAATGGGTTTGCAGTTAGAGTGCGAACAACCTGCCACATTTAAAAAAGGCGATATAGTACTTTTAGCATTCCCTGAACTTCAAAAAATAACTAAAAAGCATAAGCTTAGTGAACTAAAGTACGAAGTAATGGCCATCAGTAAGTCATTTACTACTATTAACCTAAAAGCAAATCGTATTGCTGATTTACCCCATGCTGGCGTGACCTTTTTCACTCAGCTAATAGAAGGTAATAAAGACAAACTTAAAGTATCTGAAGAAGCACCTAAAGTAGAAGGCTTATCTACCGCACTTAGAAATATGGTTACAAAAAGCGTTTGCCAATTTCCGCTATATTTACACAAAGAAGCTGCACACTTTAAAACCGGCGCAATTGGATATGGGTTATACGCCAGCCCTATGCACGTGATTTTGCAAAACTTTGGTTTATTAAGTAACAAAACTGACTTTTCGAGCATTCTGACCGAAGAGCAAATTATTAATGTAATAACACCAAATATTAAAGATCGCAGCCGCCAAGATGCACCGCTTGCTTTTACACTTGCTATTAACTTCGATCCTCGAAAAGGCAGTATTGAAGAGGCTATTGTTAGCCAATGCGCTTTAGGTGAAGACTACTCAAGCTTTTATAAACAAATTAGTAAAGGTATTACATCGCAACTTATATTCGTAATGCGTTTGTATATATCGCGCACAGGTCGCCCCGATACTGATTATCTTTCTAATGAGCTAAAATACGTAAGTCAGTACGCAATGCACAAAGCTAAAGATTTAGAAGAAGCCTTATGGGCCGTAGCTGGTGTAGGTGATGTAGTAGATATAACTGAAGAAGCGCTAAGCCATTTAGAACTAAAAAAAGAGCAAGTAGCACAAATGAGCCGCCGTAAGCTAATTTGGTTAAACCGCTTACGTTAAGCGGTTTAACTTAATTTATTTTAAAGTGTTGGTTGTTTTTCTAACGGAATAGCCAACATATACAACAATTGCAATAATGACCCATCACAAATAGCCGCCTGTGCTTGCTCAACCACTTTAGGCTTACCATGGACGGCCACACCTAGGCCAGCTTTTGCCATCATGACTAGATCATTTGCGCCATCTCCAATAGCTACAGTTTGTGCTTTTTTAAGCCCTAGCTTTTGCTGAAGCACCTCTAAAACGACCGCTTTTTGCTGTGCATCGACAATCGTACCCAGTACTTTACCTGTTAGCTTGTCGTCTTTAAATTCGAGCTCATTAGCGTGCACTTCATCTAAATTAATCAGCTCTTGTACACGCTCTGCAAAAGGCACAAAACCACCTGAGGCAATCGCCAAATACCACTTATGTTGCTTTAAAATTTGGCACAGTATTTTAATACCAGGCATCAATGGTAATGTACTTTTCAGCTCTTCAATTAAGCTTTTTTCAATACCTTCAAGCTTAGCTACACGCTGATGTAAACTCTCACTAAAATCAAGTTTACCCGCCATTGCAAGTGCAGTTACAGAGGCAACTTCATCGTATACGTTCGCAAGGCGTGCTATTTCGTCTATGCACTCAATAGTTATTGCAGTTGAGTCCATATCCATAACCAATAAACCTGGCTCATATAAATTAGGCGGCGTATCAACTTGCACTAATTGACAATCAAGCGTGTTTGAAAATTCTTGTAGTACTAACGGGTTTATAGTTTTATCTGCATTTTGCGCGTAAAAACACAGTGCTGGTGCAAGCCCTAAATCAGGTTGGTATTGGCATATAGCGGTGACTTTTTGGTTATGTGTCGCTAAAAAGTCAACAATACTGGCAATGTGTTTTTCTTCAAAATCACCTGCAAATGCGATGCTAAATAACCCTAATGCTTTGTTTGGAATATAATCGAGAGGTGTAGATACACCACCACTATAGCTAAACCATTTATTTAGAGTTAAGTGTTGTAATGGTTGCTCAGCAGCTTGCTGTGCCATGTTGATTTGCGACATGGGATCTCCGTGTTTATTTTTATTTTCCTGATAGTTGGCATCTCAAAACTGCTATTCTCAACACTAAATTCGCCATCAGGTGGGGTTTAAGGTTATAGTTAGTGTAGTTGTAACATCAAATCAAAATGCTGTCAGTAGCATAAACGGTGACTATGAAAAATAACCATATTAAAAACCCTATAAGCGCATCCCAAAGAAAGCGACTCGTTCGCTTAATTCTTGCGGCTGGCTGTTTTGTATTACTAAGCTGGGTGGGTGTTAATAGTAGTTTTCAGAGCCACCAGTTACTTTACGATAGCGCCGACAGCACCGCCAAAAGCCTCACTCAGTTTATGGCTTTAAATGTTAAAACACCTTTAATCGAAAAAAATAAACCCCAGCTCAATGCAATTTGTAACGATATAAGTAAAGATGAGTTCGTGCTTTCGGCCACTATTTACGATCAACAGGGTATTTTATTAGCCAGTAGCGACAATTGGCAGTCGCATCATGTTTATGGTCAACTTTCTGATTCTACCCCCGGAATAAGTAAGTTAAAAACACCTTTTATGGAACCTGTTATAAGCGATGATGACCGCCCTATAGGTTTTGTATCTATTACTTATTTAACTCGCGCTGCAATATCCGACAGCCATAATCATTTTCATGACTTAGGCAGGCAGGTTTTACTAATGCTAGTGATTGCTTGTATTTTTACGTGGCAGTTAGGCCGTGGATTAAAGCGCTGGCAGGTAAATCGTTATATGCAAAAAACATCTGAACAAGAATCATAAAGTTGCTTTGCAAGCGTCTCTTTTTCGCTGTGTGGCTTTAAATCACATAGTGCGTCAAACACATCAGGTAGATGCAATGGCGTGTTAACCTTCCCTTGGTAGCCACTTAAAGGCATTGAAGGTGAATCTGTTTCAAGCACTAAGTGCTCGGGCTCAATAGCGGCAATAACAGCACGGGTTTTAACTGCACGTTGATAGGTAATAACACCGCCTACGCCAAGCTTAAAGCCCTGTTTGATATAATACTTCGCTTGTTGGATTGAACCTGAAAATGCATGAATCACTCCCCCATTTTTTGGCTTACAACGTTTAAACGCTTGCGCAATTAAATCATGGCTTTGCCTATGATGTACAATGAGCGGTAAGCTTAGCTCATTAGAAAGCCCTATTTGCTGTTCAAATAAATAAGTTTGTTTAGAGAGGTTTTCAATGCTTCTATCAAGCCCACACTCACCAATGGCCACTAACTGATGCTTATTTGTAGTTGCAAACTCGAATAATGCTTCTATGTGCGATTCTTCATGCTGTTTTAAAAAATAAGGGTGCAGCCCTGCCGCTATTTTTATACTTGGATAGGTTGCTTTGAGCTCTATAAGAGTATGCGATTGAGCAAGCGTAATACCCGGTACAACAAACTGATTAACTCCCTTTGCGACGCACTCGCCTATGAGCGACTCACGACTTGAATCAAACTCACTAAAATCGAGGTGGCAATGAGAGTCAATAAATTGCACGGTTACTTACTCATCTATTTATTAAGGGTTTAAGCGTGTAATTTGCCAGCTGTTATCTGCTTGGCGCTGATACATAAAACGATCATGTAAACGATGCGCCCCACCTTGCCAAAACTCAATTTTAGTGGGCACTACACAATAACCGCCCCAAAAATCAGGTAATGGAATTTCACCTTTAGCAAACTTATTTTTCATATTAGCAAAGGTTTCCATTAGTACTTTACGTGATGACACCGGACGGCTTTGCGCTGATGCCCACGCTGCTAATTGGCTTTCTTTAGGACGTGATAAAAAGTACTTTGCCACAGCAGAAGTTGGTAATGGTTTAGCCTCGCCATAAACAATAACTTGGCGTTCCATGTGATGCCACGGAAAGTGAAGCGATATTTTGTTATTACCTTTAAGCTCCTGCGCTTTACGCGAACCTGTATTGGTAAAAAATACAAAGCCGTTATCATCCAGATGCTTTAAAAGCACTATACGCTGTGAAGGCTGACCGGTTTCATCAACAGTTGCTACAACCATCGCTGTTGGATCGGGTAATTGGCTTGCTACAGCATGCTCAAGCCATGTTTCAAACTGCTTGAATGGGTCATCTTGCAAGTTATCTTCGCTTAACGCGTCTTGCAGGTATTCACGGCGGATATCTTCGAGTTTCATAACAAATCCTTTAAATAAAGACTTAGAAAAGAGCTTAGAGTAGCGAGCTTAAAACAATAGATATTGAGTAATAAAAAATATTAAGATTCAGGTATATGCGATAGCAATAACACCGAGTCTCGGGTGTATTCCATAGCAGTAAACATAGAGTCTCAGGTGTATCGTTGGGTTTCGTTTCACTCAACCCAACCTACAACGCAAACTACACAACTCAGATATCTGCAAGTGTAGAAGTGCTGACAATACGGAGTGCTTTTTTATGCCAAGGAGCATACATTTAATATGTGACTTAGGCTAAAAAAGAACGACAACGCAGTCAAAGTGAACTACACGCGGCAGACGGTTCACCTAAGTAGTTTAGCCTAAGACAAGGCGTCCAACCCGACTTATTCCTATGAGCATACGGTTTGTATGTGATTAGGGTAAGCCGGGGTGGATAATGCAGTATTAGGTTAAAATACGACGGTGATTACATTTGCTCCATAACTTCAATACCAAGTAAGTCTAATCCCGTTTCTAATGTTCTTGAAACCAAATTACACAACACTAAACGGCTATCGCGCACGCTTGGCTCTACGCCTTCTTTAAGTACTGGGCAGGCTTCGTAAAATGTCATGTATAAGCTTGCAAGCTCGTATAAGTAACCACATAGTACGTGCGGTGTTGCTTCGCTGATCATTAAATCAAGTACTTCTTCGAGCTGTAGTAGCTTAAGTGCAAGTGCTTTTTCTTGAGGCTCAACAATTGCAACGTCTGAATTTAATGTAGCAGCATCAACGCCTGATTTGCGGAAAATACTGCGTACGCGTGTATAAGCATATTGTAAGTAAGGAGCGGTTGCGCCTTCAAAACTTAGCATGCTGTCCCAGTTAAAAATGTAATCACTGGTACGGTGCTTAGAAAGGTCGGCATATTTAACTGCGCCAATACCTACTTTACGGGCAATTTCGCTGCGATCGCTATCACTTAAATCAGACTCACGTTCAGCTAATTTTGCTGCTGCGCGGTTAATTGACTCTTCTAATAAATCAGCAAGTTTTACTGTGCCGCCAGTACGTGTTTTAAATGGTTTATTATCGGCGCCCATCATGGTGCCGAACGGGCAAAACTCGTAGCTTGTTTCGTCTCTTAATAAACCAGCTTTACGCGCTGTTAGCTCTACTTGGTTAAAGTGTAGATTTTGACGTGCATCTACAAAAATTAAGATGCGATCAGCACCTAATTTATTTGAACGGTAGTCACATGCCGCTAAGTCTGTTGTTGCATATAAAAAACCACCGCCAGATTTTTGTACGATAAAGGCTGATGGCTCGCCATCTTTATTAGCTAGCTCATCTAAAAACACCACTTGCGCGCCTTGCGACTCTACGGCAATGTTTTTATCTTTAAGTAGGCTAATAATATCGTTAAGCTCTGCATTGTATGCGCTTTCAGCCATAATATCGGCTTGGGTAAGCGTTACATTTAAACGCTTGTATACTTCTTCAGAGTGTTTAACTGAGGTGGCTATAAATAGTTTCCAAAGTTTTTCACAATGCGCATCGCCGCCTTGTAATTTAACAACGTAGTCACGTGCTTTATCTGCAAAGCCTTCTTCGTCGTCAAAGCGTTTTTTAGCATCGCGGTAAAAAGTTTCTAAATCAGCAAGCGCAACAGTATCTAAGTCAACGCCTTGACTAATTTGATCTTCTAAATGCGCGATTAACATACCAAATTGCGTGCCCCAATCACCCATATGATTTTGACGCACAACCGTATCGCCTCTAAATTCAAGCGCACGTACAATTGAGTCACCAATAATAGTTGAACGTAAATGACCTACGTGCATTTCTTTAGCTAGGTTTGGTGATGAATAATCAACAACTACTTTTTGTGGCTTAGCGTGCTCGTTTACAGCTAGTTTTGCATCATTGTTAGCCGCTTTCACGCTTTGCGCTAAAAACTCAGGCTTTAAATGAATATTAATAAAACCTGGACCCGCAATTTCAGTCTTTTGTGCAATATCGCTTACATCAAGGTTATCAATAATTTTTTGTGCAAGCTCACGCGGTTTGCTTTTCATTTTTTTAGCTGCGCCCATGGCTGCATTAATTTGGTAATCACCAAATTGTGGACGCGTGCTTTGCGTTACTGCCGGGTTTGTATCTTCAGGTAAGCCTGCACCGACCATAGCTGCAATGGCTTTTTCAATTAAAATAGTACGAATATTCATATTTTTTTACCTTTATAAACCCGCCAAAGCAGGTTTTCTTTTAATTCTTGTAAATGAGCTCTAGTTTTCGCGTGTATGGCTAAACGTTACTTCTGGGTAACGCTCGACCGATAAGTTAAGGTTTACACGGCTCGGCGCAATGTAAGTTAAGTTATCACCGCCATCGAGTGCTAAATTGCTTTCGCATTTACGTTTAAATTCTTCAAACTTTTTAACGTCATCACTGCTTACCCAGCGTGCCGTATTCACGTTTACGCCTTCATAAATAGCATCAACGTTATATTCTGCTTTTAAACGTGCTACAACCACATCAAACTGAAGTACGCCTACAGCGCCTACTATTAAGTCGTTATTAATAAGTGGTCTAAATACCTGTACAGCCCCTTCTTCAGAAAGCTGTACTAAACCTTTTAGCAATTGCTTTTGCTTAAGCGGATCGCGAAGGCGAATACGACGAAATAGTTCAGGGGCGAAGTTAGGAATACCACTAAATTTAAGTTTTTCGCCTTGCGTGAACGTATCACCAATTTGAATTGTACCGTGGTTATGCAAGCCAATAATGTCGCCAGCGAAAGCATCTGCGGCACGTTCACGATCGCCCGCCATAAAGGTTACCGCATCAGAAATGCTCACTTGCTTGCCAATTCGCACGTGATTCATTTTCATGCCTTGGCTGTACTTACCCGATACAATACGCATAAATGCAATACGGTCACGGTGTTTAGGGTCCATGTTGGCCTGAATTTTAAATACAAACCCGGTAAAGTTTTCTTCAGTTGCAACAATTAGTCTGTCTTCGGTTTCACGTGGTAATGGCGTTGGCGCCCACTTAGTTAAACCATCTAACACGTGATCAACACCAAAGTTACCAAGTGCGGTACCGTAATAAACTGGCGAAAGCTCACCGGCTAAAAACAGATCTAAATCAAATTCGTTTGATGCACCAATAACAAGCTCAAGCTCATCGCGTAACTGCGCAGCTAAGTCTTCACCAATGGCTATATCTAACTCTGGATTATCAAGGCCTTTAATTGTGCGAACATCTTGAATTTTATGACCTTGGCCCGTTTTATATAAAACAGCTTCATCATTATGAATGTGATAAACACCTTTGAATTCTTTACCACAACCAATTGGCCAAGTAATGGGTGCACAGGCAATATTTAGCTCTGTTTCAACTTCGTCCAGCACTTCCATTGGGTCGCGAATATCACGGTCACATTTGTTCATAAACGTAACAATAGGTGTGGTACGCAGGCGTGTAACTTCCATTAGCTTACGGGTACGGTCTTCTACACCTTTAGCCGCATCAATAACCATTAAGCACGAATCTACTGCTGTTAATGTACGGTACGTATCTTCAGAGAAATCTTCGTGTCCTGGCGTATCAAGTAAATTAACAAGTGCGTCGTTATATGGAAATTGCATTACAGACGTAGTAACTGATATACCACGCTCTTTTTCCATTTCCATCCAGTCAGATTTAGCATGCTGGTTAGAGCCGCGACCTTTTACAGTACCAGCTCTTTGAATAGCTTGTCCGAATAACAATACTTTTTCGGTAATCGTTGTTTTACCAGCATCCGGGTGAGAGATGATAGCAAAGGTCCTTCGCTTGCTGATTTCATTGATAATAGTCTGGTCTGCCATTGATAAATTCTTTTAGTTTATATGCGGGGTTGAATGCATTTTAATAAGCGTCTGCGAGTAAACCCGTTATGTTGATCGTAATTAACTACTATTCTCGCTGATTTTCACGTTGCAAACAGCTGATAATAAAGCGTCAATAGTTGATTTTTTAATAATGGCAATTGTAACAGGAGTCGGTATAAAAGTGTGCTATCTACTTAAAAATATCTTAGCTTTAAAATAAATGTGTACAGCAAGCGATATTTAAACGACCTACAATTTGCTCGTAGATCGTTTAAATAAAAATGAGTAGTTACTTAACAACATCAATAGTAGGTACAACCGACATTCCAACACGTAGTTGACTAAGTAAAGGCTGCTTAGCATCTAAACTAATCTTTACCGGTAGGCGCTGCGCTATTTTAGTAAAGTTGCCTGTCGCATTATGCGCACCAATAGTGGAGTAACTTACACCACTTGCTGGACTTAGACTGTCAACGTGTCCTTTTAATGTCACGCTTGGCAATGCATCAACTTTAATTAGTAACTTTAAAAGATGTAAAACTATGTAAGTTTTTTAAACAGCGAATTAATATTATATCCATGTAACTTGTTAAATTTAAATAACTTAAACATAAAAAAAAGAGCTAAAGATCATGCAACTAATGATTGTAATTTAGCCACCAAGACCGCTATAAGCTTGTGTAATCAGGTCGTAACGCATATTATTGGCAGATTGCATGGAGGATAAGTCGTTTGGTCATGAAAACCAGTAAGTTAAGTATAAGATTATTATGGTATATAACACCTCTTGTTATTCTGCCACTGCTATTTTTAGGTGGCTTTACGCTCACCAATGTCACTAATTCAACACAAAAACAAGCTGATTTAATAATGAGCCGTTTTGTTGAGCAACAACAGCAAAAAATATTCAACTATATCGACTCTTTTCACTCTACTGCAAAACTACTCTCAAATTCGCCAGTACTTAGTGACTTTTTAGCAAACGATATTAGCGCCAACGGTAATTACACCCGAAAACTTGGCGCGCTTATGGATGTATTTGCCAGTTACAGCGAAGCTTATCCAGATATAATTAGCATTAATTTAGTTTCAGCAAGTGGGAAAAGTGATGCCTACTACTCTAATAACCTAACAACAGCGCCTAAAAGCTATCCATTTTTTAATCGAGTATTGCAAAGTAATTTAAGTACACAGCAATTTATGATTCAAAAGGACGATGGCACCACGAGCTTATATTTCATTCAACGAATTGACAGCGTTGATTACTACTTGAAACGTCCACAGCAGCTTGGTTTTATTGTAATACATATAGAGCCTTCAATACTCAACTCCAGTATTTTAGAAGCGCCATATAACAACACACTTAATTTAATGTTGACCAAAGACGGGAAAATTTTATTTAGCTCCGACTACAACATGCGCGGCCAATACATAAGCGAATATGAACTTAACCAAGTACATGATCTTGCCGATATAGGCATGCTTTCTACCATTGAACTCTCAAGCATAGATAAAATAGAGCGAATGATTTTTGCCGTACAAATGCCCGGTGGATATTATTACGTTTCAACCATTCCCAAAGGTGTGCTTTATCAATCTGGTAAAGCCATAAGCCTAATAACAGGCTTAATTGTTATTATTTCGATAATCACCCTGCCAATATTAATTTTTATAGTGGTACGTAATTTACTACTTAATCCAATTGAATTACTAGGTGCTGCAAGCCACCGTGTTGGTGATGGCGATTTGTCGGTGCACTTACCAGCTCATACAAATGACGAAGTGGGTGTTTTGTTTAACGACTTTAACCACATGGTTAATCAAATTAGACACTACCAGCAGCAGCTTGAAGAATATAAACACCACCTTGAAGATAAAGTAGAAAGTCGTACTAAAGCACTTGAAGCCATGAACAGCCAACTAGAGCTTGCAATTGGCCAAGCCGAGCAAGCTAATCAGCTTAAAAGTCGTTTTTTAGCTAATATGAGTCACGAAATACGAACGCCACTTACGGCTATTATGGGCTTTACAGAGCAATTACTCCACAACGACAAAGTAGCCAACGACAAACAACATCTAAGCACTATTTTACGTAATTCAAAACACTTACTAGAGTTAATAAATAACATACTCGACTTATCTAAAATTGAAGCTGAAAAGCTAGCTGTCGATTTGTCTGCGTTAAACGTAGTACAGCTTGTGCATGACATTGAATCAATTATTCAACCACTGGCACAAGAAAAACAATTAACCCTTAATATTGATTACCAACTGCCGCTACCTCGCACCATTTATAGTGATGTGACCCGCTTAAAACAAATACTTATAAATATTGCAAATAACGCTGTTAAATTTACCGAAAATGGCAGTGTGTCTATTTGCGTGCATTATTTACAAGCAAGTCAAAAGCTAGAATTTGTAATTAAAGATACCGGCATTGGGATGTCTGAGCATCAAATAGAGCGTGTGTTTAAACCGTTTGAGCAAGCCGATGCCACAACCACACGTCGTTTTGGTGGTACAGGCCTTGGGTTGTGTATTTCTAAAAATTTAGCACTGTTACTTGGTGGCGATGTAACGCTTGAAAGTGAAGTTGGCGTTGGTAGCCGCTTTACAATTAGGGTGTCGTGTCAGTTATCTGATGATCAACCAATGCTTGAGTTTTTAACGCAAGAAAGCCAGTTAATACCAGAGAAAGACCCTCTCTTATCGTTTGCGACCAATAACTTTGAGGCTAATATTTTAGTCGCTGAGGATAACCCTGATAACCAACTATTAATTAAATTATTACTGCAAACTTGGGGCCTTGAACCCGATATTGCTAGTAATGGCGCAAAAGCTGTAGAAATGGCACTCGTTAATGACTATCAGCTTATTATAATGGATATGCAAATGCCTGTAATGGGCGGATTAGAAGCGACTAAAATGCTTCGTCATGCAGCATACGATGGCCCCATTATTGCCCTTACTGCTAATGTAATGAACCACGATATAGGCACTTACCTAGAAGCTGGCTGCAACAAAGCACTCGCTAAACCCATTGATAAAGATGCTCTGGAAAATGTACTCGTAAGCTACCTACATCTTGAAAAGGATAATCAAAATAAGTGGGACAGCTTATTAAAAAGCGAAAAGTTTCAGCAAATTACTGATAACTATTTAGCCAACTTACCTACTTATTTAGAAGAAGTTAAAACTCTGCAACATTGTAATGACTGGGAAGCATTAAGAAGTATAGCGCACAGTATTAAAGGTAGTTCTGGATGCTTTAATTTTGATGAGATTTACCACAGCGCTGCGGCACTTGAAGAAAATTTAAAAAGTAACAATAAAGTGCCAAGAGACGAGCTAGTAAATAAATTAATAGCAGCCATTGAGCAAGCAATTAGTGGCAAAGTAACCTAAAAGAAAACTTACAAAATAGTACAAGTTCGGTGCGTTAGTGCTCTATGCTTAAAACGCTAACCACCGACTTTAATTATGAAAAGTTTAAACCTAATGCCATGCCCATTAAAATAGCGTCTTCAAAGCCATTTTTGGCCGGATTATCACTTGGATAGTAGTTTTTACGCACTGACATCTCTGTAAAGCCAGCGTTCTCGTATAGCGCAATAGCCCGCGTATTAGATTCGCGTACTTCTAAAAAGAGGTTTTCAGCATTTTGCTGTTCACCATATTCAATAAACTGGGCTAACAACTGCCTTGCAATACCCTTACCCTGGTGGCTTGGTGTTACACAAATATCCATAAGCGTAAAATCAGGCCCTGCTTTTTCACCAATATAAAAACCAATCATGCTCACCTCATCAAATGCGGCAACATTAAAATAGCGCCCGCCTATACATGAACTCATTGTATTTAAAGTCCACGGATGGCTATGACATGCTGTTTCGATGGTCATTAATTGAGGTATTGCAGTTTCATCTACTGATTTAAAGTTTATCAAGGTGTTCACTCATTAAAGCCCATAAAGCACGCTTCTCAGAGGCGTTGAGCTGTGGGGTTGGCAATGTAAGCTGATTGTCGTTTAATTGCATCTCACTACCCTGTACAACGCTATTTATAATAATAGCCCCTGCACTGAGCTTAATGTCTGCAAATAGTTGCTCATTTATCGTTAAAGAACTAGCTGTCGTGCTTTGCGATAAAGTATCTGCTTGGTCATTTGCTTGAGAACAATAATGCTGATTGAGTTCAAGATTTTCTATATCAAAAATAGCTGCGTAACGTGGATGCATAACAACTCAGTAGATTAGACATTTGAACAATATAAGAAGTAATAAAAACGATGTAAAGAAGAAATGGCAGGGGCGGAGAGATTCGAACTCCCAACCATCGGTTTTGGAGACCGCTGTTCTACCAATTGGAACTACGCCCCTGCAATGACGACGAATTATAGAGAAGTTTCGCCAAAGGTAAAGAGAAAAATCACTCTTTTAGTTCAACTGCTTTTTAAATAAACAAAACGGCGAATTAGCATGCTAATTCGCCGTTTTTTAATCACTTAAAATTAGTTAATTAAAACTAAAATTAATTATTCCCATTCGATAGTTGCAGGTGGTTTACCTGAAATATCGTAAACAACACGAGAAATACCATCAATTTCGTTAATGATACGGTTTGAAACCACACCTAAAAACTCATATGGTAAATGTGACCAGCGTGCTGTCATAAAGTCGATTGTTTCTACACAACGAAGTGATACAACCCAATCGTACTTACGTGCATCGCCCATAACCCCTACCGATTTAACTGGTAAGAATACAGTAAACGCTTGGCTTACTTTATGGTAAAGCTCAGCTTTGTGTAGCTCTTCGATGAAAATCGCATCTGCGCGGCGTAGTAAATCACAGTACTCTTTTTTGATTTCGCCAAGTACACGTACACCTAAGCCTGGTCCAGGGAAAGGATGACGGTAAAGCATGTCGTACGGTAAACCAAGTTCTAGACCAATTTTACGCACTTCATCTTTGAATAATTCACGCAATGGCTCAACAAGGCCCATTTTCATGTCATCTGGTAATCCGCCCACATTGTGGTGAGATTTAATAACATGCGCTTTACCTGTGGCAGATGCCGCAGATTCAATGACGTCAGGATAAATTGTACCTTGTGCTAACCATTTCGCATTTTTAAGCTTTTTGGCTTGCTCATCAAATACATTAATAAACGTGTGACCAATGGCTTTACGTTTATCTTCTGGGTCTGATTTACCAGCTAAATCATTTAAAAACTGCTCTTCAGCTTCAACTTTAACAATGTTTAAGCCAAATTTATTACCAAACATGTCCATAACTTGCTGACCTTCGTTTAAACGAAGTAAACCATTATCAACAAATACACATGTTAGCTTTGCGCCAATTGCACGGTGAATAAGCATAGCCACAACTGATGAATCAACACCACCAGATAGACCTAAAATAACTTCGTCATCACCTACAGTTTCTTTAATACGCTCAATAGCATCATCAATGATTTTTGCAGGAGTCCATAATTTTTCACAGCCACAAATATCAATAGCGAAACGCTCAAGCAAACGTAACCCTTGATGAGTATGCGTTACTTCTGGGTGAAATTGTACGCCGTAAAAACGCTTTTCTTCGTTAGACATTGCAGCATGTGGACAAGTAGATGTTTTAGCTGTTGTTGTAAAATCAGCTGGAATGTCCATTACTTTATCGCCATGACTCATCCATACGTCAAGTATGCCGTTGCCGCCATCAGTAATATGGTCTTCAATTGCATCAAATAATGCACAGCTGCCTACTTTTTCAACTTGTGCGTAGCCAAACTCTTTTTTATCAGAGCTGTGTACACTTCCACCAAGTTGAGCTGCCATTGTTTGCATACCGTAGCAAATACCTAGCACAGGCACGCCTGCATTAAATACATACTCAGGAGCGCGCGGGCTGTTTTCAAGTGTTGTTGATTCTGGACCACCAGAAAGAATAATACCTTGTGGGTTGAACTCGCGGATTTGCTCTTCAGTCACATCCCATGCCCAAAGTTCACAGTAAACACCAATTTCACGCACACGACGGGCGATTAATTGAGTGTATTGTGAACCAAAGTCTAAAATGAGAATTCGTGAATCGTGAATATCTTTGCTCATGGAGTATCTCGTAAAGTCTGATGCTAAATGCCGTTTGTTAATGTAAACGACTAAAAAGAGGGCTTGCAAAGCAAGCCCAGTATATTAAATTAATTACGCTGCTTAACCTAAGCGGTAATTTGGTGCTTCTTTAGTGATTTGCACATCATGAACATGCGACTCACCCATACCTGCTGAAGTAACACGTACAAATTGTGGTTTTGTATTTAGCTCTTCAATTGTTGCACAACCCGTTAAGCCCATAGCACTACGTAAGCCACCTACTTGCTGATGAATAATCGTTGCAATAGGACCTTTGTAAGCTACGCGACCTTCAATACCTTCAGGTACTAACTTGTCTGCTTCGTTTGATTTTTGGAAGTAACGATCTGATGAACCTTCTTTTTGATCCATCGCGCCCAATGAGCCCATACCACGGTAAGATTTGTAATAACGGCCTTGGTACAATTCAACTTCACCTGGTGCTTCTTCTGTACCAGCAAGAAGAGAACCCACCATTACACACGATGCACCAGCAACAAGTGCTTTAACAATATCACCAGAAAAACGAATGCCACCATCAGCAATAACAGGAATGTCGCGACCTTTTAAGCCTTCAACAGCATCTGAAATAGCGGTAATTTGTGGAACGCCACAACCGGTAACAATACGTGTAGTACAGATAGAACCAGGGCCGATACCTACTTTAACTGCATCCGCTCCGGCATCAGCTAGTGCAATCGCACCTTCAGCCGTTGCAATGTTACCTGCAATAATTTGTAAGTCTGGGTACTCTTTGCGAGTTTTAGTAACACGGTCAATAACGCCTTGAGAGTGACCATGCGATGTATCGATAAGTAAAACATCAATACCCGCTTCTACTAATGCAGCAATACGCTCATCAGTACCTGCGCCAACACTTACAGCAGCACCTACACGTAAACGACCTTGGTCATCTTTACATGCGTCAGGTTTGTCTTGGGCTTTTTGGTAATCTTTTACTGTGATCATGCCTTTGAGTTTAAATTCATCATCAACAACAAGGATTTTTTCAATGCGGTGTTCGTGCATTAAGCCTAAAATTTCTTCGCGTGCTGCGCCCTCTTTAACGGTAACAAGCTTTTCTTTTTTAGTCATAACGGTAGAAACAGGCTGTTCAAGCTTAGTTTCAAAACGCATATCACGACTGGTAACAATGCCTACAAGCACATTGTTGCTGTCGGTAACCGGAAAGCCTGAAAAACCTTTTTCGTGCGAAAGCTCAATTGCATCTGCAATTGTTAAATCGGCAGTAACCGTTACAGGGTATGAAACAATACCTGCTTCGTAGGTTTTAACTTTACGTACGTTTTTCGCTTGTTCTTCAATAGTCATGTTTTTATGAATAAAACCAAGACCACCTTCTTGCGCAAGGGCAATAGCTAAACGAGCTTCTGTAACAGTATCCATAGATGCTGAAATAAGCGGCAAGTTAAGTTTGATACCACGCGTTAAGCGAGTTGAAATATTTGCCGTGTGTGGCAAAACAGTAGAATGACCAGGTACTAAAAGTACGTCATCAAAGGTAAGAGCTTCTTTAGCGATTCTAAGCATTTTGGCAACTTCTCACATGTGGATCTAAGATAAGGAATTGCGGCCAAATTTTAACAGCGTTGTTGGCATGAGTAAATAATATTTCGCAAATATTTATGATAAAGTAGTGCAATAAATAGTTTTAGGTTGTTTTTTATGTTTTCGAAGCCTTCGCAGGCGGTTTACACCGTTTCACGCCTTAATAGAGAAATTCGCACAATTCTTGAGCAAGGTTTTGCATCTTTAGTGCTCACGGGCGAAATTTCTAACTTTATTACCCCTGCATCTGGACACTGGTACTTTTCGTTAAAAGACGATAAAGCACAAATAAAAGCCGCTATGTGGCGTGGGAATAATCGCAATCAAAGCTATCGCCCTGCAAATGGCGCGCAAGTTACAGTAAAAGCGCGTGTATCACTTTATGAACCTCGCGGTGACTACCAGCTTATTGTTGAGCATATGGAACCGGCCGGCGAAGGTCAGCTAAAACAAGAATTCGATGCGCTTAAAATGCGTTTGGCCGCCGAAGGATTATTTAGCTCTGCGTATAAAAAACCACTTCCGCAAAACATTAATCGTATTGGTGTTATTACCTCAGCAACCGGCGCTGCTATAAAAGATATTTTAACGGTACTTAAACGCCGTGCGCCGCAGTTAGAAGTAATCATTTACCCTGCTATGGTACAAGGCAAAGAAGCACACCTACATTTAATTAATCAAATTGAATTAGCTAATGCTCGTGATGAAGTAGACGTACTTATTTTAGGACGAGGCGGCGGATCACTTGAAGATTTATGGTGCTTTAATCACGAACAGCTCGCACGGGCTATTTTTGAAAGTGAATTACCTATAGTAAGTGCAGTAGGCCATGAAATAGATACAACCATTAGCGATTACGTTGCTGATGTTCGTGCAGCAACTCCATCAGCCGCAGCTGAGCTTGTAAGCCCAAATACGCAAGAGTTACACAACAAAGTAACGCAATTGGTTAATCGTTTATCTAACGCGTTTAAGCACGACATTGCCGATAAACGCGCTCTAGCAACGCAGTTACAACACCGCCTTAATTTGTGTCATCCGCGTAGTCAGCTTAGTCAAAAATCACAACGTTTGGATGAGCTAAGCATTGCGCTGCAACAAGCTATGCGTAATCGTTTATATCAGCAAGAACGCACACTCAATAACTTAACGCCGCGTTTGATGCGCCAATCACCTGATAAAAAACTCGCTTCAGCAAGCCATCAACTCTCGCAATTACAAGCTAGGCTAAACCAAGCTATACAGCATCAGTTACAACAAGCGAATAATAGCTTAGCACTGCAAGCAAGCAGGTTAGACTCGGTAAGTCCGCTTAATGTTTTAGCGCGCGGTTATAGCATCACTAAAACACAGCAAGGAAAAGTAGTTAAATCTGTGGGGCAAATTAAAACAGGCGATGTTTTAGTTACAGAGTTAGTCGATGGCTCTATAGAATCACAAATTATTTAAAGCTCTGTACTTAGCAACATTTTAAGTTCGCTATCGCTCGATGTGGAGGTAGTGCTTTTAAATTGTTGCCAAAACTCTTGTTCCATCAACTTATCGTTTAGCTCTCGCCATTGAGCATTACCAAATGTGTCGTTATCAATGGGGGCGGCAAGTTCAAATTCACATACTGTTTTTTTACATTTTGCACTAACAACGTCAGGAATAATTGATAAATCAGCTGTTAATAAAAAATCTTGTAATGCCATTTCAGTACGATAAGCCCATTCTTCGTCGCGCGTTTGATTTTCAAATTTATCACGTAAAATCTGCTCAAAATCTGAAGGGCCCCTCATTTTCTTTAAAACACTTTTGAGCGCCGCTTTCTGTTCGGCGAGTTGCTGCTTAAGCTGAGTTACTTGCTCTTCTAAAGGTAGTTCATCAAGCATTTGGGTTTCTGAATTGGTTGTAGGCGTGTCTTCAGCGGGCTCTATACTAGCGACTTGCTCAGGTACTGCAGAGTCTGCATTACTCAATACCTCATTACTTTGTTGTTCAGTATGAAGCTTTTTCTGTTTTTCATAACTTGGCTGCGACTTAACAGATTCCGGATAACTTGAAGCTGCATTAAAGTAGCTCCAAGTTAAACCTACACCCGCAATAAACCCAATCCCTAGAGCCAATAAACTATTCTTGTTCATGTTAATTCCTTTTAAGTTTTATTATTTTTAGTTACTTATAACATTGCACTCGTGTGCGATTCGTTTTCAGGCTCAGGATTTGCTAAAAAGTTTTGGTTCATACTTTGCGCCGGACACTCACAATCCGGTCGACCAATAATTTTAGCGGGTACGCCAACAGCGGTTGTGTGTGGTGGAACATTGCTAAGTACAACTGAGCCCGCACCAATTCGTGCGCCCTCACCTACTTCAATATTACCCAGTACTTTAGCACCCGCGCCAATTAATACGCCTGCTCTAATTTTAGGATGACGATCGCCCTGCTCATTGCCTGTACCGCCAAGCGTTACAGATTGCAAAATTGATACGTTATCTTCAATTACCGCTGTTTCACCAATAACAATACCGGTTGCGTGGTCAAACATAATGCCTTTACCCACTTTACATGCTGGGTGAATATCGACCCCAAACACTTCAGAATTACGGCTTTGAATAAAGCGCGCTAGCTCTTTGCGATTTTGTTGCCACAAACAATTAGCCAAACGGTGCGCCTGAATAGCATGAAAACCTTTTAGATTTAATATAACCGTAAGATAGGTTTCTGATGCCGGATCGCGGTCTTTTACAGCTTTAATATCCTCAGCAACAAAAGATAGCATACGGTCACATTTTACAAATGCTTGGTCAAACAGCTCTCGGATAGTGAATGCAGATACCACCGCATCAGCCAACTTATTAGCAACAATAAAGCTCAATGCCGAACCTAAACAATCATGATTTAAAACACATGAATAAACATGACTTGCTAATAATGGTTCACGTTTTACTACATCGTTAGCTTCGTCGCGAAGCTGTTGCCAAATTGCATGACGCATAATACTGCACTGCCTTAAGTTGATATAAAATAGCCTTTTCCCAAGTCTAACGGATTTAACCACTAAGGTGTTAATCCCTTAGTTATTTGTTCTAGTTATTAGGTATAACTGTTTATTAAGTTTCATTATTAAATAATAAAAATGCCTCGATGCTTATAGCACCGAGGCATTATTTTAACGCTTAAAAAACACTTAAATTATTGAAATACTTTATCGACTTTCATCACTTCAATATTTTTTGCAGGAATTGCTAATTTATAATCAGCAATCACTTTATCTTCAGCCACTAATTCAGCAGGTTTATTAGTGTTATAAATCATTGGTGATGTTTGCTGCGATGCTAAACGTTTTTGCATATCAGCGCCGTCACCAGTAATAAATACATAGTGAACATTGTCTGTTTGTAAGTTTTCTTTAATAACGCGATTAACATCAGCAAGCGTTAGCGTTTTAAGTTTATTAGTTACGTAACTTACAAAGTTATCAGTGTTGTAAAATTCGCTATCAAGCGCGTAACCTAATTGGCGATTTTGACTTGCAACCATTTGCGGCACAAAGTTAATTAAAAAGTTACGCGTAGCTTCAAAATCACCTTCGCTCATACCATTTTTAATTAGCTTATCTAGCTCAAACAAGGCGGTACGTGTTGCAAAGTGCGCATCGTTATTAGAGCGAAGTGGGCGTAACCACACTTGAAATATTTGCTCTGAGCGCCCTAGGTTTGCATCTGGCTTGGTTTGAAACATACCACGTGGAAAGTATTCAATGTATGCGTAATCGCCATAGTTCATGCCGCGAGTTTCACGAATGCGCTCATATAAAAAGCTGTTAGAACTACGGTGCTCACCAAAGTACGAACGCACAAGCCAAAGGGCTGTCCAGTCTTCGCTACTTCTTATTGTATCAATAGGAAAACCAAACGATACAGCAGTCGATTGTGCCGATTTTTCTACAATAGTTGCATGATGACCTTTAAGCACTGGCGCATCAGGAATACTTAAACGGCTTTGCTCACCTTTTGGTAGCGTTGCAAAATCGCTCATCATTTTAGCTTTAAGGTTTGCAGGCAAAGCCCCAATTAAGCCAACCGTGAGTTTAGATTGCGTAAGCTCGCTGTTATAAAACGCTTTAACATCATCTAGCGTCAACGCTTCTAAATCCGAAATATCACCGTAGTTGTAACTTTCGTAAGGGTGATTGTTGTAAAGTGCACTGTATAGCACTTCTTTGCCTAGCTCTTCATCGTTAGATGCTTTTAAGCCTGATTTAATACCATCGATCATTTCTTTTTTAAGGCGTTTAAAGTCATCGTCTCTAAAGCCTGGGTTTAATAATTGATCGCTCACAAGTGAATACCACTGCGCTGCATTGTCTTTATGAATACGCCCTTGAAACGACAGCATTTCTTTATCTATTTGATAACCAAAGCTACCTGCAAGCGGATAAAGTGCTTTTTGAATATCTTTATAGCTTGTCGCCTCTGAGCCACCTTGTGCAAGCATAGCCGCAGTGAGCGCTGCAACACCTTTTTTGCCTTGAGGGTCGGCAGCCGCGCCGGTATTGAATAAAAAGTTAACATCGATTAATGGCGAGCTATTGGTTTTATCAAGTACTTTAAATACAGGTGCCGCAGGTGCTTGTTCAAGCTTTGCAGTAAGCGCATTTAAATTAACTTCTTGCTCAAAACCTGGGGCTTTATCAAGTGCCGACATTGTTAATGTGGTACGTGCCTTATCAGTAAAGTATTTATTAGCAACGGCTTTAATATCTGCGCTGGTGATGTTATCTGCCGATAGATACAGCTGGTTTATAACCTCAGGATCGCGCTCAAAATGCATGTAGCTGGCAAGGGTTGATGCAATCGCTTGCGACGAATCTAAGCCATTAATAAAGCTGTATTTAAGATTCGATTTTAAATCACTGAGCTTTTGCTCATCAACAAGCTCAGTGCGTGCTTTTGCATAAGTTCGATTAATGGCATCGCGCGCAGTGGCTAAATCGTCTGCGTTTTCTACTTTAACAAATACGTGTAATAAACCCGGATCTTTAGTCTCTGGGTTATAGGTAAACATTTGGCTGGCAATTTGTTTGTCGACCACTAGCTCTTGATATAAATCTGAATTACTAGAAAAATAAAGCTGTGAGATTAAATCAAGCGCCGCTCTGTCTTTTTTAGCAGGCTCCCACGCAGCGCCTTTGTACGATACGAGTAACCAATGCCCTGGTAGCGCTTCATCTTGCTGGTGTAAATATTTTGGTGCTTGTTGAACAGGTTCTGCTTTAATGTCAGCAACATAGTTACCCTTTTTCCAGCTGCCCCAATGCTTTTTAACCATTGCCATTGTTGCTTGTGGGTCTACATCGCCCACGATGACAAGTGACACATACTCAGGCTTATAAAACTTAGCAAAAAATTCTTTACCATAGGCCATTTGATCAGGCATGGCTTCTATGTCTTTAAAAAAGCCCATAGTGGTGTGTTTATACGTGTGCTTATCAAACGCTTCTTCGCGTACAGCGCTTAATAATTTACGAATTGGGCTCGCGTTGTTTTTTAAGTACTCACCTTTTACCGTTTGTGCTTCTGTTCTAAATTGCTCTTCGGTGTAGGTTAAGTTTTGAAAAATATCAGCTTCAAGCTCAAGTACTTTATCAAGATGCTGTTTTGAAAAGTTTAAATGGTAGTTTGTAAAATCGTTTGTTGTATAAGCGCGGTTATCAACACCTGAATTTTTTAATATGTCTGAGTACACATCTTCAGGGTATTTTTTTGAGCCTTTAAACATCATGTGTTCAAAAAAGTGAGCAAAGCCTGTTTTGCCCTCTTCAACTTCGTTACGCGATCCAACCGATACCGGAATTTGCAGCGACACTACATCAGGGTAATCGGTTTTAACAACCATGACACGTAAGCCGTTTTCTAGCTCTTCAATTAAGTAATCTTGTGAAAAAACACGGTCATCAGCTTTATTTACTTGTTCTTGTTGTGCTGTTGTCTGCGTGCTTTGGTTTTGTTGCATGGCGCAACCTGTTAACGCCAGCGATACCGCTAAGCTGGTTGCTAATAATTTAAATTTCATTGTTGTCCCTTTTTAAATTGAGCAAATTTGTTGTCAGATTTAACTCTTTAATTATGCCCCAAAGCCAATAAATATAAGAGCCCCAAGGGAATTTATTGTGTAAACAACTGTGTCAATTATAAATTATGGGAACAAGCACTATGAATAAACATCATGTTAATTGAAAAACTTTCATTAAATAAATCTATCTAGACGTCTAAATGGCTGCTATATTAAATCCATCAAAACAAACTTAGCTGGAATGAGGATTATGGCTTTATCACTAAAAGAGAAGATAGTGGACACCAATCAAGGTGTTTATCTTATTGGTACTACCCCGCCTAAAATTGGCACCGATAAAGCGCAATTAAAAACCATTGCAGAAAAGCTATTAGGTCGCTTACACGAAATTGAATACGACGGCGTGATAATTTACGACATTCAAGACGAAAGCAGCCGAACTAATCAAGACCGTCCATTTGCGTTTAAACAAACCGTTGATCCGCGTGAATACAGCCATTTACTTCGTAATTTATCTGCACAAGATGTAATTACTTATAAAAGTGTGGCGCAGCGTGGCGTAGGCGAATTTAAAGATTGGCTAAGTGAAACTAAAAACGACTACGATTTACAAAATGTTGTTTTAGTAGGTAGCCCATCATCGATAGGCGATATAAAGCTAAGCCTGCCAGATGCTTATAAAGCATTGGCTGAGCAATCAGATGATTTCTTTTTAGGTGGCGTTACGATTGCTGAACGCCATTCAAGTAAACGAAATGAGCACGAACGATTAATAGAAAAAACAGCACAAGGTTGTCAGTTTTTTATATCGCAAGCTGTTTACGATGCACAAGCGACTATAGAGCTAATTACTAGCTACGCACGTACATGTAAAGCGCAGGGTATTACACCACAACGTATTATATTAACGTTTACCCCGTGCGGCGGCGAAAAAACCTTAGAATTTATGCAATGGTTGGGTATCTCAGTGCCAGAGGCAACAAAATGGCGCATGCTTGATGCAGACAATACATTAAGCGAATCGGTCCGTATTTGCCGCGAAAACCTCGACTTAATACTTAAAAGCTGTGCGCATTTAGATGTACCGCTGGGCTTAAATATTGAAAGCTTAACAAACCGTAAAGAAGAAATTGATGCATCAATTAACTTATACCGTTTATTAAAAGCTATTATGGAATTAAACCTTGCTGAAAAGCTAATAGCTTAAAGGCTAGGTAAGAGCTAATTAACACCCTTCTTGGCAAGCCTCATGGCTTGCTTTTTTATGTCCGTACTTTGAAAAATAAATTAAGAAGTACAAGTAAAAATTTGCAGCTTAAGCTATTCATTGAAGCTATTTTTGGTTATTACTCTCAAGCCTTTTTAAGGCAAACCCCATAGAGGAGCACATAACACCAAAAATAAAACCTATCGCAGAAAAAACTAGCCAAGTTTTTGTGGCATGAGTCATGAGTCATGAGTCATGACGAACTTACTTTTATTATTGTGCTTTTTTAGCGAGTCTATACGCTTGTTTATTTTTATACATTGCGTGGTCTGCATCATTTAATAGCGCTTCAAATGGCTGCTTTTGTTTATTAGTAAAACTATAACCAATGCTGAGCGATAAATCGCAAACACCTTCTTTTAGTAAAGCATTTGTATACTCAGTCGAAATTTTATCCATAATGTAGTTAATTTTGCTTTTATCACTTAATTGCATTACTGCAACAAACTCATCACCACCTAAACGCCCTACTATGTCGGCATCCCTTAAATGGTTTTTTAGCGTATCTGCCAATATAATTAAGGCTTTGTCACCCACTTCATGTCCAAAGGTGTCGTTTAATTTTTTAAAGTCGTTTATATCTATAAACAAGCAACATACGTCGAAGCCCAAACGCAGTGCTAAATTAAGCTTTTGCTGAGCTAGTAAGTTAAGTGCTCGGCGATTATAAATATCTGTTAATGAGTCTAACATGGCTATTTCGCGCATTTGCTCATAGCTATACACAAGCGCTAGGTCGTCTTCAATTAAATCGCGTAGTTGCTCTATGAGCTCAAAGTATTCATCGGTATAGCTAGTTATTTTAGTGTCTTTTAAGCATAGCGTGCCAAACACTTCGCCTTCAGGCCAATGAATAGGTAAGCCTAACTAGGATTCAACACCGTCCTCAACTACTTCTGGGAGGGTGTTCCATGCATCGTTATTGCTTGCATCATTAACATATAAAATATTATTAGTTTCAGCGACGTGCCGACAAAAAAGAGGAGTTTGAGGGGGAAGTATCGGGTTGGTTTCAAAGCTTGAGCCACCTTCGTTATTTCTAATAACAACGCGATAGCCTTTGCTTGTTGCCTGAACTATATAACCAGACGGGGCTGAAAAAAGCCCCGTGATAAGGTCCATTGTTTTTTGCCATTTATGCAAAGATATTTGGCCATCAACACCAGAGAATGCCCATTTATCAGTTTCAAACATTAACTTTACCTCGGCTATTTAATAGCTCCAGTATAGGCAAAAAAGTAAACTAAAAGCTATTATTTACGACGTCTACTTGGCTCTCTTTTACCTGTAATGCGTTTTTTATCGCGATCTTTTCGAGATTTATTCGTATTTTTACGATTATCTTTGGGCTTTTTATTTAAGTCAGGCTCGTAACCTTCTAACCACTGCGGCGTTAAACGCGTATCGAGTAATACTTCAATTTCTTCTAGCAGCCATTGCTCATCAAGACTTACCAATGACATAGCAAGCCCTTGTTCACCAGCGCGGCCTGTACGGCCAATACGGTGCACATAATCCTCGGCAATGTACGGCAGTTCAAAATTAATTACGTATCTAAGTGTAGAAATATCTAAACCACGCGCAGCGACATCGGTTGCAACAAGTACGCGTGTAATACCCTCTTTAAAGTTTTGCAATGCACGGTCACGTGCGCCTTGCGATTTATCGCCATGGATTGATTCGGTTTTTAACCCATCTTTACACATTTCTTTAGCAAGCTGATCGGCCATTTGTTTTGTGCGCGTAAAAATAAGCACTTGGCGCCAGTTTTTCATGCCAATCATGTGCGATACAAGTTCGCGCTTACGGTCTTCATCTACAGCGTAAATAACTTGCTCTACTTCAACCGCAGCTGAGTTACGTTTATCAACTTCAATTAGCTCAGGGTTTTTAAGTAGTTTTTTACTGAGTTCAAACACGCTGTCATCAAACGTAGCTGAAAATAGTAAAGTTTGGCGATCGCCCGGGATATGTCGCAATATACGTCTAATTTCATCAATAAAGCCCATATCAAGCATGCGGTCGGCTTCGTCAAACACTAAAGAGTCTACGCTTGAAAGTACCACACTGCCTTTAACTATATGATCAAGTAAACGCCCTGGTGTTGCCACTATAACTTGTGCTGTTTTAAGTGCTTTTATTTGAGGGCCAATACTTGCACCACCATAGGCTAAGGCACCATTGATATTAGTGCCTTGTGCGTACTTTTCAAAGCTGGCAAATACTTGCTGAGCAAGCTCTCGTGTTGGCGTTAAAATTACAACGCGGGCAAGGCCTTGCTCATCTTTTTTAGGGGTATTTAAAAGCTTATGTAATAGAGGTAAAACAAAGGCGGCGGTTTTACCCGTACCTGTTTGCGCGCTGCCCATTACATCACTTCCGGCTAAAATAGGCGGAATAGTTTTAATCTGAATTGCGGTTGGTTGAGTGTAATTATTTTGCTCAATCGCTGTTAATAATAACGGGTCGAGATTAAGTGATGAGAACGTAGTGGCAGACATAGGCTTAGCTTTAAAATAACAAAGAGCACTATTGTACGCATATTACTGTACTGCGTAAATTAACCAGTCCAGAAAAGTATTTAATCGTGATTGCTCTCTTTCGCTTTAGCGCTAAAATAATAAAAAAGGCGCTAAATAACCGTTGTATTTAGCGCCTTTTATAATTTGCTGTAGCTTTAAGCTGGCTTTAGTGTCGCTTTACGTTCGTTGTAAAACGCTATTAAATCGTCAACTGTTGCTTGGCAGTATTCGCGAATACCCGAAACCACCATGTGCTTTTCACCACTACCCACTTTAACGCCGTTTTCTAACAGGTTAAAACGTAGTGTAATTTTTCCGCGCTTACCAGTGTACTCAAAGCTTGGCTCTGCAAATTCAAGTACTGGCGCTATTATATCAAGGTTATCAAGATTAATAAGCATTGATTCGTAAATTACCATCGGACGAGCAGGGTTTATCATTACCTCTTGCTTGCCCATTAATGGGATAATTACATGCGGAAAGGTAGTACCAGAAAACTCAACATAATTTTTTATTAGACTATTAGTTAGTGCTGGGCACTGGCTGGTTTTACCGCTGCGCTTTACCTTTAAAATTACTTTTTCGCCATTGGTAACATCAAACTCTTCTGCTCCCTCAGGGAAATGTAGTTTGGTGTTTTCATCAACCATACCGGCAAAAGTAAATTCCATTTGTTCACTAATACCGTAGCGGTCTAGTACCAATGAAAAAAGTAAGTCTCCTGGCGCGCAAAACTTTTTGGCATCTTTGTCATGAAGTGGATTGTAATCATCAGCAACGCATTTAGCGAAGCGACAACCCTGCTCACGAGAGATAGAAACATAATCAGCATGCTGCTGAAAAAAAGGACTTAACATAGTTTGTTCACTGCTTAAACTGCTCATAACCTATCTATATTACCAGAAAAAAAATATTGAGAGGTCGAATCTGTTAGATTAATGGCTAAATAAAACAGAGTAATAAAAACAATGACCTTTTATTTATTAGCACTATCAATTATATGTGTTTTTCCGTACTGCAAAATATCAATAATGCGGCAACCCCTTTGGCACTACTTAATGGCTTTAAGTGTTCTAAGTGGGTATTCTCAAGGTTATATAAATTTGTATGCTCTGCTCAGCACTGGGCTTTACGTTGTTTTATACTACTGTGTGCTAAATGCAAAGCGGGCAATAATACGCGCTATTTTAGGTACTGTTTTTATAATTTCCTCACTGGCATTAGCACTTCATTGGGTGCCTGGTTTTAATAACCTCCCTATTGTTATAGATGAGCGTATTACAAGCGATGCGATTGCTTTTACCCTTTATGCTAATTTTGATAAAGCTATGGTTGGGTTATTCCTTTGTGCTTACTTTTATTCGAATAAAAAAACTTTAAAAGCAGACTCTAATAAAGCAGGCCCATTAAACGTTAAACAACCTATTTTTATAATTATTGCTACTGTTTTAGCTTCGCTCACTGCGGCTTTAACACTTGGACTTGTAAGCTTTAACCCAAAAGTGCCCAACTTTTGGTTAGCCTTTATTGCTATTAATCTTTTATTTACCTGTGTAGCTGAGGAAGCTTTATTTCGAGGTTTATTACAAACCAAACTTAGCCAAATAATCACATCTCCTCGCCTAGCCCTACTTGCCCCAATAATGACAGCTGCAGTGTTTGCTTTGGCGCATTTTGCTGGAGGATTTAACTATGTATTGGTTTCATTTATTGCAGGCTTAGGATATAGCTATATTTTTTATAAAACGCAGCGCTTAGAGTGGGCTATTATATGTCATTGGTTAGTTAATGTTTGCCACTTCTTTTTGTTTACTTACCCTATGCTCAATAAAATCTAAATACATTTACAAAAGCTAACAATTTACTTAGTAGTAAACATTGCCAGTATTTGATTTTGTTAGTAATTTATTACTTTAAATAATAAATTAAAGGACTAATAAATATGCTACGTTTTATAGCGGCAATAACAGTGCTGGCCACAATAACCGGTTGTTCAGGAATGACCTATCATACAGACATAGACAACGGTGTTTTATCTCAAGAAATTGGCACCTACGTTAATAAAAGAGATTTACAGCAGTTTTATAGCGACCAAGAAGCACACGAAAGTGGCGCTACCCTCCTAGGCCGAATAGAAGGTGAAAGCTGTGATGGCGACGGTATGGGTAACAATAATGTAAGCTATAACCGCTCTAAATCAAACGCAATTGATTTACTTAAAGCTGATGCTATGCGCAGAGGCGGAAATGCTTTTACTATTAATTCCTGTAGTGAAACCTCTGTATCGTATTGCGACCTATCTGTTTTATGCACCGGACAGGCCTACGACTATTAATAAGTAAAAGTGCAAATTATATATTAAGCGCAAAGCTCAGTAGCACACGCTTTCCAGACTCGATTTTAGATACGCTGTGTTCGTACTTATCGGGTCTGAACAAATACACGCGATTAAATAAATTTATAATGCATTTAGAGCATTTAAATACCCCACCCGCTTTAGGTTTCTCTAATACAAAATTAAGCTTGTAATAGCGCCCTTGCTGCACAGGGTCAATATGGTTCATTACGCTATGATTGGTTGGGTAAGTAACAAGGTTTATCGAAAATGTGTTACTGCTAAAAATGGCTTTGTTTTTTACAGGTGCAATCATACTGCCTCCTATGAGTTTATATGCCGCATTGTAGCATTTAGTAAATTATGAATGCTTAGGCTAAACAATATCAAAATACGATGTCATATAGCTAAACAGCCTGAAACAAAAAAAGCCGAACTTATTTTACTAAGCTCGGCTTTTATAAGTGCATTTTAGTAATTATGCACTTGGGTATTCGCGGTACGCACGCTCTATATTTTTAGCCTGCTTTTTAGAAATACCTAAATGAGCAAGCGCTACACGTAAACGAGCACGTGATAAGTCAGAGCCTAATATTTCCATTGCATCAAGCACCGACGTACTTGATGTTTTGCCTGTAATTGCGACAAAAATTGGCTCTAAAAAGTCTTTGATTTTAAGCTCGTGGAATGTAGCCACTTCTTTTGCAATTGCAAAAATAGCGGGCTTATCAAAGCTACGCAATCCTTCTAGCTGCCATACAAAAAATTGTAGTGCTTGGCGTATTACGTTTTCGTCTGCTTTACCAGCTGTTAATAGCGCAGGATCGTAAGTTGGAATACCACCTACAAAATGTCCAGCAAGCTCAACCATATCCGAAAGGGTATTAATACGCGTTTTAGCCTCAGGTAATACTTTAGCTAACATCTCACCGTTAAACTTCCAATCAACAAAGCGCTGAATTAACTGCTCGTCGGTTAGGTTTTCGCGGATCCACATGCCGTTTAACCAGCTTAATTTATCCACGTCGAATACTGGGCCACCAAGCGATACGCGCTTCATGTCAAAGTTTTCAATCATTTCATTAAGTGTGAACTTTTCACGCTCATCTGGCATTGACCAACCCATACGACCTAAGTAGTTAAGCACGGCTTCTGGTAGGTAACCCATTTCTTTATAGTAGTTAATAGACGTTGGATTTTTACGCTTAGACAGCTTTGATTTATCTGGGTTACGTAGTAATGGTAAATGACCAAGTACCGGCGCTTCCCAACCAAAATCTTCATAAAGTTTTAATAACTTAGGTGCTGAGTTAATCCACTCTTCGCCACGGAAAATATGACTAATTTGCATATGGTGGTCATCAACTACGTTCGCTAAAAAGTACGTTGGGAAACCATCCGCTTTTAAAAGCACTTGCATGTCTACGTTTTCCCACGGGATCTCAATTTCATCTCGTAGGTAGTCGTTAAACTTAAATGTGCCTTCGCTTGGGATTTTCATACGTATAACGTAAGGTTTGCCTGCCGCTAAGTTTGCTTTAATTTCTTCATCTGTATGGTTTAAACCACGACCGTCGTATTTAGGGCGCAAGCCTTCTGCCATTTGCTCTTCACGCATTTGATCAAGCTCTTCGCTTGTTGCAAAGCAGTAAAACGCTTTCCCATCGTCAACTAACTGATGCGCGTATTTTTTATATAAATCGCTACGCTCAGATTGACGGTAAGGACCAAATTCGCCACCCACATCAGGACCATGATCCCACTCAAGCCCTAACCAGCGTAAGCTATCCATAATCGCAAGTTCAGACTCTGGCGTGCTACGTACTTGGTCTGTATCTTCTATACGAAGTACAAATTCACCGCCTTGTTGTTTAGCAAAACAGTAGTTAAATAAGGCGATATAAGCGGTGCCAAGATGCGGGTCACCAGTTGGCGACGGGGCAACACGGGTGCGAATTGTCATGGTAAATTCTCTTTAAATAAGTGAGATAATAAAAGTGGTTTATGCAGCTACTTTGTTTAAGTAAGCAATAATATCGTTTGATTCATACAGCCATTGTACTTGGCCATTTTTCTCTATACGCAGGCAAGGCACTTTAACTTTGCCGCCTTGCTCAAGAAGCTCTTGACGATATTGCTCATTATTTTTTGCATCACGCGTTTCTATGTTTAAGCCTTCGCGCTTAATAGCGCGGCGTACTTTTACACAAAACGGGCATGCTTTAAATTGGTACAGTTTAAATTGTGAGGTTTGCTGATCAAGCTGTGCTTGCTCGTCGCTTGCACGCTTTTTACTGCGAGGAGTAAATACAAAATTAAAGAATAAGATTATACAACCTAAAAACCAACGAACTAATTTCATGTTCTGTGCTCTGCTTACAACAATTTAAGGAGCCAGATTTTAGCACAAATTTACAATCAAAAAAGCTCAATACTATTATCTATCTTTGGTTCGTTATTAACTTCTAATTCACTGTAGGAGGTAACTCTATTACGGCCAGTATTTTTAGAGTAGTAAAGCGCTAAATCAGCCTGATTTACAATACTCGATACAGTATCAATACTCACTAACTCTAAAAAACCAATGCTAATGGTTAATTGGCCAATTTGTGGAAAAGGGTATTGGGCAACATTAAGGCGTAACCGGTTAAGTGCAACATGTGCATCAGTCTCTGTTTTTGCTTGAAATAACATTGCAAATTCTTCACCACCATACCTAAATACATAGTCTTCAATTCTAAAATTATTTTTTAGTAGCCGTGCAACAAGTAAAATAACCTCATCGCCAATTACATGCCCGTAGTTATCATTAATATTTTTAAAGTTGTCGATATCAGCAATAGCTAAATACCAACGTCGCTTTTTATTGTTATCATTTCTTGGTAACAAAAAACCGTTACCCGATACAATCTCAATTACTTTTTTATCAAATGTTTGCCTATTTAAAAGCTCTGTAAGTGGATCTAACCGCGACTTATATAATAGCCCAAGCTGATTAGCATAAATATTTAAAATATGTACAGCTAACATAGTTATTCGTTCTGGTAATTCTTGCTCGGTTTCTATTAATAAAGTGCCGACTACTTTTCCAAAATGATAAATAGGCACGTAACTTGATGTGCTACTAAAGGCATAGCTCACCCTAATTTTATTTTGAGTGACCTTTTGTAATAACAATGATGCTTCATCTGGGCTTAATTGCTCTAAATTACTGTTTGAATTAATAAGAGTAGGGGGTATGGGGGCTGAAAAATTTTTATTGACGTAAATGGCAAAATTATCAACTTCGAGCAAGTCGCTAATTATTTGTATTAATGCGCTATCTAAATCACTTTCTTCCTCTTGCTGGGTAAGCTTAATAATCCATTCGTGCCCACACTTATTTGCCTTCATTACACTGCCTAAACTAATTAAACTTTTATTAGTCTAGACAATACTCATGAATTTACTAAGTTATGAGGTAATACTTATTAACTAATCCTTTAGAATAGGTATTAAAGTAATACTAAGTCGTCGCGATGCAATACTTCTGCACCACTATCGTATTCAAGTAACTCACCTATTTGATTTGAGTGTGCGCCTTTGATTTTATTTACCTCGGTACTGCTAAAACGCGTTAAGCCACGTGCAATTACTTGATTTTTAGTATCTATTAAATCAATTAAATCGCCTCTTTCAAAACGTCCAAATGCATTAGTAACGCCTTTAGCAAGTAAGCTTGCACCTTTATTTTGCAGCGCTGTAATAGCACCTGCATCTATAACAATTTGGCCGGTACTTTTAGGCCCAGCTAGTAGCCATTTTTTACGGCCATCTTTTGGGGCGGTGAGTTTTAAAAAGCGTGTACCAGGTAACTCGTCACTCATACATTTTAAAATAACGTTTTTACCAGCGCCTTTAGCAATAATGACTTCAACGCCTGCACGCCTTGCGATGTCGGCTGCTTGTAATTTGGTTGCCATGCCGCCAGTACCTAAGTTTGTACCACTGCCACCAGCAAGTTGGCGCAGCTCATCGTTTATATGTGTTACTTCGCCAATGAGGGTGGCATCGGCATTTGTGCGAGGATCGCTGGTAAATAACCCTTCTTGATCGGTAAGTAGCAATAATTTATTAGCATTAGCCAAAATAGCAACAAGTGCCGATAAATTATCGTTGTCGCCTACTTTTATTTCACTGGTAGCGACTGCGTCATTTTCGTTAATGATGGGTACAACGTCGTAATTTAATAACGCATTGAGTGTATCGCGGGCATTAAGGTAGCGCTCTCTGTCGTCTACATCAGCGCGAGTAAGCAGCATTTGCCCTACATTTACCCCATATAAAGCAAACAAGCTCTGCCAAATATGAATAAGTTGACCTTGTCCAATTGCAGCAAGCATTTGTTTATCAATTAAGCTTCTGCCACAGGGTTTTAATAGTTGTTCGCGCCCAGCAGCAACCGCGCCGCTCGATACTAAAATAACCTGATGCCCCTGCTTTTTAAGCTCGCAGCATTGGCGTACTAATTCAACCATATGTGCTTTGTCTAGCTTATCGGTGCCGCCAGTTAGTACGCTTGTACCAAGCTTTACAACTATTACCTGTTCCCTTTGCATGTGCTTTTTACTATTGATTAATTAAAGATGAATTAATTTATACCAGCTCGGTATTTTTGAACAAGTTAAAAATTTTCATGCTAGGATCTGATTTTATTAAATTAAGTAAATTACTCTCTATGCCTGCCAGTTTATGTTTAATTATTGCCACCTTTTTATGGGGCAGCTCTTTTATTGCGCTCAAATACGCCATTGCTATTTACGACCCTGCATTGGTGATATTTTTACGCATGCTCACCACGTTAGTTTTGTCGCTTTGTTTATGGCGCTACGTTATTCGGTTTGAGTACTTAAAAGGTGACTGGAAGTATTTAGTGGGTATGTCGCTTGCTGAGCCTTGCTTATACTTTTTATTTGAAGGCCATGCAATGGAATACACATCAGCCTCGCAGGCCGGTGTCATTGTCTCTTGCTTGCCTATTATTATTGCGTTGCTTGCCTTTGTATTACTTAAAGAGCATATAAGCAAAGCCATTGTTGTCGGTTTTACGCTGTGTATAGGCGGCAGTATTTTACTTACGCTTCTTTCACCAAGTACCGACCAAGCACCTAATCCGTTACTAGGTAACTTTTTAGAGCTTATGGCTATGGTGTGCGCTGCATTTTATACCGTAAGTATTAAACATTTAGCTAATCGCTACTCGCCCCTGACTTTAATTGCGTTGCAAGGTATTAGCGGCAGCTTGTTTTTTGCGCCGTTTTTATTTTTTATCGACCTACCAAGCGAAAATCAACACGACTTAACTGCGCTCATGAGCATTTTGTATTTAGGCTCGTGTGTAACCCTTGGCGGCTATGGCATGTACAACTATGCAATTAGCAAGGTATCGGTATTAACCGCTGCTGCGTACTCTAATTTAATTCCTATTTTTACACTTATTTTGTCAGCTATTATTTTGGGCGAAGTGCTCAACGTTTGGCAATGGCTGAGCATATTTGTGGTATTTATTGGCGTAATGGTAAGCCAGCGCCATCAAGAACTCGTGGTTGATATACCGCTTAGTGAATCAGGCGAAGACATTTGCGCAGATACAAGCAATCTTAAATCAGTACCCGAGGCAAGCGAATCAAAAGGGTAACAGGTAAGCAAATACAGCCCAGGTGTTTGTAAAAATGAGTTTTGGGATTGATGAATAACCTCAATCCCCGTTATCTTATAATTTTGAATCACCCCACTTTGCAGCTGCAAAGTAAACGCCTCTCCCACTTTGGCGTTTTGTAAAAATGCAAAGTGGGTGTCGTTATGCCCAGCTATTAGCGCGCCTTTTTCGTTTCCAAATTCTTTTCCGCCCAGCTCCCCTGCAGGTAAAAATTGGCTAGGCGCAAACGCTAAATTACGACCACTCGCTCCAGCCAATACACTTAATGTTTTATTATGACTTGGCCAATCAAGCTTTGCAGTCACGTAGCTGTCGGCGTAATACCACGGCTTTACTTTAGTGCCGGGTGATTTAAGCGCCTCTTGCCATGCTTGCTCAATTAATACTTGAGCAAGCCATGCTTTTGCCTGCATATAAGCACCGTGACCAAATAATCCAAGCCCAGCTATTAGTAAACCCGCGCTTAGCCACTTTTTCATTTACGTGCCCTGCTTAATTTAAATGATCGGTTTATTTTAAGGGCGCCAAATCCTAATAATAAAATACAGCCTAGTAATATATTTAACCTGCTTTGCCCATCGGTTTGCGGTAAACGCATTGCCATACCTTGTGGTACTGCATTAGTAGCTTGCGCCGTTTGCTCTGCCACTTCTTTTATTTGAGTTTGTTCAATCGCTATAAAAGCAGTAAACGGGCTAAGTAATTGATGAGTAAGCGCAAGCTCCTGTACTTCATCTTTAACTACACTTTGCTCGTTGTATAAAAGTAATGACTTGATTTTTTGGCGCGCCCATAGTTTTGCAATACCTTGAGCGTTTGAGCTATTTTGTGTACTTAATTTAATACTTAAAGGACCTTGTGCTGTTTGCCCAGCAAGTACCAAATTTTTAGCATTATTAAGTTTTATAGCGACCATGATAGGCTCGCCAAAATATAAATCAGGTAGTGGTGACGGCCAAAAATCTAAGCTGTTACCGCTTTCATCGCTTAGCCCAAAATTAGTAATAGCCGGATGTGCAAGCTTATCAAACAACTGCTGCATTTTAGGTTGCACCTCGCTTGTGCTGCCTATAAAGGTAAATGAGCCTTTGCCTATATCTGCCGCTCGGCGCATAAAAAAGCTATTCGGTGCGCTGCCAATACCCACTGTAAATAAGCGGCTATCGCCTAACTTACCTTGAATATTTTTAAATAATGCATCTTCATTACTTACGCTGCCATCAGTTAAAAATACAACTTGGCGTACAAAACCATCAAACTCGCTGCCATCAAGTACGGCATTAAGCGCACCTTGTATTTCAGTGCCGCCGTCGGCCTCTAGGCTATAAATAAATCGCTCTGCACGGCGTAAATTAAAGTCACTGGCTATAAGTGGTTTATCGCTCATTGGAGTCACTATGTTGTCAAAACCAATAATGTTAAAGCTGTCGTCGCTATCAAGTAATGAAAGTGCATAAAACAACGCTTTTTTAGCTTGCTCCATAGATTGCCCGTGCATAGAGCCTGACGTATCAACTACAAATACCATTTCGCGAGGTAAGCGTTGAGTTTGTGTAAAGTGATCCCCTGGTGGCATTAGCATAGCAAGCCCGTATCGGTCACCATTTTCAAACTGCTGAGTAAAAAATGCGGCTTGAGCTTGCTCTTTTTGCAGCGGTTTAAACTCAAGTACAAAGTCGCGATTAACTGCATTTGTCTCATTTAACGCTATTTTATATTGTCCAAACGCGGTGTTTAGCACATCAACATTGTGAAATTTAGAATTGATATCCACCAGCTCTAAGCCTACGTCTATATCTATGTTTAAGCTAAATTGGCTGCTTGGTACGTTATCATTTTGATTACTGCTTTTAATACTGTAAACAGGGCTTAACCATCCCGTTGGGAGTGAGTTAACGTGCGTTTGGTTCTGAGTACTCACCTCAACCTCACCACTAATCGCGTGATAACGCGGTGTAATGGTAGTAGGAAATCTAATAGCAAATGTGCCGCTGCTGTAATCAATTATTTCTTGATACTCAAGCTCAATAATTACTTGCTCACCAGGGCCAATATTTGCCACATTCGTAATAAACATATTGGCGCGTTGCTGGCGTACAAGGGCCGCTTGCTTACCTGCTTTTTTAGCCTCCTCGTATTTTTTTTCGGCCTCTACCTTTTTATCAATTTGGCCTTTAATGACTCGCTCACCTATACGCATAGTCATGGCATGTACGGCGCTTTCATCAGGCAATGGAAAAACGTAGCGCGCATTAACCGCAAACGGGTTTTCGTTTTGATAGGTTTGCGTGACTACAACATGATTAATCAGGCCAGTTAAGGTCATATTGGCGTCGCTTTTTAATATTATTGCTGGGCCTGCTGGCGCACCATTGCTATCAAAAAGCTCTAACTTGGGTGATTGCGCATGGCTTTTGAAGCTCGCTAACAGCACAATCGCTATGAATATAAAAATGCTTACTTTAGTAAGCATTTTGGTCGGTTTACTCAACATAAAATCACTCCATCGAACGCTTTTTTTTACTTAGATTCAGTTAGATTTAGTTACTCGCCGTTTGGCCATTTACTGGATTCATTGAGCGAGTGGTAAGCGTTACGCGTCTATCAAAAAAGTTATCTTCCACCGTGTTGCTGTTAGCCAATGTTTGCTGCTCGCCAAATGCCTGCGTGCTTAAACGTTTGTGGCTCACACCGTGCTTTATTAAATAGCTTTGCACGGCAATTACACGCGCTTTAGAAAGTAAAAGGTTGGCTTGCTCATCGCCGCGCTGATCGGCAAAGCCACTTAAATCAAGTGCGAGTTGTGGTTGGTTGTTTAACAAGGTAACCAGTTGGTCTAACTGCAGCGCAAAATGCGGGGCAATAACACTTGAACCTGTTTTAAATTGCACCGTCATCGCCAATAAGTTATTAATTTGAACTTGAGTTAACTGCTCATTTTGATTGGCAAGTACTTCTAACTGCTTCTCTAACATATTGTTGTGGTTAAGCACGTGTTGGTAATCGCTGGTCTTTTCTTTCATAACCTTAATTGCACGCTCTTGCTCTGCAATTTTGTTATCAGCTACTTTTGAATCGCCTATTAAACCACCGGCAAATGCCCCAATAAACGCACCTATTGGCCCGCCCACTACGCCGCCAATAATAGCGCCTGCACCTAGTCCAATAGCCGTTTCTTTATGGGCTTCTTTTGATGGCGTGTTAGATGTTGAGGCAATTGCTGGAGTACAAAAACTAGCAACGAGTGTTAATGCAATTAATGTCTTCTTCATGACGTGATCCTTAAACTTACTTTTTAATTTGTGATGTTTTGTTTTGATGGGTGTATTAAAACAAGCTCAAGTGGCAGCAAAGGGGATCAAAAATGGCAAACTGCTGAGCAATTGTGGCAAAAAAATGGCAATTGCCTTTTTAAGCGTACTTAGCTTAAAAACTTCGATATAGTGCACAACAGAGCCGATAGGATAATGATTAAGATGAAAAAAATAGCCATCGTTGAAGATGAACCCGCAATCCGCGAAAACTACATAGAAATGCTGAGCGCACAGGGCTACCAAGTCAGTGGCTTTGAAAATCGCGCCAGCGCTGAAGCTGCATTTAAAAATGCCCTGCCCGATTTAGCCATTGTTGATATTGGCTTAGGCCATGAAATAGATGGTGGTTTTTTACTGTGCCAAACATTGCGTTCGCTTTCTAAAACGCTGCCTATTATTTTTTTAACCGCCCGCGATAGCGAAATAGATACCGTATGCGGCCTACGCATGGGCGCCGACGACTACCTAACAAAAGACATAAGCTTGGCTCACTTGGCTGCGCGTATTGGTGCGCTATTTCGCCGCATGGAAGCTCTTGAACAACCTGCTGATGCGAATGCACTCATAACACGCGGGCAGTTAACGCTCGACACACAACGTATGCAGGTATTTTGGCAGCAACAATTAGTTGATTTAACCGTAACCGAGTTTTGGATGCTGCATTCACTCGCCCAGCGACCAGGCCATGTTAAAAGCCGTAACGATTTAATGAGCGATGCAAAAATTTATGTAGACGACAGCACTATTACTTCACACGTAAAGCGTATTCGTAAAAAATTTATAGCACTCGACAGCTCCTTTGATTGCATAGATACCGTGTATGGCATGGGCTACAGGTGGGAACAATACTAATGCTACGATTTGGTCTACGCAGTAAATTTATATTACTTTCATGTTTTTTGTTTTTGCTACCGTGGCTTGGCTACGAGTACGTATGGGAAATGGAAAAGTTTTTACGCCAAGGCCAAGAAAAAACCCTCGTAGGCACCACTCGTGCACTTGCTACTGCATTACATGAGCGCCCTGCATTATTTGACGAGCAAACCAACTTTTTAGACCAAGTTGTAAAAGGTCGTGATTTATACGCTTATAATCTTAAAAACCCTATTCAGCTCGACGGTAAACTTAACGATTGGGACAGCTATCAACCGCTATTTTGGCATTACGACAAGCGCTACTTACAAAAAACAGATAACAAACATCAAGCCAGTGACTTATCGTTTGATCATATGGTTGGCAAGTTTGATAACTACTTATACGCCGCATTTAAAGTCACCGACAATACCCTTATTTATCGCGCTAAAAATAGTTTAAGCATTACCAATAACGATTATTTACAAATTGGCTTAAAAACACCTGACGGCCAATTTAATACCTATATAATTGCGCCACGCCAAGATGGCTGGGTTAATGCGTTTGATGCAAATACCAAAGCCCCTTTTACAAAAATTCAGGGCTATTTTGAAAGTACCGAATCAGGTTATAACGTAGAGCTGCGCTTTCCTATTAGCATGCTGGGCAACAAACTTGGCTTTGCTATTGTTGACATTGATAGTAAAGAGGCATTGCTAGAGCCTAAAATAATGTCGACCTCAAACTTAAATAACCCAAACGATTTAGGCTCGGTATTAGTCCCTTCCCCAGAAATTAGCCGTATTTTAAAAGGTATGGGCCACAGTGGTAGCCGCATTTGGGTGGTTGATAACCATCATCGTGTACTTGCGCAATCGGGTACTATTCAAAATGCAGATGGCGTATGGGCTGATGGACTTGCTAACAAAGCACCTGAAACTTGGTGGCAGCGCTTTGAGCAAAATTACTTACACCCAATTTACTATAAAATATTAACGCGCCCCGAAAATGAGTTTTTAGATACCCTGCACGATGTAGCTTCTATGCAGGGCACACATTTAGCGAAAGCATTAAAAGGACAACCTGCATCGTCTTGGCGATTAACACCCGACAGTAAAGCCGTTATTTTATCGGCCGCTTACCCTATTTGGATTCAAGACCAAGTAATTGGCGCGGTAATAGCAGAGGAAACCACAAACGGCGTACGTACGCTGCGTAACAAATCGCTCGAAAAACTCTTTAACGTTATTTTAGCTGTGATGCTAATTGGTACTGTCACCTTGTTCTTTTTTGCCTCACGTATATCGAACCGAATTAGGCGGCTGCGCGATACCGCTGAGCAAGCAATTGATGCACAAGGGCGTGTTACCGGCAGTATTAATTACAGCGATGCTAACGATGAAATTGGGGATCTGTCTCGTAGTTTTTCAAATATTGTAAGCCGACTTGGTGGCTATACCGATTACTTAGAAAATATGTCGTCACGGTTATCCCACGAGCTGCGCACGCCAGTTGCCGTAGTGCGCTCATCACTCGAAAACTTGCAAAGCTTGCCACAAAACGAGCTGAGTCAAAAATACCTCGACCGCGCCAGTGAAGGCGTTGAACGCTTAGGTAAAATAATAACCACCATGAGCGAAGCCACCCGCCTTGAGCAGAGTATTCAAAGCAACGAGTCTGAGCCTTTTGATTTACAAAAAGTAATAAATGGTTGCATGCAAGGCTACCAGCTTACTTACCCAAACCAGTTATTTACGCTTGATGTATGCCAAAGCAAATTACCTATGCAAGGTGCACCGGAGTTTATAGCCCAGCTGCTTGATAAACTTATTAGTAACGCGCTGGAGTTCAGCAAAGCCAATACGGCTATTAATGTAAGCCTTAAGCAGAGCGAAAATAAAGCAACATTAACAGTGAGTAATACTGGTCCTGCTTTACCTGAAGGACTCACTGAGCATATTTTTGACTCTATGGTGTCGGTACGTAGCCAGCAAATGCAGCAACAGCCACATTTGGGGTTAGGGCTTTATATTGTAAGGCTGGTGTGCGATTACCATAAAGGCAGTGTAACCGCGCAAAACAACGAGCAAGGTAATGGTGTAGTGTTTACCGTAACACTGCCGTTAGCTAATGGTTAGGGCTGTATTTATACCGTTATATTTGTACCGTTATATTTGTACCGTTATATTTATAGCCACAGCATTATATGCAAATAGTAAGTACGTAATAAATTAAGCTGTATATTTTTAGTTAAAAAGAGTTACTTTAATTTATCTTAACTCTATATAAATTAACAAATAACCCCTCTCATCCCTTAAAAGCTGCCGGTTACAATTTAGTACAACTTCAAATGTAACTATTCACTTTTTATTCAGTCGAATGACCATACCCTACATCATATTAAAGTATTAAATTGAAGGAATACTCATGAAACCATCACTAGAGCGTGAAGAACTAGACTTTATTTTTGACTTATACAGGCCCTCTAAAAAGCCCAAGTCCGAAGAGGTAAAACCAAAAAACACCAATTACAAAGAGCTAAGAAAGCACGACGCGACTAAAAACCAAGGTGTATCGCACTACTTAGTCTAATTTTATTACGCTTGGGACTTCTCATGTTCTAAAAATGCTTTAATGCAGTTTATTTCTGCAAGTTTTACTTCTTCGCCTATTTCAGGGCCTTTTTTGCCATTTTTAAGTGCATCTTGCACTACTTGTTTCTTATCCATTTTTTGCAGTTCAGTATGAATTGCTCGCAGCTTAGCTGCTTGCGGGTATGGCTTATCGACCAGTGTTTCACCACGCCCTTGTGCATCACATTGGCATGCTTGGGTAAACGCTATAAAACGTTCTGGGTGTACCAACGCATTTAAGTTAGTCACTATTAGCTTGTGAATGGTTTGCGGCCTTAACTGATCAATTGTATGGCAAAGGGTGTGATTATCACTGGTGAGTACGCCAACATCACGAAAACGGTTAGGCACTTTTAAGCGCTCACAAAACGCCTCAATAACTGCAACACCTTCGCGTTCGTGCCCACGTAGGTTTCCATGCTTTTTAAAACTAAGCGCTTTACCAAAATCATGGGTAAGTGCAGCAAAACGTGCTTCTAAGTTAAAATTTAAATCAGCTGCACGCCTAAGTACCAACATAGTATGAACAAATACATCCCCTTCAGGATGATGGTTTGCCGGTTGCGGTACATTAACCATGCGCTCAAGTTCTGGAAAAATACCTAAACCTTGCAGTGCTTCAAAATAAAGCTCAGGGTGCTTTTCACCCAGTGCTTTTTCAGTTTCAAGCCACACGCGCTCAGATACTAAATGATTTAGCTCACCTTTATTTTTAAGCTCGCGCATTAATGCATAGGTACTTGGGTGAATACGCCAATCACTGCCATAGCGCGCTAAAAAACGGGCAATACGCAGTACTCGAACAGGGTCTTCTACAAATGCCTCAGTGGTGTGGCGCAGTGTTTTATTTTGTAAGTCAGTTTGGCCATTAAACGGGTCAATAATATTACCGTGTTCATCAAGCGCCATTGAATTTATGGTCAAATCACGCCTTGCTAAATCTTCTTCTAGCGTAACGGTTGGGCTGGCATCAACCACAAAGCCTGTATAGCCTTTGCCACTTTTACGCTCTGTGCGCCCTAGTGCATATTCTTCTTTTGTTTTTGGGTGTAAGTAAACCGGAAAGTCACTACCTATTGGCACAAAACCAAGCGATTCCATCGTTTTTGGTGTTTCCCCAATCACTACATAGTCGTTATCTTTTGATTTTATATTTAGCAGTTTGTCGCGCACTGCACCGCCAACGAGGTAAACTTGTTTTAAGTTACTTTTCACTTTATTCCCAATAACACTTGCCCAATTATTTGACGCTAATCATATCATTAATTAAAAAATTCTGCGGTATTTGCCAAGCTTAAGTAAGCTCATTACAATGGCGCATTATTTTTAGCTATAGCCTCACAATTAATGAAAAACCATTCATCAAAAAAAGAACTCATGTTACTACCCATTTTATTAGTGGTTATTTTAATGTGTGTGGCGGGTCACTTTTTACTACAAGCAAATTTTCAAGACAGTAATGTGGTTGAATACATGTTGGCAGCACTGCCGTTTGCTATGTTTGGGTTGGTTATTGTGGCGTTTAAAATGGCGGCTAAAAGCGAAAAAGATGAGCAAAACGAGCAGGACTCTTAATCCTACTCTGTTTTAGCTACTTATTATAATTTAAAGTATGTGATAGCCAAACCAGTCTGGCTTTATCGGCTGCGATATACCGCTGGGCGTGAGCTTAATGTTTAGCTGGCTGTCGAGTAAATCAATGGCAAAGCAATCGTCCACATCATGTAAATCATCTTTATGAATATGACTAAGCCCTGCGAGCAAATCGTTTTTAGCGCGCTCTTTAGCTTCATGGCTACTGCTTGCAACATACAGTGCAAAGTCATGTTGCTCAGCCATGGAATCACTTCTGTAAGCGCCTAAATTTACAAAATAGAGTTGTTTATTTTGCTCCACATAGCTATCAACAACTTCTACTTTAAAGCCATCAATATGATTAATTGCCATGTAGCTATCCATGTGAACACTACTTCTGTCTCCTACCCACTGGCTTTTTAACTTTGAGTAGGTTTGCTCTATATTCTCCCCTACTACAAAACGAATATCATGCATTTCAATATGGCAACCTTGAATCCGGCCACCTAAATACACCATAAATAACTGCATGCTTTTCCTTAACCTAAATTATCAACATCAATATTATGCTTTTTAATCAACTTATAAAAATCTGAGCGATTGCGCTTGGCAAGCTTAGCGCCTTCAGCTACGTTACCACCTGCCATTTTTAAAGTGTTAATTACATAGTCGCGCTCAAACTCTTTTTTAGCGTCGTTTAGTGATAATGGTTCTACGTTTGTTTCGTTACTATTTAGCGCAGCTAACACTAAATGCTCTGAAATAACATCGCTTGGCGTTAATGCTACAACCTGCTCTACTACGTTTTGTAATTGGCGGATATTACCTGGCCAGTCGTAACGTACAAGCGCATGCATAGCATCGCTTGCAAAGTGTTTTTCAGTTTGGTTCATGCGCTTAGCAATGCTTGCACTAAAGTGCTGTGCTAATAAGCTTATATCTTCGCGGCGCTCACACAGTGGCGGTAATTTTAAATTAACTACGTTTAAGCGATAGTATAAATCTTCTCTAAATTGCTGGTTTAAAATAGCTTCAGGAAGATTTTTATGTGTTGCCGACACTATGCGTACATCAATTGCTACCTCTTCTTGAAAACCTACTGGGCGAATTGTTTTTTCTTGTAATACGCGCAGTAACTTAACCTGTAAGTTAAGCGGCATATCGCCAATTTCGTCTAAAAATAACGTGCCACCCTGTGCTTGTTGAAACAAACCTTGGTGATCTTTAATTGCACCCGTAAACGAGCCTTTTTTATGACCAAATAATTCGGACTCTAAAAGCTCCCCTGGTACAGCGCCGCAGTTAATTGCAACAAAAGGGCCACCGCTTACATGGCTATGCTGGTGAATCGCCTGTGCGAGTAATTCTTTACCAGTACCACTAGCCCCCGAAATAAGTACATTAACTTGCGTTGGCCCAAGTAGTTTTACTTGCTCTAACAAGTGCAGCATTGCACCACTGCGCGTAACTATATTACTTTTAGGTGCAGCTTCATCGGCGTTAACACCATGAATTTCTATCGCTTTTGCAAGGCTGTCAAATAGCTCATCTTTATCCACTGGTTTAGTTATGAATGCAAAAATGCCCTGCTTAGTTGCCTCTACTGCATCAGGAATTGAGCCGTGCGCTGTCATCATAATGACAGGTAATGCAGGGTAGCGGCTTTGCAGCTGACGATGCAGTGCCATACCATCCATTTCATCCATGCGTAAGTCGGTTATTACGGCGTCAAACACTTGGCTTTTAAGTATTTGTAGTGCGGTTAAGCCGCTTTCGCAGGTTGTTACTTCGTATCCTTTTGATTCAATACGAATAGCGAGCAGTTTTAATAAGCTAGCGTCGTCGTCTACGAGTAATACTTTTGCACCTTGTACTTTAGTTGCGGCCATAGTTACTGCTCCTTCGTTTCTTCTCGTAGTAAAAGTTGCTGCTCAATCGTTGCTAACGATGAGAGGGTTTCTTGCATTTTATTATTAAGTGCTTGCTGCTCTTTTTTAGCATTTATTTGCATAGTTACTTGCTGCTTTTGAAGCCATAAATATTGCTTTATGTCATCAGGCCAAAAGTAAGCAAGATCGAGCTTTAGCAACTGAGTCATTACCGTATTTGGATCATTATTTATGTTTAAGCACATAAATTTAAAAAAGCGTTTAAGCTCGTTTTCGCCTGTAAAAACATTTTTGCTAGGTACCAATTTAAACCCGCCACACTGATTAGCGTGCCATGCAATAACTTGCTCTGCAGGAGGATAGCTTGGTTCAATTTTTGGTCTAGGTTTTGGACTAGGGTTACTGTTTTTGTCGGTCGTTTTTTTTGTATCGACCACAGGTGCAGGTGTAATTGACACACGCTCTTCTTGCCCATTATTAATTTCACAACCTGATATAACCATGCTGCTACTGAGCACACATAAAATAGCGATTAAACGCAAGCGCATGTTAATTAACTCCTAGATTTTTTGTTATGGGAATTTTAATTGAAAACCGGCAACCATGTGGCTCGTTATGCTCAACACTAAGTGTACCTCTTAGCTGTTCAACAGACTCTTTTACAATAGTTAAACCCAGCCCACTGCCTTGCAGCGTAACATTTTTACTGTGTTTACCTTGATAAAATGCGCTGAAAATTTGAGTTTTTTCTTGCTCTTTAATACCGCACCCTTTATCAAGTACAACGATACAAAGCTGGTTTTGCTCAAGCGCTAAATTAATAGTAACGCTTTGCTTATCTTCTGAAAATTTTAAGCCATTTGAAATAAGCTGAATTAAAATCATCTCAATAAGCTCACTAGGTAAAGCAAGCGGTTTGTTAGGTAAAGTATTTTGCCACTGCAGAGCTTGCTGACGCGCAGTTAAGCGATGCTCAAAATGGCTATTAATTTTATTAATAAGAAGACTAAATTCAACTTCGCTTAGGCTATCTTTACTGGTGCGAATAGCATTATAACTCAGCAAGCTGTCAATCATTGTACGAAGGCGCACCATAGATTGGCTAATAAGCTCAAGCACTGCTTTTTGCTCAGCGGTAATTGGACCTACTATTTCATCAGTTAATAAGTCAGTGCCTTCGACCATTGAAGCAAGCGGCGTTTTTAGCTCATGAGTTACATGGCGTAAAAAAGTATCTTTTTGCTGCTCAAGCATATGAAGCTGTTCTTGTACCCATTGGAGCTTTTCTCCTAGCTCAACAAGCTCAGCTGAACCTTTCACAGATATTTTTTGCTGCCAATGCCCCTGCCCAAGCTTATCAATAACCGTAGTTAACCCTTTTAGCCGCCCACTTATGCGCCATAAAAAACCTCCCCCAACAATTAAAGTCAGTGGAATAAGTGCCACCAGCCAATTTATAAATGACGCTTGCAGGCTTGTAAGCTCTTTTTGGTTATTGGTAATTTGCGCTTCGTTTTTATCACGTAACCATAAAGTAAGTTCAGCAATTAAATCGCTCACTGGCACAAATAGCTCAGCTTGTTGTTGTTTTTGCTCAACGAGTTTTACATGCGCGGTTTGTAAGGTGGTATATAAGCGTTGCCATTGGTTGATATACTCTTTATTCGTGTTTACAAATTTGAGTTCATCAATGCTTTGTAGGGATGATTGCCATTTATCGACAATGAGCTTATCAAGCGATTCACTTTTTAATACCCAGTTTTGTCTAGTGGCGCGTTCAAGGCTGTTGAGTTCTTGCTTTAAAGTGTTAAACGATTTGGTAACTTGGTAGTTGCTACTCACAATACTTTGAGTAACCGCTAATTGCTTATTAAGCGCATTTAAAAATACGATCACCACTATAGAAAGCGGCAGTAACGAAAGCAGCATACTCATTGCAAATTGCCCAATTAAATTAGGCCGCCAGTTAAGCATTGCTTGGTATTTTTTAGCTATGGTTGCTGGCATTTCGTTTAGTCCTTTTAAGTTAAGCGTTCTATTATTAAGTGCTTACCTTATACACTAGCTGAACCAGCAATTATATTTAATACGATTAACAGCCAGCACTACAAAACAATGTGTCGCCAAATAGAGACAACGTAACTCGTTGATTTTAATAAACTCCCTTTTAACCCCGCTAAATAGTGTTGCAAAAGGCGCACAAAAATTACAATAAACCCAGTAAAAACTTCTCACTGGCTTAAAGCTAAAACAATAACCAGTTGAAAAATAACAACAATTATTATTGGCACCATTTTTGTAATAGGAGTAATAACTTTAATCAATAAGGAAATAATTATGAACAAACGCATTTTAGTAATTTCATCATTACTGGCTTTAGGCTTTTTAGGCGCTAATGCACACGCAATGGACGTTCACGCGACTTTTAACGAACTTGATAAAGACAGTAACGGCACATTAAGTGAAGCCGAAGCAGGTGAAGATGCTGTGTTACACGAGAATTTTTCTCAAATTGATACTAATCAAGATGGGCAATTGTCGCTAGATGAATTCAAAAAATTTATTCAATAAACTCATTTAATAAGGAACGTGATTATGAAACAACTTATAGCCGCTTTTTCATTAATGTTTTTAGCAATTAGTGCCACTGTAATTGCATCGCCAACAAATGTGCGTTTTGCCCACTTAGATAAAGATATGGACGGACAAATATCAATTGCAGAAGCAAAGGAAGACAAGGAAGTAATGAGACAGTTTGCCGACTTAGATGAAGACGGTGATGAAAAAGTCTCAAAAAAAGAATTTGAAAGCTTTAAACCTTAATGAGTAATTACTGATTAAGCTTTACTTAAGCTTGTTATAGGTAAACTGGAATTAAAAGCATTTGCCATAATCCCTGAGGGAGTGTGTAAAAGGATTTAATGTTGGGAGTTAAATTACGGCAAGTGCTTTTTCCTTTTCACTTTATTTTAGCCACAAACTTTAAATACATCTTTTGGAAGGAACACCATGAAGATACTTCCCCTTATTATAAGCATCTTAATGCTATTAAGCTTTGATGCCGCTGCACTTGATGTAAAGCAACGCTTTGATCACCTCGATAGCGACAAAAGTGGCTATTTAACGCATGACGAACTTGATCCCCAACCACAACTATTAAACACATTTGTAAAATGGGACAAAAACCAAGATAACCAAATTTCGTTAATCGAATTTAAAAATTACCTTACCAATAACCTCTACTGAGTATTTTTCATGAAAAAAACAAGCTATATAGCGCTTTTTGCGTTTAGTATTTTTAGCACATTAGGCTTTGCTGCAAGCAACAATGTTGCAGAGCAATTTGAAAAACTTGATAGAAACCAGGATGGTTTTTTAACACGTTCAGAAACCGCTGTAGACCCCGCTTTGTGGTCTCGGTTTTCAAGCTATGATCAAGACAAAGACGGCAAGCTAACGCTAAGTGAATACAGTTTATACGCTAGTAAATAAACCCTTTCAAAAGCTAGATATTTTATGTTCTAGCTTTACTGCTTTTTTCTTCATCATAATTTGTCTCACATATTGGTATTATAAAGTTGGGTTTGCTAGTGTTAACGCACTAACAATAAAAAATAATGCCTTATGTCGCTCAAAAAAATAATAAAACCACTCATACTAGCCAGCCTTTGCGCTAGTTCTAGTTACACTATTGCACAAACAAAAGTAATTTATAATGCCAACGGTTATACCCCTTTATATCAAGGTGAAGTACAGCAGTTTACTACCCTCGTTATTAAAAATGGCAAGGTAGTAAAACTAGGTAGCGATACACTTAAAGATAGCTACCCAGATGCCAAGCTAATTGACGCGCACGGTAATACCTTATTACCAGGCTTAATTGATGCTCATGGGCACGTTATTGGCCTTGGCGATAATTTATCGCAACTTGATGTACGCGGTGCAAAATCGGTTGATGAAGTAACGAATAAACTAAAAGTATTTGCCGATAACAAACAAGGTTGGATCATAGGGCGAGGTTGGAACCAAGAGCTATGGCCTGATACACGCTTTCCTACGGCTAAAGATTTAGACAAAGTAGTTAACGATCGACCTGTGGTGCTTTCTCGAGTTGATAGCCATGCCATTTGGGTTAATTCAAAAGCGCTCGAACTTGCAGGTATTACCGCCCAAACAAAAGCACCTGAAGGCGGTGAGATAATTAAAGACGAATTTGGCAATCCTACGGGTATTTTTGTAGACAAAGCAGAATCGCTAATTACACAGCATATGCCAGCCCCTTCAAAACAAGATATAAGTGACTCACTAGATGCAGCTGGTAAACATTTATTAAGTTTAGGCATTACCTCTACTCACGATGCAGGTATTGATAAAACCACATGGGAGGTTTACAAAGAGCGCGGCGACCTTGGTAATTTACCACTGCGTATTGTGGCAATGTTAAGTGGTGCAAGCCCTGATTTAGACACAATGTTAAAGGCAGGCCGGTACCACGACAAAAATGACTTTATGGAAATTCGCAGTGTTAAAGTTTACGCCGATGGCGCACTGGGCTCTCGTGGTGCAGCACTTATTGAAGAATATGCAGACAGACCTGGTCACCATGGTTTAATGCTTGAAACACAAGAGAAACTCGAAGCACTCTTTACACAAAGCTTTAAAAGCGGCTTTAGCGCAAATACTCACGCCATTGGCGACAAAGCAAATAAAGTAGTACTTGATGCCTATCAAAATGTGTTTAAAAAAACGGGCGGTATATTACTGCGAAACCGAATAGAGCACGCCCAAATTGTAACCCCTGATGATATCCCTCGCTTTAAAGCGTTAAAAATAATCCCTTCAATGCAGCCGGTGCATGCCACTTCAGATATGCATATGGCAGAGCAGCGTTTAACTGAAAAACAACTAAGCGGCGCCTACGCGTGGCAAACATTTTTACAGCAAGGTTCGGTGGTTGCTGCGGGCTCTGATTACCCTGTAGAGCTTGCAAATCCATTTGATGGTTTGTATTCAGCCATTACACGCATGGATCATAACAAACTACCGGAAAACGGCTGGCGAGCAAGTGAAGTACTAAGCCGCGAAGATGCATTACGTGCATTTACTCTCGGTGGCGCCTATGCAGCTCATCAAGAATTTAAGGTGGGTAGTTTAGAAAAAGGTAAATGGGCCGACTTTATTTTAGTTGATAAAGACTACTTTAAAGTACCTGTTGAGGAGATATACAAAACAAACGTACTGCAAACATGGGTAGCAGGAATAAAGCGATACGAAAAAACTAAAACAGAAAATACCACCGAAAAATAAAACTAAAAAAGGGTTAACGCAAGTTAACCCTTTTTGGTTGTGTAGGAAGGCACTTTTAGCTAAACATGTTTTTCACATCTTTTAGCATGTCGTTGTACTCATCACTTGTGAATAATTGCATAGACGGTATAACGCCTTTGTCTATATACGTTTGCAGCGCTGCAGACTTATCAGAAACCTGTAACGTGCCCTCTAAAATAGCCCCTACTCGAATAAAATCCACGTAACTAACTTTTTCAGGTTTGTAACTTGGGTCAGCCCAGCTCTGAGCTACATCAACAAACTCTTTAGGGAATTCCCACGCTTGCATAATAGATGAGCCAATTTTTCCACTCAGCTTTTGAATTGCATGAGCCAAAAAGCTTGGATTAGCAAATACCTCTGGGTGGCGCTCAGCTTCGGTTAAAATTGGTAATACACCAATATTATAAACAAGTGCGGCGAGTGTAATAGAATCACGATTTAGTGACGTGTGCTTACTATTTTTTAAATAAAATTCCATGAGTGATATTGAATGGCTAGCAACAGTTAATGTTTTTTGCCATGCCTTACCCATGTAGCCTTTAATTAGCTCATTATTTGATACAAATAATTGTTCCATAGCCATAGCTGTAGCAATGTTTTTAATTTGACGTAATCCAATACGAGTCACTGCTTGTTGTAAATTAGATACTTTTACAGAACGTCCCATAATCGCACTATTAGCTACTTTTATCATACGAGCTGAAAGCGCTGGATCTTGTGAGATTACATCTGACATTTGGATTAAATTCACATCTGGGTTATCTGCAGCTTGGCGAACCTTAATCGCTACTTCAGGTAGCGTTGGTAAAACCAACGTATCGTTATTTATTCTATCGACTAGAATCGTTAATAAAGCGTTTTCTGTAGACATAAAGCTGCCATCCTTTTGTGTTCAGCCTGTAAAGTAACTGCAAACTCAGGCAGTTAATTTTCGTATTAGTAATATAATTAGTATTGTCTAACTTACCGATAAAGTTAAGAAAATTATAGAAGTTTATTTTTATTTATAATGCTTTACCGCTCATGCTTGCCTTACAACGCCAAATACTTGCTATTTACCATTTAGTTTTGCTTTAATGCACTCACAATAAGGAAGCGTTTGTACATACTTAATATTTTAACTAAAGCAGTACAAATTATTAAACTTACTTTTTAACAGGCAATATAATGATCTTAAATAAAATTAGCCAAGCAATTATGCTCTCTGGTGTTGTTTTTCTTAGCGCATGTTCTGAACAAGCGCCGTCTTCTACCGACAACACAGCCGTAGAGCTTGCTCAAAAAAGCAGTGCACAGTCAGGCCCTAAGCTTATTAATGCAGATAAACAACGTTTAGATATTTACACCGACTTTAGCTTACAAAGTGATTTATTGCACTTAAGCGATAATCAACGAGCAATGGTTGCAAAGCTTATTGACGCTTCAAAAATAATGGATGAGTTATTTTGGAAGCAAGCATTTGGTGAAAATAAAGATGCTTTTTTAGCAAAACTAAACGATGAAAAAGTACGTAAATTTGCTGATATTAACTATGGTCCATGGGATCGTTTAAATGGTGATGAAGCATTTTTATCCAGCTATAAAGAAAAACCTCTTGGCGCACAGTTTTACCCTGCTGATATAACCAAAGAAGAGTTAAACAATGCAGACGTTGAAGATAAAACAGGGCTTTATTCTGTAATTAAGCGTGATGAGCAAGGTAAGCTTTACAGCGTGCCTTATTCAAAAGAATACGCTGATGAGCTTGCAAAAGCCGCTGATATTTTACGTGAAGCAAGCAAACTTGCTGACGATAAAGAATTTGCTAACTATCTAAACTTGCGTGCCGATGCTCTACAAAAAGATGACTTTCAAGTATCTGACTTTGCTTGGATGGATATGAAAAATAACCCAGTAGATGTGGTTATTGGTCCAATTGAAACTTATGAAGATCAATTATTTGGTTACCGCGCAGCTTATGAATCTTACGTACTTATTAAAGATTTAAAATGGAGCGAACGCTTAGCTAAATTTGCAGCATTTTTACCTGAGCTTCAAAAAGGCTTACCTGTAGATGCTAAGTACAAACAAGAAGTACCAGGCTCTGACGCCGACCTAAATGCATATGATGTTGTTTACTACGCTGGGCATTCAAACGCGGGTAGTAAAACAATAGCAATTAACTTACCAAACGATGAGCAAGTACAGCTAGAAAAAGGAACTCGTCGTCTGCAACTTAAAAACGCAATGCGTGCTAAATTTGATAAAATTTTAGTACCAATTTCAGAGCAGTTAATTGTACCAGAGCAGCGTAAACACATTACTTTTGATGCATTTTTTGCCAATACGATGTTCCATGAAGTGGCTCACGGTTTAGGTATTAAAAATACAATCACAGGTAAAGGTACTGTTCGTCAATCACTACAAGAACACGCAAGTGCACTTGAAGAAGGTAAAGCCGATATTTTAGGTCTATACATGATTGAACAGTTACTTAAAAAAGGCGAAATTACTGAAGGCACTATTGAAGATTATTACACGACCTTCATGGCAGGTATATTCCGCTCAGTTCGTTTTGGCGCATCAAGCGCGCATGGTAAAGCAAATATGATCCGCTTTAACTTTTTTGCTCAAGAAGGTGCTTTTTCTAAAAATGAAGAAGGCTTATACCGCGTTAATATGGAAAAAATGAGCATTGCAATGGCCAAGCTTTCTCGCTTAATTTTAACTCTGCAAGGTGATGGCGATTACGAAAAAGTAGATCAACTAATTGCAACGCATGGCGACATTAAAGAAGAACTTGCTAAAGACTTAGAAAAACTAAGCAAAGCTAATATCCCTGTAGATGTAACATTTAAGCAAGGTAAGGAAGTACTAGGGCTTAAATAAGTTTAGTTAAACTTAGTTAAACCCTAAAAAAGCGTTGCAGCTTAAAACTGCAGCGCTTTTTTTAGCTCTGTGATTTGTAGATCTGTATAAGGCACTGCTGGGTGTTTACCCCATATTGGCGCAGGCCATGCAGCATCACTCGTAAAACGCGCAATATGATGAATATGTAATTGCGGCACCATATTACCTAAAGCCGCTATGTTTAATTTATCAGGTTTAAATACATCCATTAATAATTTACTTAGCTTGGCTGACTCTTTTAAATAAACAATTTGATCATCCTCAGATAAATCAATTATCTCTTTTAAGTTAGCCTGCCTAGGCACTAATACAAACCACGGATACAAGCTGTCGTTCAATAAAAGTACTTTACACAACGGCCAATCGGCAAGTTCTATACAGTCGCGTTTAAGTTCTGGCGCTAGTTTAAATTCAGGGTGAGTCATTGCTATGTCCTACTTTGTCTTTGATAATCGCCACTTTATAGCATTTAGTTGCAGTTGCACACGCTTGGCTTTACCATCAAAGCAATATTTATAATAAGCTAAGGCAACCTTGTGCTAAAAAAAATAAAACACCTCTCACTAGCTATACCGTTAATGGTTGGCGCTATTAGTGTTCAAGCAAAACCTTTATCGCTGGAGCGAATTTTTGACGATCCGAGCCTTTCTGGTAAATCACCTGTACAACTTAAATTTTCGCCTGACGGCAGCCGTGTAACTTACCTACAAGGCAAAAGCGATGACTACAACCGCTACGATTTGTGGGAATACAATCTAAAAGATAACACCAACCGTGTGCTAGTTGATTCAGCAAAGTTATTTTCAGGCCCAGAAAACCTATCAGATGAAGAAAAAGCACGCCGCGAACGCCAACGTATTTTTGGTAAAGGCATACTTGAATACAAATGGTCTAAAGATGGCAAAGCACTTTTATTCCCACTCAATGGCGACCTTTATTATTACGATTTAGCCTCTGCTAAAAGTAAAAAACTAACCGACACTGAAGCATTTGAAACCGATGCACGCTTTTCACCTAAAGGTAACTACGTATCGTTTATTCGAGAGCAAAACCTTTATGCTTTAGAGCTTGAGTCTGGTAAAGAGATTCAGCTTAGTAAAGATGGCGGCGGCGTAATTAAAAATGGCATGGCCGAATTTGTTGCTCAAGAAGAAATGAGCCGTATGACAGGTTACTGGTGGTCAGGTGATGAAACTAAAATTGCCTATACCCGCGTTGACGAAACCCCTGTAAAAGAAGCTATCCGTAACGAAATTTACGCTGATGAAGTTAAATTATTTAACCAGCGCTACCCGTTTACAGGTACCGATAATGTTAAAATTCAACTTGGTGTGGTTAAGCTAAACGACCAAAAAGTAGATTGGATTGATTTAGGTAAAGATGAAGACATTTACATTGCACGCGCTAAATGGCTAAAAGACGGCAATACACTGTCGTACCAATGGCAAAATCGCTCGCAACATAAATTAGAACTGCGTTTTTATAACAGCGAAACTAAAGCCCAAAAAGTAGCGCTGACCGAAAATAGCGAAACGTGGATAAACCTACATTTTGATCTTGAGTTTTTAAAAGACAAAAAACACTTTGTATGGGCATCTGAGCGCGACGGCTTTAAACATTTATATCTGTATCGTACAAACGGTCAACTTGTTCGCCAAATTACCTCAGGTGACTGGGCTGTTGATAGCTTAAAAGGTATTGATGAGAAAAAAGGCATTGTTTACTTTGCCGGTCGAAAAGATACACCGCTTGAAAGCCATTTATACAGCGCGCCTTTATTTAAAAAAGGCGATGCCAAACGTATTACCGAAAAAGGTCAGTACCACAATGTTGTGCTAGCAAAGGACAGCAAAACCTTTATCGATAATAGCTCTTCTGATAATAAACCAAACTCAGCAGCACTTCGTAAAGTAAACGGTGAATTTATTACCTGGCTTGAAGAAAATAAGCTTGATAGTAGCCACCCCCTTACTCCTTATTTAAGCGACTTAACAAAACCAGAATACGGCACAATTAAAGCCGATGATGGTCAAGTTATGCATTACCGTTTATTTAAGCCTAGCACCATTGCTGATGGCAAAAAGCACCCTGTTATTGTTAACGTATACGGCGGCCCGCATGCTCAACGAGTGACGAATAGCTGGCGCAGTAAAAACTTGTACTTTCAGTACATGGCGCAACAAGGTTATGTAATTTTTCAACTGGATAACCGTGGTTCGTACAACCGTGGTAAAAAGTTTGAAGATGCTATTTATAAACATTTAGGTGTGGTTGAAGTTGCCGATCAAATTAAAGGCGTAGAGTTTTTACGTACACTTGATTACGTTGACCCACAACGTATCGGTGTTTATGGCCACAGCTACGGCGGCTACATGGCGCTTATGACTATGTTTAAAGCGGGCGATTACTTTCAAGCCGGCGTATCAGGTGCTCCAGTAACCGATTGGGCTCTATACGATACACATTACACAGAGCGTTATTTAGGTCACCCCGATACAAATGCTAAAGGCTATGAAGACAGCGCAGTATTTCCATATGCTGATGGCTTAAAAGGCCCATTAATGATTTACCATGGAATGGCTGATGACAACGTATTGTTTACGCATTCAACTAAGTTATTTAAACAACTGCAAGATAACGAAAAACAGTTTGAAATGATGACCTACCCAGGCTCTAAGCACAGCCTACGCGGTAAACAAGTGCAAACACACTTACATCAAACAATTACAAACTTCTTTAATCGCCATTTTGACGTTAAATAAGCAAGTAAGGTAATAACAGACTAAAGGCTGATTGATAAATCAGCCTTTTTTTTGCATTAATAGGCGTTAAGCCTAGATTAAACTCTTTTTTTAGCTACGCTTATTCTATGCGCTAAAGCGCACACTTTTTGAGGATAAATGTATGCCTAATCTACGAAGTTTTAGTATATCCCAGCGTTTTTCACTGTTAATAGCCATCGTTGTATTTGGACTAATAATACTTAGTATATCGAGCCTAACTCATCAATATAGTTCGCTAAAAGACGAGCAATACATAAAAACACAAAATGTAGTAGAAACGGCGTACAGTATAATCGAGCACTATTATGCGCTTGAACAAGATAACACTCTCACTCAACAACAAGCTCAATCACAAGCACTTAATGCAATAAAAGCACTGCGCTACGACAAAACCAATTACTTTTGGATTAACAATTACCAGCCAACAATGGTTATGCACCCTATAAAACCTGCGCTTGATGGAAAAGATTTAACTAATAACAAGGACCCTGACGGCAAAGCATTGTTTGTTGATATGGTAAATATAGTTAAACGCTCTGGCGAGGGATTTATCCCTTATAAATGGCCAAAACCAGGTAAAGATAAACCGGTTGAAAAAATCGCATTTGTTAAAGGTTTTAATCAATGGCAGTGGATTATTGGCTCGGGTGTTTACCTTGATTCAATTGAAGAAGCATTTAGCGAGCAACGTAACCTTATAGTCATCAGTGCAATAATTATGATTATTGCTGTTATTTTACTTAGTTACTTTATAGGTAAGAGTATTTTAATACCGACTCGCTTAGCAGCCGATATGATGAAAGACATTTCTCAAGGCGAAGGCGATTTAACCCGTAAATTAAATGAATCCGGTAATGATGAAATATCTGAACTATCACGTTCATTTAATTTATTTGCTCTAAAAATGCGAGAGTCACTTGTTCATGTAGCACAAAGTGCAAACGATGTAAGCGAACATGCGCATACAGTTGACGATTCAAGTAGAACAAGCCACTCATTTATTGAGCTTCAAAACGATAGTTCAACCCAAGTTGCAGCTGCCATGGAGCAAATGACTCACCAAATACACGATGTGAGCCGTAACGCTGAAGCAGCAGAGCAAGCAGCTAAGGATGCAGCACAAAACGCATCAACGGGTAAAAATGTGGTTGCGCAAACAATTACAGCAATAGAAACGCTCTCAAGCAACATTGAAACAGTCAGCCGTGTAACAGAAGATTTAGCCAACGAGAGCCATAATATAGGCTCTGTGCTTGATGTAATAAGAAGCATATCGGAGCAGACAAACTTACTGGCATTAAACGCTGCCATTGAAGCAGCTCGCGCAGGAGAGCATGGTCGAGGATTTGCTGTTGTTGCTGATGAAGTAAGAACACTGGCCAGTCGTACAGGGCAAAGTACTGACGAAATTCAAACCATGATCACTAAACTACAAGAAGGTGCAAAAGCAGCAGTAGAAGCAGTTAAATCAAGCCAAGCACTTTCAGTTTCTACCGTAGAGCAGGCGTCATCAGCCAATACTTCACTTAATGAAATAGAACGACTTGTTTCAATTATTACCGAAATGAACAGCCAAATAGCACGTGCCACAGAGCAACAAACGCAAGCTGCCGACGAGGTTAATTTGCGTATAAATGAGCTATCTCAATCAACTGAGCAATCATTAAATAATACTAAGCAGCTTACCGATGCCAGTGATAATCTCAAACAAAGTAGCGAAGGTCTTTCGAGCGTAGTTAATCGTTTTAAATTAGATTAATCGATAGCGTTCTCATAAAATGCAAAAGCCCTGAATTAACAGGGCTTTTTTATTACATGTAAGTTTTTAGCTTACAAACAATAACGTGCAAACAAGCTCGTTACTGATGCAGCTGTTGGCTTACCATGCTGCCAATCACCGCCTTCAACACCGCTACCTGCTATATCCATATGAACATAAGGTAGAGGCTGTGCAGAGTCATTACCGTGCTTATCAAGCCCACCAACAATAGCCATAAACGCCATAGGGAACTGATGTCCACGAGCAGTAACGGCAGATGCTGCGTTATTGCTAGATAAAACATCGTCAGCTAGCGTACGTGGTTTAATAAAGTCGTAGTCTTCACGGCGTGAACGCGATACTTCAGCGCCATCGGCCCACAAATCTCCAAGGTCAGCTATTTGACGTGAGACACCAGCACTACGAGCTGGACCATTTTCAACATACGCACCGTAAGGACCCATTGCACGTGCCGCATGACCCGTTAATGTAGCAACAGTAAACAGCGTTGGGTTAATCTCACCTTTAGCTAAATCTTTCATTTCGCTAAGCAGGTCGCCCATTGCTAAACGCCCTTCTGCATCGGTATTACCAATACGTACACGAACACCTTCACGGCTAGTAATAATTTCATCTGGCACAAAACAATCTGAGCCAATAGAGTTGCGAACAACAGCTAAGTACGAGACCACTTTAACGCCTTTAGGCTGATAATCAGCAACGGCTTTCATAAAGCCCGCAACAGAAGCTGCGCCGCCTTTATCACGGCTCATGCCTGCCATATGGCCGCCTACTTTTAAATCTGCACCGCCTGTATCGTATACAAGGCCCTTACCTACAAACATAAGTGTGCGAGTAATTTCGCCCTCTGGTACATATTCAAGCTTAACAACTCGTGGGTGATGGCGCTCAACTGCATACGATGCGCGAGCAACTGTACTTAGCATTGGGTAGTTTTTATCAATAGCTGCAATATCATCAATTACGTCAACCGCAATGTTTGAGCCTTTAAACAATTCAACGCAGTAATCAGCAAAACGTGGGGGAGCCATACGCTCAGGTTCAGTACCACACAGGTCACGCGCTGCATATTGGCCTGCTGCAATTGCATTAACAGCTTTAATAGTTTGCTCGCTCGCGCCAACTAAACCAATCTGTGTAATTGGTTCAATGCTTTCACCGTGATATTCACGCGCTTCTAATGGCTGCCATAAGGCTTGGCAAGCGCCTAAATAAGCAACTTCTAAAGCATGCTGATAACGGCTATCGCCATTTAAATTTGGTAAAAATAATGCAGGGTTAACACTGCCCGACGCTTTTGCTTCGTTAATTGCTAATTTAGCAGCATCAAAATAACGACGCACGTCGTCGTAATCTCTATTTAACGGACCGGTTGGCGCAAGTACAACGCGCTTGTTTTCAATTACTAATAAAGTAACTTGCTTACCGATGCGAGAATCTACGTTTGCTTGAGCTAAAATAGCATCACGTAATGAGTTATTTGGTAACTGAGAAAAGTCATTACTAATAATAATAAGCGCATCATGAGATGTGCATTCAAGGCTTGCACTAACCGCTTGAGGGTATGCCATAAATAAGGTCCTGTTAGAAAACATAAGCCCCTATTATCGTCGATTTAAATATTGAAGACCAGTAAGGAGCGATGAGCTAATCACATAACCTATCAATAAATGGCAACTTGGAGTTACAGGCTTTACAGCTTAATCGAGAATACTAAGTTGGAAGTTTTGCTCTGGCTCGTTTTTAATGCCAACGCCTATGCCAAGTAATCTTACAGGCTGTTGTAGCCCACGCTGGTAGGCCTTAGTAAGTAGTTGAACAAATATTTCTGTATTTAGCTCGTGGTATACCTGATCGGCAGAGGTCACTACAAAATTTGCAAACTTCACCTTAACACTCAATTTATTAATACGGTTTCGTAACTGCTGTTTATTAAGCCTTAAAACTAATTCGTCTAACAACCTTGGCAGCTCATCTAAGCACTCTTGCAAACTTGTTTTGTTGTACTCGTAGGTATGTTCAACACTCAGCGATTTTCTTATACGATCTGTGGATACTTTACCAACATACTCACCTGCACATTTTTGATAAAGCGACACACCAAAATTACCCACATGTTGCTGCATCCAGTTAACGCCTTTTTCACGTACATCCTTGCCGGTATATAAGCCTTTTAAATTTAGCTTTTCGAGCGTTACTTTGCCCACTCCTGGAATTTTCCCAAGCGGTAATTGCGCTAAAAAGTCATCGACCTCATCAGGCAAAACGACAAATTGACCATTCGGTTTATTTTCGTCACTGGCTATTTTGGCAATAAATTTAATCGGTGCAATACCAGCTGATGCAGTGAGCCCTGTAGCATTGTAAATATCGGCTCTTATTTGCTGTGCAATAAGTGTGGCACTGCCTTTACAAGCGGTGCTGTCTGTTACATCTAGGTAGGCTTCGTCTAAAGAAAGGGGTTCAATTAAGTTTGTATAGCGGCTAAATACTTCACGTATTTGGTTTGAAGCTTCTTTATATACAGCCATGCGCCCTGGGACAATAACTAAATCGGGGCATAATTGTTTAGCATGATAGTTCGACATAGCCGATCGCACGCCATACTCTCTAGCTATATAGTTAGCGGTTGAGAGCACGCCTCGTCGGCTATTGCCTCCAATAGCAAGCGGTACACATGCAAGTTTTGGATTATCTCGCATTTCTACTGCTGCATAAAAGCAATCCATGTCTATGTGAATAAACTTCTTCATCACCACAATAATAACTGGTTATTTATACAGTCATTATTATAGAATAAAATGTGATATGCAAGCCTAGGGCCTGTTTATCTTTCGAGGTTAAATTTGCAGCAGTATGTTTGGTATTTAGGCAAGGCAGAGCCTATGTAGTGTGGTTATTCCCCATAAATAGGCGATAACGTAGCACAAATGCCAAACATACGCTGCCCGAAGGGTTCTGCCTAGGGGCAATTTACTCTTTGTTGCTCGGTTTTTACTTAGCCCACTAGGTCACAAACCTAGCGCCGCGATTAAATAGCCCCTAGATTGAACAAATTTTAATCCTGAAAGGTCAACAGGCCCTAGTTAACGATTAAAAAAAGTGTTTATTGTCCTCCGTTCTCTTATAACCACGTAGCCAATACATAACCTCAAATAAAAATCCTGCCAACATTAAAATGATAGCGCCAGATTCATTCCCCATCGCGTAACAGGTAAAAGAGGCTATAAAAACCAAACAAGCTAAGGACCAATTAATTATATTCTGCATATTATTACCTTTGTGTGTGTTTTTGTGTGTCTGTGTAATTTAACTGTAGACCTAAAATTAAACAGGTACAATCATCTTATAAAAAAAACATGCCATTAATTACCTTGAGCTCGTAACACCATGTTGATAATCTAAGTACTTTAAAAATCAAGGGCCAATAAATAATGCAAACGTTTAAAGATCAGCACCCTATTCATACCGATATCACCGTAGCATGGGCTGATATGGATGCGCTACAACACGTAAATAATGTAGTGTATTTACGTTACTTTGAAATAGCCCGAATCGACTTTTTAAATAAAATAAATTTGTTCGACACAATAAGCCCAAACGGTGTGGGCCCAGTAATAAGCGAAAATAACGTTCGCTATAAACGCCCAGTAACTTTTCCCGACACACTCACTGTAGGCGTTACAATTACAGATCTTAAAACAGATCGCTTTACCATGAACTACACCGTTTATAGCCATGCACAAAAAGCAATAACGACTACGGGTGTATCTAAAGTTGTAATGTTTGATTTTACTACAGGGCAAAAAGCCCCAATCTCCGAGCCTCTTTTATCGGCTTTAATCAGCCATGCTCAAAACTAATTTAGTTAAGGAATTTTTATGCAATACAACCCACTAGGTAGCAGTGGCGTAAACGTATCTCGAGTGTGCCTAGGGAGTATGACTTGGGGTAAACAAAATACTCAAAGCGACGCTGATGAACAAATAGCCTACGCGCTAGAGCAAGGCGTAAACTTTATTGATACAGCCGAAATGTATGCTGTGCCTCCTTCGCCAGAGACCTATGGTAAAACCGAGGAGATTATTGGCGACTGGCTATCGCGTAATAAACAAAAACGCAGCGATGTGGTACTAGCTACAAAAATTGCAGGCAATGGATTGTCGTGGGTACGTGATGGCGGCAATATTACTCGCCAAACAGTAATAGAAGCCGTGGATGATTCACTTAAGCGACTTCAAACAGACTACATTGATTTATATCAACTACATTGGCCAAACCGCTCTACCCCTCACTTTGGCAGACAATGGCCCGGCACTCTTAAATTTACCGACGTAAATACACAAGAGCAACAAGCTAGTATGCTTGATATTCTAGAAGGCCTTAATGAATGTGTTAAAGCAGGTAAAATTAAGCACTGCGGTTTATCTGACGATACGCCATGGGGTATAAGCCAGTTTTTAAGTTTGGCCAAAGAGCATAACTTACCGCGTATGGTATCTATTCAAAATGAGTTTAGCTTAGCGCACGCTAAAGACTGGCCGTATTTAATAGAACAATGTGTACACGAAGATATTGCCTACTTACCGTGGTCGCCTTTAGCAGCCGGTTTATTAACGGGTAAATATCTAAATGGAGCTCGCCCAGAAGGTTCTCGTTGGACCTTCATGCAGCGTAACGGTATTTTTAGAGATACACCCAATGCAGAGCAAGCAACTAAGCAGTATGTTGAGCTGGCTCATGCAAACAATATTACTCCAGCACAACTAGCCTTAGCATGGTGTAACCAAGTAGATGGCGTAACTTCTTCAATTATTGGGGCAACATCTATAGCTCAATTAAAGGAAGATATAGACGCATTTAGCATAACGCTAAACGACGAAATTCTTAGTGAGATTAACACCATATTTAGAAACCATCCGATGCCTTATTAAGCATGTATGAGTTAAAAGCAGCCTTGAATGAGGTTGCTTTTTAACTAAAATATTTGACCCTACTACAACCAACACTATACTTTTATTAAGTTTTCTTAATTCAACGAACACTTATCAATGCTGAAAAACGGATACTATGCATTTTGCTTATTAATTGTATTCAACGCGCACGCCGTTGAGCAAAAAGTACAACCTCTAGAAGAGATTATTTGGCTGCAAAGTTACACGCCCCCTTTTCATATAGCTAAAAGTGAAAGCGCACCACAAGGCGGTATTTGCGACAACCTAACCGAGCAACTCATTAGAACCATAACTGATGTAAAACATACTCGCTTAATTGTTCCTCAGCAGCGTATAAATAAATATTTAAATGAAGGAAAAAATGTATGTTTTCCGTGTGTTATTTATAAAAAAAATAATAACCAACAACTTAACTACTCAAATCCAACAACGGTATATCCCCCATTTTCAATTATCACGACTAAAGATCTAAAGCCGCAATTAGAAGAAAAGCACGGCTCGCCTATTCACCTTATTAATTTATTAACCGACCCGCAATATGTATACGGGCAAGCGGCTGCACGTAAATTTACAACTAAAATTAATACAATTATTGAAAATACAAAACGAGATAAAGAGTCTTCGTTAAGTTGGAGTAGCGAAAATGAAAGTCAGGCTGTTATAGCACGCTTGAGTCACGGCTTTTTAGACTACTCAATTGATTACCCGTTTATGGCTGATTACTTTAATAAACAAGGGGAGTATACGAATATAGAAAGTGTGCCAATTGCAGAAAATGACATTCAATTTATAAGAGGAGCAATAGGCTGTGCGGCTAAAGCACCTAATAATTTTGCAGAGCAAGCCCTTAAAAAAATTAACCGCGCATTAAAAAATAATGTACTTCAATCGCCTGAGTATCAACAAAGTCAGCATAATTGGCTTAAAACCACCTTTACTGACTTTGATAAACACTACCAACAGCAAGTCATTAATTTTTACTTACTTGCCACTGATGCTCAAGCAAACACTGATCATTAGCATAAAGCGCCACTGCAAAAATACTTTTAGCTGTTACCTCACCTACGCCCGACGGTGTACCTGTCATTATTACATCACCGTCTTCTAAGCTCATAAATTCACTAATTTCTTGTAAAATTGAGTCAGGGTTGTGCAGCATAAAATGAGTATCACCTCGCTGAATCACTTCATTATTAATTTTAAGTTCAAAGGTAAAGTGCTTCATTGCATCAGTTAGCGCTACAAAATCAGTTAAAATTACAGAGCCGTCGAACGCTTTAGCGCGCTCCCATGGTAGCCCTTTATTTTTTAATTTACTTTGCACAGTACGCTTAGTTAAATCAAGGCCGAGTCCAACACCTGCAAATTTTTTATCTTTAACTACAAAGCATAGCTCGGTTTCATAATGCAGCGTATCGCCGTTGTGAGCTGCAAATAACGTATTAGTAATTGCGCTATTTGGCTTATTAAATAAAACCATTTGATCTGGCGTTTCGTTATTTAGCTCTGCAATGTGTGCAGTATAATTACGACCAACACACACTACTTTTGATGGTGTTAATTCTTCAGATACTAACTTTATTGAATGCATATAAATAATGTCTCAGTTATTGGACCTGTTGACCTTTCAGGATTAAAATTCGTTCAATCTAGGGGCTATTTAATCGCGGCGCGAGGTTTGTAACCTAGTGGGCTCGATAACTGATCCTGCGTTATTCTACTGACTTACATCCCTGTACGAATAAGTAAAAACCGAGCAACAAAGAGTAAATAGCCCCTGGGCAGAACCCTTCGGGCAGCGCATGTTTGGCATTTGTGCTACGTTATCGCCTATTTATGAGGAATAACCACACTACATAGACTCTGCCTTGCCTAAATACCAAACAAACTGCTGCAAATTCAACCTCGAAAGATAAACAGGCCCTAGCTAATAAGCGTTTCAAGTAAGCTCAAATTAATAGGTTTAAGTAAAACTCGGTCAATATTTAAATCTTTTATTTCTCTTGGATCTGGCTCTGCTCCACTTACAATCACTAAACGTAATTCAGGATATCGTTCATTAATTTGCTGGCCTAAGTCAACGCCACGACCATCAGGTAAATGCATATCTAACAATACCTTATTAAATTGCTGGTCGTGATTAAGTATTTGCAAACATTGTGCGCAGCTAGACGCAATGACGGTTTCAACGCCTAAACTTTCTAAAAGTAGTTGCGTAATTTGCGCTGCATCATGATCGTCTTCCACAAGTAAAAAGCGCTGCTTTTTCTCGGTTAAGCCATTACTACAATTTATATCTTTAGCTTGCGGTGCATGCTCTGGCGCTACCAAGTAATCTTGCAAACATTGATATAAAGCCGCGCTATCAACAGGCTTTGGTATTACATCATTAAAACCAAGTGCAGCAAGCTCCTCATGTATGCCTTTCATCGTAGCGGCAGTGAGCGCAATTATTGGGCCTTTGTAGCCCATTTTTCTAAGCTCTATGGTGGCTTCCTTGCCGCCCATTACAGGCATATGAATATCAATAAAAATAATATCGTAAGGCGCTTTATACGCATCTGCTATGCGTACTTTTTCAAGTGCTTGCTGGCCATGTTCGGCATAATCTACGCGCGCACCACAGGTACTGATCATATGACCAACTAGCATGCGTAAATCACGTAAATCATCAACCACTAACACTCGCCCATGCACTTTGCATGGAGCCGATTTACTTTGTAATTGTGGGGCACTACTAAAATTAAGTACTTGTCGTTCTACTTCGCTAATATCACCTGGATATACCGAAATCGTAAATGTAGAACCTTTGCCTATTTCAGAGTGCAAACTAATATCACCGTGCATACGCGCTAACAATTCAGCACATATTGCCAAACCTAAGCCTGCGCCACCTACAGAGCGTGATTCTACATCGGCTATTTGTTCAAATGGCTTAAATATAAGTTCTTGTTTTTCAGGGGCAATGCCCATACCTGAATCTTTAATGCTAAAAAATAGCATTTCGCGATCATCAACCCATTGCGTCCACGCATTAACAACAATTTCGCCTTTATCGGTAAATTTAACCGCATTGTTTATTAGATTTATTAAAATTTGACGAACTCTTGTTGCATCCAGTCGTGCAACCAAAGGTAATGGCTGATGTGATTCAAAGCGCAGCGTAAGGCCCTTATCAAGCACCGATACGCGCATTAGCGTGTATACATCGGCAAGCATGCTATCAAGGTTAACTTCGCTTAGGGTAAGTTCCAGTTTATCGGCAGCTATTTTAGATAAGTCGAGCACGTCGTTTAACAAGCTCAATAAGTGTTTACCATTTCGATAAATAACACCCAATTCATTTTCAGCTTGCTGACTAAAATCGCTCTGCATTAACAGTTCGGTGTAGCCTAAAATAGACGATAGAGGAGTACGTAACTCATGGCTCAAATGAGCTAAAAATCGATCTTTTGAACGGTTTTCGGCTTCAGCTTTTAAGCGTTCTACTCTCTCGCCTTCAACATCTTTACGTGCCAAAGCATAACGAATAGCACGCGCAAAGCGGCTCGAACTCATTTCTGTTTTAATTAAGTAATCTACTGCACCGGCATCAAGCGCCGCCGAGTCTAACTCGTCGTTTGACTGCCCGGTAAGCATAATAATGGGACCGCTAAAGCCATTGGCAATTGCTTCTTTTAATACATCTAAACCATTCGATGCACCCAAGCGGTAATCAAGCAGGCAAATGTCGTGCTCATTTTTACTAAGCGTTGCAATTGCCTGCTCTGGAGAGCTTATCCATTGAATGTTAAACGTGTGTGAATCCAATTGGTCCAGATAGTCGCAGGTGAGTATGTAATCATCTTCATCGTCTTCTACAAGCAGCAACTGAGTCACTTTATCTAACATACAATCTCCATTAATCGTTAAATGTTGTCGGTAGCTCTACAAATTCTACCCAGTATTTTCCTAGCGTTTTCATCAAATCAACCAAACCATCAAACGTTACTGGTTTTGTAATGTAAGATGCAGCACCTAAGTTATACCCTTTAACCATGTCTTCTTCTTGTTTAGACGTAGTTAATATAACAACCGGAATTCCCTTTAAGTTAGGGTTTCCTTTTATAGCTTCAAGCGCTTCACGGCCATCCATTCTAGGCATATTTAAATCAAGTAATATAAGTCCAGGACGCGGCGAAACTGCTTTGTCTTCAAACTTACCTTTACGCTCTAAATACTCAAGCAACTCAACGCCATCTTCAACAAAATGAAGCTCGTTAAGTACACGACTTTCAGCAAGGGCATCTTGTGTTAACAAACGATCATCTTCATCGTCGTCTGCCATTAAAATAGTAATCGGTTTTACTTTTGAATAGGGCATTTAAGCCTCTCCTTGCAATGTGAAAAGCTCAGCTTCCACAGGTAGTTTTATAATAAAGGTTGCACCTTCACCGTCTTTACTTTGGGCTGTAATTGTTCCGCCGTGGCGCTCCACAATACGCCTACATACAGAAAGGCCAATACCCGTGCCTTTATATTGTGAGCGTCCATGCAAGCGCTGAAACGGTACAAATATTTTATCGGCATATTCTTGTGAAAAACCAATACCGTTATCTTCTATGGTAATAACTTGAAAACTTAAATGAGTATTATGATCAGAGCTGAAAATATCTTCATCTTGATAACTGATTTTTATGTGTGGGTTTACGTCGGGACGCCTAAATTTAACAGCGTTCGACAACAAGTTTAAAAACAGCTGCTGCATTTGGCTTTTATCGGCCTGAATAACTGGTAAATCATCTACATCAATTTGTGCTTCAGACTCTTTTATCGCAATCTCTAAATCACTTAATATATCAGCTACAACTTCATTTAAATTCGTGTCATCAAAATCTTTACCACGCGTTGTAATTCGCGAAAACTCTAATAAGTCGTTAATCAAGTTAGACATACGCTGCGCTGCATTTTTCATGCGCCCAATGTAATCCATCCCCTTTTCACCCAATTCATCTTTAAACATGGTTTCAAGACGGTCGCTAAAGGCTTGGATTTTTCTAAGAGGTTCTTGTAAATCATGGCTTGCTACAAAAGCAAACTCTTCAAGCTCTCGGTTACTACGGCTCAATTCATCTGAATATAATGTTAGCTCTTGTGTCCGCTCAGAAACCTTCATTGCTAATGTTTCGTTTTGTTTTTCAAGCTCAAAACGATATTGTGCTGCATTTCTTAAATTAAGGCGCGTCATAATAAACATACCAATAATCAGTAACGCACTCGTTATTGCTGTTATAGCGAATGTAATTTTAGCTTCATTTTTAATCTGTGCTAATTTAGAAAAATGGCTTACTTTAAAGAGTAATTCACGGTCTTGAATTTCATTAACATACTCTCTAATTTGCTTATAAAGCTTTCTTCCTTTATGCGTATTTAATACATACAACGCACGTCTTTCTTTGTCATCTAGCGCAAGGTTTACAGTTTGTTTTAATTCTTTAATTTTACTATCTACAAGAACTAACAACTGGGCTATACGCTCAGCTTGACCGTCAATCTCAGAGTGAAGCGACTTGACATGATCTGTTTGCGCTTCAATTTGGCCTACAGCATCGTAGTACGGCGTTAAATAGTCAGTCTCTTCAGTCAATAAATAACCACGCTGCCCAGACTCAGCCTGCACTATGGATAGATGCAGCTTCTCAATTGCAGTGGTTAGCATGCTAGTGTTGTCTAAACTTTTTTGGGTTTGTGTTAAGCCTTGAATCGTATTCAATGCTAAAAATGCGTTGCCCACAATAATACCTAGCACAACCACCATAAATGTTGCCCAAGTGATATTCGCTTTACCTTGCTGTTTTTTCTTGCTCATTTAGCTTCCCGAATTAAAGTTTATACAACACTTAATATTTATTGAGAGTCTGATATTTTTTGCAAACTTTCGCTGCACTGTTGGCAATTATTGATAATTTTATCAAGTGCATCTAACGCTTTTTCTTTTGGCATATCGTTTTCAAGTACCAATTTAATCAGCTCTGCATTCATCGAAATACGATTTAGCGGCCCTCTTGCATCGTGTACTAATTTATTGAGTTGCTCTGTTTGGTTATCGGATGTCATGCCCTTCCTCAAATCTATTTATATTCGCCAATACCGCCATATGCATTAAGGCGGTTATAAAGTGTTTTAGTACTAATACCAAGCATTTGTGCAGCAAGCGTTTTATTACCTTGCACCTTATCAAGCGTTGCATGAATAAGTTCTTTTTCAACTTCTTCAATTGTTTGCCCTGCTGATACAGGCTTTTCGGCAGCTTGATTATTAACGCGCGAAAAGGGTGACTCTAAGTTATCAGGTAAAATAATGTCGCTGGTTTGTGGGTCGCTCATAATAAATGCACGGTGTATAGCATGGCGGAGCTCTCGCACATTACCCGGCCATTCATAGCTTTGCAGCTCTTTGAGCTGTGCGGCAGTCCAACTAAAGGCAGTGCCGTTTTCGTCATTAAGTTGATCTAAAAAGGCTTTCGCTAATAAAGGTACATCTTCTTTTCTATCGCGAAGTGGCGGTATATCAATAGGAAAAACAGCCAACCTAAAGTAAATATCTTCACGAATAACATTATTTTGTGCCAAATCGGTAAGCGAGCGGTTAGTAGCTGAAATAACACGGCAATTGGTTGGTATTTCTCTGTTACCACCTACGCGTGTTACCTTTTTAGTTTCAAGCACTCGCAGTAAATTTGGCTGCATATCAATTGGCATTTCAGTTACTTCATCTAAAAACAAAGTACCGTTATTTGATTGCTCAAATACACCTTCTTTACGTGCAATTGCGCCTGTAAATGCGCCTTTTTCGTGGCCAAATAACTCACTACCAATTAACTCTTTTGAAAGTGCGCCACAGTTGCTAGCAACTAATGGCCCTTCGCACTGGCTTGCGTTATGAATAGCTTGAGCCACTACTTCTTTACCTGCACCACTTTCACCCATAAGCATCACGTTAGCATTTGTTTTAGCTACGCGTTCAATCATGTTGTAAAGCTTTTGCATTGGCTCAGATTCACCAATTAAACCGCCAAAGTGGCGTACAATACCGCTCGACTTTGCTTTTTTAACTGCTTTTTTAGGGCCATTTAAAACGAGTTCTAAATCTTCACGTTGTAATGGTTTTAATAAATGCCCTACATTTGGCTCACACATATCAGCTAAAATACCTTTAACTGAAGGATGGCCCGAAATAAGTGTAATTTTTGGAGATTGCCCAATCGTTTTTAAGTGATCAAGTAAGTGCAAACCGCTACCATCAGGCAGCATAAAATCAAGCAGCACATGATCAAAGGCATTATTTTCAAACCATTGATGTGCTTCTTTTAAACTGGTAGCTGTGCTTATATTGTGGCCGAGGAATTCGACTATGTGGCAAACAACGTCACTAAATTCAACGTCGTCATCTACTAAAAGTATGTCTAACATGATAAATCCCTATGCTTTTTTCTTATTCTACGCATCCTAGATATTAATTTAAAGGTGCGCCCAGAATCTAATTTTTAAAATAAACTTAAGCGATTAAATGCTATTAATGTTACCAACCTAACATTTACGTATGCTGAAAAAAATCGATCACAAATTATGATTAATAATTAAAACCGTTTCTATTTATAGAATGGTAGCAACTATTATTATTAAAAACCTAAAAAAGGAGACGAAATGCAGCAATTAAAAACCTTAATACATTCAGGTATTAATATTGACCAAGGTACTCAATTTACACGCTTAACAGCTCGCGCTATTGTAATTAAAAATAATAAAATACTTTTAATGTATACAAACCGTTATGAAGACTACAGCCTGCCCGGCGGTGGAGTAGATGACGGCGAAAGTATTGAGCAAGGCTTAATTCGCGAACTAAGCGAGGAAACCGGTGCACAACAAATAAGTGTAGTTAAAGCTTTTGGACTCTATGAAGAGTATCGCCCTTGGTATAAAGACGATTTTGATATTATTCATATTAAATCGTATTGCTTTGTATGTAGTATTGCCGACGAGTTTGGCAAAGCGCAGTTAGAGCATTACGAGCAGCAAAATGGCATGACAGCTAAATGGGTTGATATTAACGACGCAATTGCACATAACGAGCGCACCATTGCTAACAGTGAAAAACAAGGGCTTTCTATTTTACGAGAAACTTACTTATTAAAGCGCATTGCAAAGGAGCTAATATAAAGCTCTGTGTTTGCCCCAGAGGGTGTTGTAAATTTTGCAACGCCCAGAATATTTTACTGCCTCGAGCACCTCAATTTTTATATTTAAAAAATACCCCTTCAGCAAAAATCTAAATTTAACTAATAAAATCAGATGGATAAAAACAAAAGCAACTTTTTTTTAAAAACTGGCTCTAGCCTTGCACCTTTTAAATAACTAAATTTGTAAGGAGATAGAAATGAGTAACACAGTTAAAACGATTAATCCCGCAACTGAGCAAACCATTGAAACCTATACACTACTTTCTCAAAAGGAAGCAGAACAGGTAATCGAAAAATCTCACGAAACATATTTAAAATGGCGATTAACGTCATTCACTGAACGTGCAAAATACCTTAATAAGTTAGCCTCACTCTTTGAAGATCAAAAAGAAGCTATTGCAAAACTCATGACCGAAGAAATGGGTAAAGTTTATGAGCAAGGCTTTCAAGAAGTTGAACTATGTGCAGGAATTTGTCGTTATACAGCCGAACAAGGCCCACAAGTACTTGCTGACGAAGAACGTGATATGGACGGCGGCCGCGCAATTATCAGCTACCAACCAACAGGTGTACTATTAGGTATTCAACCGTGGAACTTTCCGCTATATCAGGTAATTCGCTACAGTGCTGCTAACATCATGGCGGGTAACACAACCGTATTAAAACATGCTGGTAATGTATTTGGCATGGCTGAAAAAATAGAAGAGCTATTTAAACAAGCTGGTTTCCCAGAGTATTGCTTTAACAATCTACTTATCGACGGCAAAACAGCCAGTTCTTTAATTTCGCACAAAGCAATTAGCGGCGTAACCTTTACCGGTAGTGATGCGACAGGTAAAAAAGTAGCAGAAGAAGCAGGTAAACACGTTAAGAAAACAGTGTTAGAGCTTGGTAGTAACGACGCTTACTTAGTACTTGATGACGCAGACCTAGAGCTTGCAGTTAAAACCTGTGTAACCGGGCGCATGATCAATAACGGTGAAACGTGTGTTTCAGCTAAACGTTTTGTTGTTGTAGAGTCACTTTACGATGACTTTAAAGCGCAAATTAAAGAGCAATTTGAAGCCATGAAAATGGGAGACCCAATGGCTGACGATACAGACTTAGGCCCAATGGCTCGTGAAGATTTACGCGACGGCATTCACGACCAAGTAATGGAATCAGTTAAAGCAGGTGCAAACATAGTAACGGGCGGCGAAATACCTTCGCAAACAGGCTATTACTACCCACCTACTCTACTAGATAACTTAGCCCCTGGTATGCCAGCCTATGACGACGAATTATTTGGCCCAGTAGCTTCGCTTATTAAAGCCAAAGACAACGACGATGCAATGCGCATCGCCAACGACTCTCGCTACGGTTTAGGCGGCGGTATTTTCTCTAAAGATGAGAAAAAAGCCATTGAACTAGCTAAAAAGTACTTTGACACAGGCATGATCAATATTAACGGCTACGGTTTAGCACAACCTAACCTACCGTTTGGTGGTGTTAAAGAAAGTGGCTACGGCCGAGAGCACGGCGGCTTTGGTATGCGCGAATTTGTGAATATCAAATGTATTATGATCAATAGCTAATTTAGCCTTAAATACTAGTACATTAAAAAACCTAAAAGTGGGTAACCGCTTTTAGGTTTTTTTAACTTTAAAATTAGATTACAGAAGAGCTTAGTCTTTACTAAGTTCAAACCACAAAGCAACTAAACAGTAATAACTGTAAATGAGCAGTTTGCTTTTTAATCATTATCAATATAAAAGAATAATATAATAAATTCAGAGGCACTAATTGCAGCTAGCTGCATTATCAGCAAAAACATAATACCAATCCCAGCTTGAGGGTCAGGTTCAATACCAAAGACAAGTACTGCCGCTAAAGTAATAGTAAGTAATGCAGCTATAATTCTAATAAAAATGAGCCGTTTATTTTTATAGTTTTTAGCGTTAGCTAAAAAATATAGAAGCAAATAAGGCAACAGCATAAACGCAAAGCCAATTTCAGTTGGCATCCAGTACTTAATAGCAACAGCAACTAAAGATAAAACAGCAAGCGCCTTAACTGGATAGTACATTTTTTTATAATTCACATGCTTTCCTTTGCACGCAGTGCTTTATTAGCACCAAATAAAATATTGCCGAACAATATAAAAACTTTAACTATGCAATGCAATCTATTTCACTAGACTTAACCTGACAGGCAACAATGAGCGATAAGCGGTCATTGAGATTGGCCAAATATCGTCGTGAATTGATTGGTAAGGCTGCTCTTTGCGCATATATTCATGAAAATGAGCGCTGAGCGCATATTGTTCTATTTATCTTTTCTTTAAAGTTTCAGAAACTTAGTAATAGTAATACCTTAAACTATTTGTTAAAACTATATCATTCAGAAAAATGAGCGTGACGTCGGCAGAAATATGCGCGATGAGCGCACTATTAAATTGTTATGTTTCAGGATGAATCATGGAGATACTCTTAGACTGGAAAAAAATTGAGAAAGAGGAGGATTTCTACAATATGTTCCTCCCGCAGGTAAAAGCGCCAGAGTGGCACGGGAGAAACCTTGATGCCCTGGCAGATAGTGTGGTTACTGGAAACATAAACTCAATTGAACCTCCATATACAATTCATAGTATCAATACAAGTAACACTCCAAAACATATGGCTGAATTTCAGCTAAAAGTACTCGCCATATTCAATGAAGGTGTTACAGAAAACAGAGGCATTAAAATTGTCTCAGAATAAAAACATAACAAACAAAGGCAGCATCGCCCTGCGGGCTGGACGCGCTAACGCGCGCCGCTGCTTTGGGCGTTACCACTGTTTGCAATTGGCACTCTCCTGCCACTCGACAACATAAATAATGATTATAACTGGCAAGGTATTTTACTGTGTCGGATGGCGCTTCGCTTATCCGACCTACACTGCCTAATAGCTATAACTTTTCCTCAAACCTCGGCACTTTTCGCTTATCTGCCTTATTCATAGCAAGCTCTTGAATTTCTTCTTGCTTAAGCTCATCGGGTTTATCTTCTAGTGACTCCTGATTAGCGTTTTCGTAAGAAAGCTCAGTAAGGAGTGCAAAGTGATCAGAGCCATACTTAGCTAAGCGCTTAATACGCTTTACTTTAAAGCCTTCGCTGTGAAATAAGTGATCGAGCGGCCAACGCATAAAAAAGTAGCTTGCATGAAAGGTGTTATAAAAACCACGGCCTTTTCGAGGGTCTAAAAAGCCACTTATTTGCATAAACAAACGGGTGCTACGCGACCATGCTACGTCGTTTAAATCACCGGCAACTATGGTAGGTCGTGTTGGGTTTTTAAGTGCTTTAGCCACCATTATTAGCTCTGAGTCGCGCGGACGTGATGAGTCTTCTTCGGTCGGGCTTGGTGGTGCGGGGTGAATAAAGTGCCCTTGCATTTGCAGGCCTTCATCGTTTTCAAACAAAATATGAATTGAGGGAATATCTTCTTCTATTAGCTCACATATTTGTGCATCGAGTATTTTAAACTTGCTGTATAAGTGCATGCCATAACGATTATCTTTAGGGCATTCTATGTAATACGGGTAATTTTTTTTAATGACTGATAATTTATTTTCCCACCAGCTATCACTCTCAAGTGTAATAAGTAGGTCGGGTTGGTGCTCATCTACAAGGCTAATTAGCTGCTCGCTTTTATGGTTCGACATCAGTACATTTGCCGACATAATTCGTACGCTGTGGTCTATATGCTTTGGTGCGCTTTGCACTTCTTTTTTAGCAAGCCACGTATACGGGTAAATCCATTTACCTTGTAAAATCATTATAAGTAATGAGGTTAAGGCTATAAACACGTAGCCTATTGCGCTACTTTGCCATAATAAAAACAGCGATGTAACGGCTACAAAACTGGCAATATAAAATACTTGCAAGCGCACAAAGTCGCAGCTACGCACTAAGTAATGCTGGCTGTACGACATAGGCAACAAGGTAACCAGTAAAAAAAATCCAATAATTATAGCCAGCGCAATAAGCATTTTAATATCCTTATAAAGTTAATTTAGCGACTTAAAATTGAAAGTATTTCTCGGGTGTCGTGCACCATATGGATAACTGTACGGTCTATTTCTATACTCACTGTACCATTATCTCTAGAGCGTTCAATCACTCTACCTCGTTTATATAAATCACGATCTAAATAGTCGCCTCTGTGGTAGCTTTTACTTAGCCCTGGTGGCGTCCAACCTGCGCGAATTAACTGCTTAGCCTCTTGGTAGTCATTGTCGTTGTGTTTATGTGAATGATGCTTATTATGGCCGTGTTTATGACCATGCTTATCTTTATGCGGTTTTGCGTCTGCGCTTATTGAACATAAAGCCAATGCTATTAGTGCTGTGTATGTTAGTGCTCTCATAAATAATCTCTAGCGTAATTTATAGCTAAAGGTTAACAAACACGGCTGAACATCATATGAAACAACTTACACTTATTTAACGTTGTTTATATTGTGTTTTACAGTGGCTTCGCATAATAGCGGGATCGCGTAATTTTAAGTGTTTTGTTTTACGACCAGCATGGCGTTTACGCCACACTTTAAAACTGCCTTTTGAAATATGTTCGCGCATAAATACCACCAGCTGCGGGTATTTTAATCCGTATAACTGCTCTATTGCCTCAAAAGGGGTTCTATCTTCCCACGCCATTTCGATAATGCGTGACTGCTGCTCTGCGTTAAACATGGTATATCTCACAAAATTTAACTTATACGCTAGGTAAAAATACTTAGATCAATGCAATTAAGCTCAGTAACTGTATAATTGGCGTTCAATTTATGTATTTTAAAAGATATCGAATTTTTATTTATGCGCGCAATATTTCTGTTTTTAGCTTTAACTTTACCTTCATTATTGCTTGCAGCGCCAAGTAAGACTTTGCGCTGCGTAACAACTCACTACCCGCCTTTTACTATATTTGATGAGAAAAGCGATACGTTCACAGGTTTAGATATTGAATACTTAACCTTTATTGAGCGTAATTTGAATCTTAAGATTGACGTAATTCATCTTCCATGGGCGCGCGTTAAAAAAGAAATGGCGCTGGGCTACTACGACTGCTATTTCTCTTTGGCCAATACAGAGGAACGAGCAAAGTATTTAGATTTTACAAGCGTGCCCTTGCATACTACTAAGTATGGTTTATTTGCTTTAAACAAAGATAAACTGCTCACTGACGATTTATCAAATACCCCAATAGCAATGCTACGCGGTGTTGCTGTGCCTGAGGTTATTGCTAAAAAGTATAAACTTGATGAGAATAATCTACTTCGCTCACTTTCAACTAAAGACACTTTTGAGCTGCTAGAAAAAAAACGCGTTGAATACGCAATAACTAACTATCAAGCAGGTTTGTGGTACTCAAAGGAATATCAAAACGTATACGCTAGGCAGTTCAATGAGTTTACGTTTCCTACTTACATTGCTTTTAAGCGTGGCGTAATAGATACAAAATTAGTTGATGAGCAAATAAAGCGCTTTAAAGCACAAACTCAATAATTAACACTGTACACGTTAAGAGATAACCAATGTTTACAAAACTACCAAAGTGGGTTGAATATGGCGCGTTTACACTGGCATTTATAGCGGGCATAGTAAACGCTGTAGGCTTATTAGGGTTTGAGCACCAGGCTATTTCGCATGTATCTGGCTCTGTTACTTTACTTGGTATTAAAGCAATAACTAATCCCAGTACTGCCTTATTGTTACTTTCAATAATTGTTAGCTTTATGTTGGGTTCGGCACTGTCGGGCTTTTTGCTCTCTGGTGGCTCATTAAAACTTGGTCGTCATTACGACACTTTGCTTTTTATTGAAGGATTGCTACTGCTTGCGAGTGCTTATTTACTCAAAAACACATTCGTTTACGGCATTGTTTTAACGTCTGCTGCGTGTGGGTTACAAAATGCGCTAGCAACTAATTACAGTGGTGCTGTTATACGTACGACACATTTAACCGGTATTTTTACTGACCTTGGTTTAATGCTAGGTAAAGCGCTTAAAGGTGAGCAATTTGATACCCGTAAAGGCGTTATGTTTTTACTCATTATTGCAGGCTTTTTACTAGGCGGTATAACCGGCTACGTTTTATTTAAGCATTACTTAGTGCTGGCTTTGGTATTTCCTGCTGTGGCTTGTTTTGTTTTATCAATTACGTATCGGATTTATAGGTTACGTACGCTTTAACGCAACAAGTTTAAATGCATATTAAAACCGCATATTATAGAGGCAATGCAATATAGATTACTTTCAAGGAATGTATGAAACCTTATTTTTTGCCGCTGATATTACCCTTTAGCCACACTGCGTTTGCCAATAATCAAAATAATGATGCAATAGAAACCATAACAACTACGGCATCACGTATTGAAGCGCTATCTACCCCACTCCCTTTATCAATAAGTACACTCAGCGAAGCGCAGCTAAATAGCATAGCGCCTACCCATATTGAAGAAGCCCTGCAACGTGTAGCAGGTGCTAATATTCAACGCGGAAATGGCCAAGAATATTTACCCGCACTTCGCTCCCCCGTACTTTCGGGCGCTGGCGCTTGTGGTGGCATATTAACCTTAGAAGATGGTATACCACTGAGAGCCGCTGGGTTTTGTAACATAAACGAGTTATTTGAAGCGCACAGCGAAATGGCGCAGCGCATTGAAGTGCTAAAAGGCCCAGGCTCTGCACTTTATGGCTCAAACGCTGTGCATGGTGTTATTAATGTAATAACGCCCGACACCACACAAGGCGGTGGCTTAGTTGGTTTAGATTATGGCTCGTACGGTTATACTCGCTACAAACTACGCGCAGGGCAAGATTACGGCAACAGCGGTATCGGCATTAACGCAAGTGTTACCGACGATAGCGGTTACCGCGACGACGAAAGCGTAAAGCAACAAAAAGTAAATATTCGCCATCGCTATTCAAATAATAATTTATTACTTACCTCAGGCCTTACTTATACAAATCTTGATCAGCAAACGGCTGGATTTATTACAGGCTTTGAAAGCTATAAAAACGAAGACCTCGCGCAAAAAAACTTTGACCCTGACGCATTTAGAAAAGCACGCGCATTTAGAGCATGGAGCAATGCAACATGGCAATTAAATAACGATGATGTGCTCTCTACTACGTTATATTTTCGTGACCAAAGCATGGACTTTTTTAAGCATTTTTTACCCGGCACACCGCTTGAAAAAAACAGCCAAACAGGTTTTGGTGTGCAATCGCTTTATCAACATAATTTACAAAGTAATATAAAAATAAACCTAGGGCTTGATGGCGAATACACGCAAGCCGACTTTACTCAAAGCCAAAATGAGCCCACTCAAGGTTCTGCATTTTTAGTTGCTACAGTACCACAAGGTAAGCATTACGATTACGATGTAAACGCCACGCTTTATGCCCCTTTTGCATCGGTTGATTGGCAATTAAATAAATGGTTACTTACCGCAGGTGTGCGCTACGAGCATATGCAGTACGACTACACCAATAATATGCTAGCAGGTAGAACAAAAGACGATGGCACAGAATGCGGCTTTGGTGGCTGCCGATACAGCCGCCCAGCGAGTGCTAAAAATAGTTTTAGTAATCTATCGCCAAAGCTTGGGGTTAGTTATCAGTACAATACAAATAACACGCTTTATGCAAACTTTTCTCGCGGTTACAGAGCGCCACAAGCGGCTGAACTATACCAATTACAACGCGAGCAAACTACTGCAAATTTAAGCGCCGAAATAGCTAATAACGCAGAGCTGGGTATTAAAGGAATTTACGAAAAACTACGTTATGGCGTGTCACTTTACGCTATGAGTAAACACAATACGATTTACCGCGATAGTGACTTTTTTACGGTAAATAATGGCAGCTCTCGCCATCGTGGTATTGAGCTTGAGCTTGACTACCAGCTCACTAAGTCGCTTGCGCTTAACTTTGCTGGCACTCACGCAAAGCATACTTACACTAACAACCAAATACTTAACGGTTTAAATATAAACGGCAACGACATAGATACCGCGCCGCGTAATATTGCTAATCTCGATTTAACATGGCAGGCATTAAACAACGCGCAATTTGCTTTGCAGTGGCACCGCGTTGGTAACTACTACACCGACCCAGAAAACTTAAATAAATACCAAGGGCATGATGTTTTAAGCCTACGCGCACAGTGGCAAGTTACTAGTAATCTTGAGCTACTTGCTCGTATTATTAACTTAACTGATGAGGCTTATGCGGAGCGCGCCGATTACACCAGTTTTACCGGCGACAGATACTTCCCGGGTAGGCCTCGTAACGCGATGCTTTCGGCAACTTACACGTGGTAGTGCTTATTTAAGGGCTAAGCTGATTTAAATCGCTCATGTATTTCATGGGCGACTTTTTCATTACCTTTTTAAACATAGTAATAAATGCACTCACCGACTCATACCCTAATAACTCCGACACCTGCTGCACACTTTGCTTATCAGAAAGCGCTTTTAAGGCTGTAATTATATGCAATTGCGTACGCCATTTTCCAAATGTCATGCCTGTTTCTTTTTTAATTAACCGCGCTAATGTGCGCTCAGTTAATGCAAACTGCTTAGCCCATTGTGGTAGTGTTTTTCGGTTGTTTGGCTTGTTTATAAGCTGATCGCTCATGGTTTGAATTACCTCGTTTTTAGATAATACAAAATCCAGTGGTTGTACGGGCATATCAATAAGTTGATCAAATAACACCTGCGCTAAACGCGCTGTTTTACTATTTAAAGTATAGTGCTGATTATGCCCAGCCAACTCACACATTAGCTCTTTAACCAACGGCGTAATAGCTAACGTACAGGTATTTAGCGGCATACCGTTTTTACTACTATCAATAAATAAATGACAAAGCTGCGCGTTATCAGACGCCCTATTGCTATGCACCTTTTGTGCTGGGATCCAAATTGCACTGTGCGTGGGCACCATCCACATTTTGGCCGATACTTCACACGTTACATACCCATGCAGCGCTAAAATTAATTGCCCTTTTGGATGGGTATGTAGTGGTATTTCGTGACTTGCATGGGCATGCTCTATTTTGGCTATTATGGGCTGCGCCATAGTTTCAAAATTTTTAATGTCGTCCCAACCAATTGCATCAAACATAGTTTTGTCTGTTTTTAGTTATTTAATGTCATTATCTCTAAATTATAGTTTTTACTAAGCCTTTATACTAGCGCCCATTAAGTATTAGCTTTAATGGTCTTCCCTTTTGTTAAATAACACACCTAAATCACGCTTTGCTGGCATATTACTTGTGCTTGGCATATTACTTATTGCCGCAAATTTACGCGCCACATTTACAGGTATTGCACCTGTGCTTGAACAAATTATTAATCACTTTGGGCTTAGCGCATCGCAAGCTGGTTTTTTAACAACACTGCCACTCATAGCCTTTGCGGTTGCATCGCCAATGGCGGCAACTCTTGCTAAAAAGCAAGGGTTAGAGCGCACCTTGTTTGTGGCTTTGTTATTTATACTTGCAGGGGTTGCAGCGCGGGTAATAAATACCTCAGCCATGCTTTTTGTAGGCACCGCTATTATTGGTGTGGGCATTGCCATCGCAAACGTATTATTACCAAGTTTAATTAAGCGCGACTTCCCTGCAAAGGTTGCGTTAATGACCTCAGCCTACGTGCTTACTATGGGCGTGGTATCGGGTGGGTTTTCTACTTTGGTATTTCCGCTTAGTCAGTTAAACGGATTAGGATGGCAACTTGCGCTGGGCTCATCAGCTCTTATTACTTTGGCGAGTATTATTGTATGGATGTCGCAATTAAGTAAGCACACAAAACCCGCGAGTATTGCTCAACACACCGACACGTCAAAAAGTGTATGGCGTTATTTACTAGCATGGCAAATTACCCTACTGCTGGGCTTAAACTCGTTTTTAAATTATATAATTATTACGTGGTTACCAAGCATATTAACCGAAACTGGTCACTCAGCTACCCAAGCAGGTGCTTATCATGGTGCTTTTCAAATAGCGACTGCATTACCGGGTTTAATATTAATTCCGTTACTTGCCAAATTAAAAGATCAAAGCGCGCTTAGCTTTATTTTAGCCATGTTGAGTGCACTCAGTGCATTGGGGCTGCTTTACATGCCTAGCTTTGCTTTTGTTTGGACCCTAATGCTGGGCTTTTGCTCTGGGGCATGTTTTATATTGGGGCTGTCGTTTATTAGTTTACGAACTGACGATTCGCAACAAGCAGCGTCGCTTTCAGGTATGTCGCAAAGCGTAGGTTATTTGCTCGCGGCTATTGGTCCTATGCTAGCTGGTGCATTACACACTACAACAGGCAGTTGGAGTGCGCCATTGTGGTTGTGCGCTATTGCCGGAGTACTGTGTGCTTTATGTGGTTTGGGCAGTGGTAAAAACACCACTTTAGCTAAATCAGCTAACTAGCTGCTGTAACCACGAAAATAAACCAGACGAAGGTTTACTACTCGCGTGCTTTTGCTCATAGCGTTTATTCGTTACTTCGCGCTGTTCACGGCGCTCTTGTGCTAAATTAGCTTTTGCAGTAAAACGCAAGCGCTGCTCTTGAGTAAGCTCATCATTAAAACTAATGGCTGTTTTTTTCACTGCTCGGCTGCTTTTAGGTGAACTACACATATTATTCTCCAAATGACTGACTTGTAAGTAGACAGTCATTTGGTTAAATAAATTTCAAACCGCTTACTAAAAAGTAATACTGATAACCCCAACTAACTAGTTTTGTGGGGTTGTATCAAACGCAGGTACTTCGTGTAAGCCGCTCAACCAGCTCAATGTTGATTTAGCCCAAATTTGTGCTGTTGGCGTAAACTGATCACGCTGATCAACCGCACCAATACGCAAGCCATATACACGGTCAGCTTTAGCTTCGTTAGTTGCATAAAGTGTTGTACCACATGTGCCACAAAAACCTTGCGCACGCTTGTTACCGCTTTGCGCTGTTTTAACAAACTCTTTTGGCTCACCTTGGGTAAACACGACCGAATTTGGCTCTGCAATAATAACGGCTCTAAATGGGCCGCTCGACATACGTTGGCAATCGCTACAATGGCAAACAAGTGCGTTGTTATTTTGAGACTTTGCTTGGTATTTAATTTCACCACAGTAACAGCTTCCAGTAATTTCCATTATTTAAATCCTTAATGCTTATGAAGATTGAATCGAGATATAAGACCGGCAATATCGATTCATTATTTTTAAAATATAAAAAAACTGCTCGCCGGTTCATGTGTATGTTCGGTTAGATTTTTAATTTTTGAAAGTGATTTTTTAAAAGTTGAGCAAGTGCTAAAAACATGATCCGATGTTTTAAATAAAACAGCAATACCACGTTAAGCTAATAGCGTAACGTGGTGTGTTTAAGCTATCTTTTATGTGCGTTTAAATAATCAACAGCTAACAGGCTAAGCGCCTTAGTGCCTACTTTAAACGATGATTCGTCGGCATAAAAATAAGGTGAGTGATTACTAGCCACTGTATTTAAATCTTGCTCACTTGGTGTGCCGCCTAAAAATACAAATACACTCGGCACTTCTAATGCGTAAAACGAAAAGTCTTCTGCGCCGGTTATTTTTCCCATTTCAACTACGTTTTCATTACCTGCTGCTTTTTTAAGGCTAGGTAACATTTGCGCAGTTAACTTTGGGTTATTAATCGTTACCGGATAACCTTCGTGAATGTGTACCTCTGCAGTAGCACCTGACGATTTAGCAATGTGCGTGGCTGTGGTTTTTATTTTTTCAAATATTTGTGCTCGGTTATCCATATCAAAGTTATGAATTGTGCCTACCATTTCGACTTCTTCAGGAATAATATTATTACGCACCCCACCCGCTATCTTACCAAACGAGACAATAGCAGGCTCTTTGGTAATGTTGATTTGGCGACTAACAATATGATTTACGCCTGTTACTATTTGCGCAGCTGCGGCAATGGGGTCAACCCCAGTCCACGGTGCAGAGCCGTGTGCCTGCTTGCCATGTACTGTTATTTCAAACCGGTCTGCACTGGCCATAGCTGGGCCACTTCGATAACCAATTTTACCGCTGTGCAAACTAGATGTTATGTGTAACCCAAAAGCAGCTTCTGGTTTGTATTGTTTAAATATGCCTTCTTTAAGCATTAACTCAGCGCCCCCCTCTTCCCCCTCTGGTGCGCCTTCTTCTGCAGGCTGAAATACAAACATAATATTACCGTGTAGCTCATCCTTCATGTTTGCAAGCACTTGTGCAGCGCCCATTAGCATGGCCACGTGCGTGTCGTGCCCACAAGCATGCATTATACCTACATCTACACCACGGTAATTAGTGGTTTTAGTTGATTTAAAATCAACATCTGCTTTTTCAGTAACTGGCAGCGCGTCCATATCTGCGCGTAGCATTACTGTCGGGCCTGGCTTTGCACCTTTTAATAGCCCCACAACACCTGTATAAGCAATCCCTGTTTGTACTTCCATACCCAGCGACTTTAAGTGCTTAGCGACAATACCTGCTGTGCGGGTTTCGCGATTTCCAAGCTCAGGGTTTTGATGAAAATCACGTCGCCAATCAATAACCTGTTGCTCTATCTTTTTAACTTGCTGATCAATGTTTGCATTGGCATTAAACGCACTAAGGGCAGCAAAGCCCAACGCTATTGAAATTAGTGATTTTTTCATCCTGTTTGTCCTTATTATATTTATTGGTTTTATAATATTGATGAGCACGAACCCTTATGTATTATTGAGAACATAATTAGTTTGCTCTATAACCACTATTACTGAAGGCTCTACAATAATCAATCCCATTTAAGCTAGATGCTCAACTATGAAGGGCCACTTCACTTTTCACTGGTTTTATCTATTTTTAGTTTAAAGTTTTAGCGCTAATTAAGCCTACCACTTTTGCTTTTGTTGATTTAAAAATGGCACTAAATAGTCCACCAAAGCGCGGACAGTTGGGCTTAATAAACGTTGCGATGGATAGAGTAAATTCACGGGTAATGGGCTTGGTACATAATCGCTATTCAAACTATAAAATAAGAATAGCAATGTAGAACCTCCTAATGTTGGAGGTAATTATTTATAAGCATTCGCATTTTTAATGCTGTCAAAATCATTAAAGCGCACGTTGTGCTGCGCCATTACTTTAAGTATTTTTTTACTTAGCATTTGGCGTAAATAAAACGGCTGATTTGGCACAAAATGATGAATGGTATGCGTTTTACCAAAGTTAAAACAAAATAAGTGAAACGGCATAAATAAACGACTCGTTAGTACATGAGTTTGTTCAAGTATGTTATTAACGCCACCATAGTAATGCATGCTTGAGGTAACAAAATTAAGCGAACTTGAACGAATAATATTAGGCACAATGAGCACAACCATTAAAAATTCAAACACATCCATTGTACTTAACAACCAACTAGGTGAATTTAGCGAAAGTGGTATAAATAAATCAACAATATGAAATAAAATAACGCTATATAAAACAGCAAAATACGCAGTCGCTATCGGAAATCCCGCATTAAAAACACTCGAAAAACTAAAGCCATTAATTTCTTTTCTAAAACGTTTAGTAGAAATAATTAGCCCTAATAACCCATCTACAATAACTAGCGCACGTAAAAATGGATTTTTAATACCGTTTCCCACCAAGCGTTCTTCTAGGTCTTGTTGTGTGCCTGAGGTTTTGTGATGGTGTAAATGCATTTTACGTCGGTACCATGGGCTAATAGTATTTGGCCGCATTAACCATACTGCTAACATCATTAAGTTATGCATGAAAGGCTGATTGCTAAAGTATTGTTTATGTATAAGGTCGTGCTCTAACTCATGGGAAATAGACGCAGCAATAGCCGCAAGCACTATACACACCCAAGCAGGTATTAGGGCTAAATAATATAAAACACCAACACCAATTAATGCGCTAAGCGACAGCAATAAAATAATTAACCCTAAGGTATTTTGATGTTCAAGTAATGGGTATTTTTGACGAAGTAATGCTTCTTCTGCCTTAATAGCTTTAACAATCGATTGAATGTTCTGTTTGGCACTTAATTGGGTCATGATTATTATTTATTTTAGAGTAATCTATTAATTACTATCATACCTTAATCAAATGCATGTTAGAAATTGATAGTTAAATAGCTACCGTTGGCAGCTATTTAAAACTAAAAACTACTTAGTTTTCGTATTATCCACCTCATAGATTGGATTACCTTCAACTTCAAAGTAAGACTGTCCATAAATTAATGGGATATACCACTGCACAACTTTAACGGTAACATTTGAAAGACCCACCGCCGAAGGCGTTTGCTCGATAGCATTATCCATAGCCTCTTTCATGTTAGATATTCCTGTTGGGAAAATTAAAACAGTATGTTTAACATCCTTACCAACCACACGTGTGTCATAATCAACTTTGTGATTGCTATTTGTATGATTCATATTTTTTGTAGAGGCAATTGTAAAATCACCAATACGGTGAGTACAACCAGATAAAGCCATTGCACCAACCAACAAACCAATTACTTTTTTCATTACTCTTCCTTTGCTTCATATTTACTACCCAACTCTTGGGCGACTTCTAAATTTAGTAGCTTGATACCTAAAAATATAACTATGACCATTAATCTTAGGCATAAAAAAACCCCAACCAATTTGGTTGGGGTTATAAAAAGTGGTACCAGCGGGCGGACTCGAACCGCCACTCCTTTCGGAAGGGGATTTTGAATCCCCCATGTCTACCAATTTCATCACGCTGGCGTCATTTTTCTTTAACCTTCTAAACACGAGAAGATAAAGAAAAACCACTTTAGAGCTAAGGATTATTTATGTGCCTTTGTCTCTATGCCAAGCATTATACAAACAATAAGGTTAGCGGCAAGCGTTTTATGACATTAGCGCGATCAACCGCTTAACAATTAGGCAACCATTAACATTTGAAAGAATGTATAACTATTTAAAGCCCAGGACTAAATAAACCCTAAATACAATGTTAAAATATCTAGGTTTTTAGATAAACGTTGTTACCTCCAATAACTATTCTTCACTCCCCCCTGTTTCATGACAAAAAATATGTAATGTAGCGGTGAGTGTGTCACCTTTAAAATGGACTTTATAAAATGAAAAACATAATAACTTACACTGAAAATTTAAAAGAAAATAATTGGGTTGATTTTAACTTTGATTTAATAAAAATAAATACACTGCCAGGGTTTGAAAATTTAGATGGCTTTGATGCTATGGATATTTTTAGCGAAGCTATTTTTAAAGAAATATATAATCTAACAGCAAAGAGTACGTTAAAGTTACTCATTATTATCCCAGATCCAACGTCAGAAAAAGCGTATGGTATTGCTTTTTTACAGGACAAAGAAATTTTAACCATGCAAGTAGAAGCAACGCCTCTATTTAATCAGTGGTTTAGCTCAATTA
>NZ_JACJEA010000017.1:0-102833 GCF_014163835.1 Pseudoalteromonas sp. SR43-5
ATTTAGTATCATACCAATTCGCTTAATTAAGTGATCAACTTTGAGGCAAGAAAATCTTGTCGATAACAAGGCAAAAATTTCGTTATTTAGTTGCTCTATATCAGAAATTTTTAACGCAGTTACCGTCAGATTTAATCCCTCAAATTGATTAAGTATTATTGCGGGTTGGTATAAGCACGTGGCATTTTTGAATCTGTCGTATAACGGTCACGCAGTTTATCTTGACGAGATTGTGTAGAAACCTCAACGCCATTAATAAACATTTTGCTCACATGGCTGCTTAACTCAAACGGGTCATTACTCCATATTACTACATCAGCAGCTTTGCCTACTTCAAGGCTACCTGCATTAATGCCAAATACATCAGCAACGTTTGATGTAAGCGCTTTTAACGCACCTTCTTGGCTCATACCATACGACACAGCATTACCAGCATCAAAACGCAGCTGATAAATATTGTGACTTGCATCACCACCTACCGTTAATAATACTTTAACGCCTGCTTTTTCAAGCACACTTGCATTATCTAAACTTGCATGAAGCGAATCAAAGCTTCCTGGTAAACTATCCATTGCACTAATAATCACTGGAATATTTGCTTTAGCAACGCGCTCTTTCACTACAACAGCGTCTTGTGCGCCGTTAAGTACTAAATTAATGCCAAATTGCTCTTTTACTTTAATTAGCTCAATAATATCCGCCGCACGCGAAACGCCAACCACTAATGGCATTTCACCACTGAGTACTTTAGCCATTACTTTATCTTCAGTACTTGGCTTGTCGTCATCTTTTTTCGCTTTTTTACCGGCTTTAGTTTTGTGCTCATCAAGCTTATTAATCAGTGTTTGCAAAGTAAAAGCACGTGAGCCTTTACTACGCTCACCTAAGTAAACAATTAAAGCCGCTTGTTTTTGCATGTCGCTGTCAAAACTACCACTTAAATCAACAACACTCGCAAGGCCTGAAAAAATGCTATCGCCGCCATGAGGAGTAATTACATCGCGTGTTACGCCGCCTTTACGAGCGTAAGGAATTAAGCTTGAATGTGCGTTGTAAGCAAGGCTTACATCAAAATCAATACCAGCTTTTTCCTCACCTGCATCGCGAGAGCCTGCAACTGCACTTACTTCAACTAAACCAAGTTGATTAATACTTGCTATAAAGCCAGGGGTTACAATTTGCCCCTTTGCATCAATAATTTGATCTACTTTAATTTCAGTTGGATTAATCGCTGTGATTTTACCATCTGTCATTACTATGCTTGCCGCTTCTAATACACCTTGATCAGAAGACGTATGCAATGTTGCATTAATAATTGCTAGCGATTGTGCGCTTACAGCACCAGATGCTAATAATCCTGCAGCAACCAGAGAAAGCGAAAACGAACGTGATAAATTTTTCATTCTGGGTGCTCCTTATTGTTGACCTAACATAAAATCACTTGTTGCTTGGTACGCGCTGTCGTTTCTATCGTAAACCTTTGCACCATCAACAAACACTTGTTCAGCTTTAGCATAGACACTAAATGGGCTTTGATTCCAAATAACAACATCGCCCTGCTTACCCGCTTCTAGTGAACCTGTTTTGTCATCAATACCTAGCGATTTAGCAGCGTTAGACGTGATCCATTTAATAGCGTGTTGCTCAGAAATATCAAAACCATTTTCGTTAGCTCGGTACATCACCTTGCCCGCTTCTTGGTTTAAACGCTGAATAGTAGTATCTGAATCTGAGTGAACAACTGCACACGAGTTTTTAACCGCATCAACAATAGCTACGTTTTCTTGAACCATGTCGTAGGCTTCCATTTTAAAGCCCCACCAGTCTGGCCAAAGTGCAGCACACGAACCATTTTGCGCAAGTAAGTCAGCAATTTTATATGCTTCTACACCGTGATGAAAAGTACCCGCGTGGTAACCAAACTCTTTTGACAGGTCAATCATCATTGCCATTTCTTCAGCTTTATAACAATGATTATGAATACGTACTTCGCCTTCAAGCACACCGCGTAGCGTGTCGTGTTTAATATCACGTACTGGCGCTTCTGGGTTTAAACCGGCTTCGTAATCAGCATCGTATTTATCCCACGCACGTTTGTACTCAGCGGCTTCAGCCCATGCCATACGGTAACCAGCCATATTACCCATACGGGTTGAAGGCAATACACCTTGACGACCATAAACACGTTTAGGGTTTTCACCACACGCCATTTTTAAACCATACGGCGCCTCTGGAAATTTCATCCCTTGCATAGTGTGCGCTGGTACGTTTTTAAGCGTAACGCCGCGTCCACCAAATAAGTTAGCTGAGCCTGGTAAAATTTGTAGAGAAGTAATGCCGCCTTCGCGTGCACGATTAAAGCCTGGATCTTGTGGCCAAACAGAATGCTCAACCCACACTTCTGCAGTGTTAGGGCTGGTCATTTCGTTACCATCTTGATGCGACTCGACCGAAGGACTTGGGTATGCGCCTAAATGTGAATGTACGTCAATAATACCCGGTGTTACCCATTTTCCTTGTGCATCAATTGTTATATCAGCAGTGGCTGTTAAGTCTTTACCTACTTGTTGTACTTTACCATCAACAAGTAATACATCAGCCTCATCTAAACGCTCACCAGTACCTGTCAGTACTGTTGCATTTGTGATAAGTGTGCTTGATGTAGAAAGTGGCTGATAAGTACTTGGGTAAGGATTTTTGTTAATTGTTATTTTATCGTCTTGTGGGCCGTTTTCTTGGCAGCCTACAAGTGCAGCAGCTAAGCCAACCGCTAATAAAGAAGGTGCAAATTTTTGCATGTTGTTTGGATCTCCTGTTTTTTTGCTACTTTAGCGAAACCTAAAGGATAAAGCCAAAAAAACAGGTGAAAACGCAGTTAATTAAGATGAATTTCTGTAATTATTTCTTTATATAATTGTTATATAGCTTTTCAAGCGCACCTTCGGTGGTAAGCGAGGGATCTTTACTAATAAAGTGCTTAACCGTACGCGTTACAAAATCAGAGTTTTGCTTATGTAGCTTTGAAAAATCTTTAATAAGTGTATTACCGTCTTTAGCCGCAGTAACTTTGTCATGACGATGACGATACTGGCTCAATGCTTTATTAAAATCGCCTTGGTAGTCTTCAACCAAAATTTTATAAAAGTCGCTTTTTTGAACATTTAAATCGTTAATGCAGTAATTTAACGCCTCTTTAAAGTCGGTAAATATCATGCCTTCTACATCAAACTCTTTTGTTTTTTCGCGCACTGCTACTTTGGCATCTTCTGTGGCATAGCTAAAACCCGTAAAGGCTAAACGCTCAGCGGCTTCTTTGCCTAATTTCATACCCGCTTGAATACTATGGGCAAACTCGTCGCTCATGTCGCCAAGTTCGCTTTCTTCCCACATGTTATAAACGCGCAGTGGTTTAGCATATTTATTTGAGAGCTTTTTTTTAAGCTTGGTAAAGCGCTCATCAATCGTCATCAGTCTTTCGTTATGTAAAAGTGCGTGGCACTCATAACACGCAGGGATTGAGATAAAGTCAGCCTCTTCACCTAAATCAACGATACTTTGTAGCATATGCAGTGGCGGACAATGATCGCGCTCTGTCGCTTCGCAGCCACAATAAAAACACTGATTAAAATGCTGCTGATCGCACGCATATGCTTGCTGATAATAACTGGCTAACGTTTTGCTCACCGTTGCTCCTTGAAAAAACACGACTAAATTATGGAGGCGATAATAACAGCCTGAAAAAATAAGTTATACCAATTGCATTAAATTAGTGCTCTATTATTTCGCTAAAAAGTAGTGCAATAACAGGCACAAATAACAACGTGTAGTTATTCTATACAAATAATTTTTAACGCAGTAAGTACACTATTTAATGCAATAGAATGATTATGTTTTTTATTAGTCGCTAGATTTAAATAACGGCCGCTATTAAACCAAACAAACCACCAAACACACCGCCCCATACTACAAGCCAGCCTAGGTGCTCGCGGATCATGGTCTGAATAATCTCTTTAACCATTTTAGGAGTAAGCTCATCTAAGCGCTCATCAACTAGTTTAAGCACCGTTTTATGTAGGCTTTCTGCGCTATTACCTTGTGAAAGTGTTTGGCTTACTAATGCTTTAAAGTCGTCAGTTTGAGAAATCTCACTAAGCGACAATTGCATTTTTTCAATAAACTTTTCACGCATCGGCTCTATTGCCGCTGTACCGCCAAACATTCCTAGCATACTACCAAACTGAGACTGCTCTATTACCTCTAACAAATTGTCGAATGCAGGGTTTAGATCAACATTGCTAATTATTGGCTCAAAGTCGATATTGGGCTGCGCTTTATTGAGTAAATTATTAATTTTTTGCTCTGAGAAAAACTCCGTTAATATCAGGTTTCGTATAGCTACTTTAAAGCTTTCAAACTTAAGCGCTATAACACCAGAACCATATAAAAACGGGACTTTTTCGAATAACATATGAATAGCTAATAAATTAGTTACCGCGCCAGAAAGTGCAAATAAACCAACAGACAACACAATTGCTTGGTTAAACATAAAACCTACAACAACACATAAACCCGCTAGCAAATTGGTTATTAAACTTTTGTTCATTTTAACTCCACTACAGTAAGTGTAATTTTATTCAATATAGCCGTTAATTTTACAACGTTTAGATTGTTAAATTAATACCTTTTTGCCATAGTTTAAGTATCTGTTTAAAAGGCGAGCAATTGTTATGTGGAAAACAGTAAATGAGCACATCAGCCGAGCCATTAATTTTGACTTTAAGCACACCTACAAACGCCAATTACAAAGTACAAACACCGACAAACTATTTCATATTACCAATGGTACGCATAACTACTTCGTTAAAATAGCATTAAAAAGCGAGCTCGAGCGTTTAGAAAGTGAATTTATTGGCTTAAAGCTTTTGGCGCAAAATAGTAATTTTAAAGTACCTGAATGTATTACAACTGGTGCAAATATAGAGTTTTCATTTATTGTTTTACAGTGGCTCGTTTTAGATAAACAACCCCACGACACGTGGGCTAATATGGGGCGTAACCTCGCTAAAATGCATCAAAAACATGACCAAGCTATGTTTGGTTTTGATGTAGATAATTATCTAGCCACAACCATACAGCCAAACCGCTGGCACAAAAAGTGGGATGTATTTTACGCCGAAGAGCGTATAGGGTGGCAATTACAACTACTCGCTGAAAAAGGCATTAACTTTATTGAGCCCGAACGCTTAATTAATACCGTAAAAGAGCAACTACATAGCCATCAAGTACAACCTTCATTACTGCATGGCGATTTTTGGCGTGGCAATATGGGATTTTTAAAAGCAGAACCAACAATATTTAACCCGGCTTGTTATTATGGTGATCGGGAAGTGGATATTGCAATGAGCGAACTATTTGCCCCACTGCCTAAAGACTTTTATAGCGCCTATAACGCGCACTACCCGCTTTCTCAAAATTACGAAAAACGTAAGTTAATATACCAGCTATACCCCATTTTAAATCATGCCAACATCTTTGCCGGTCACTATCTTACTGAAGCTAAACAACATATAGAAAAGCTGGTATTTGAAGGTATAAAATAAATGTCATAAGCTGCATTTCAACACTATATTTAATGAGTAAGTAGACGTTCATCTGTAAGCGATTAAGTTGAACCTAACTTAATTATTTATAACTGGAGTGATTATGAAAGATTTTTTATCACAACGAATAACGTGCCCACACTGCGGACACCACATACATCTAGACTTAGACGCAAGCAGCGGCGATCAAGACTATATAGAAGATTGCACTGCCTGCTGTAACCCAATTCATTTAAATATGCATATAGACCATGCTAATAATAAATTGGAGCTACACGTAGACAGTGACGACGAACAAATATTTTAACTTAAGCCGGATGGCGTAAGTAGTTCTCTACCGTATTTACAATAGTGTAAGTTTGCTGATCAACTTCAATATTAAACTTGTCACCCACTTGCGCTGCACCAATGTTTGTAATGGCGAGCGTTTCCGGAATTAGGTGTATCCAAAAACCTTGTTCATCAACTTCGCCTACGGTTAAGCTTGCGCCATTTATAGCAACAAAGCCTTTATATAACACATACTTTTTCCACTCTTTTGGCAAGCTTAATTGTATTTTACAGTTATTCTCAAGTTTCACTATTTGAGAGATTTGTGACGTACAATGAATATGCCCAGACACTATATGCCCACCTAGCTCAGTACCAAACGTAACAGAGCGTTCGTAATTTACTAAACTACCTAGCTCAAGCAAGCCTAAATTAGTTAACTTTAGAGTTTCGTCAATCACATCAAAATGCACTTGCGCCACCACATCATGATTACTTAGCTCAACTTGCACAACCGTTAAACAACAGCCATTAATAGCAATACTTGCGCCTAAATCTAAATGCTTAACGTACTCATCGCTCACCGATACAACTAAGCGTAACACACCATCAGCTTGAGTTTTAGAGACCGCTGTTGCTTGTGTTTGCACTATTCCTGTAAACATAAAATCACTTAAAATTATTACAAAGTGCTAGTTTAACGTATCAACTCATAAAATCATTCACTACTGTGATTTTTATTTGAAACGCAATAGATTACAATTGCCGCCTGTTTTATTTAATAGCTTTTTTTATGACCTTTTGCAATTGGGAAGCCAAGCGTTTACTTTCCCTAGCCTTACCTGTTTTTTTAGCACAAGTTACACTTATTTTAATGTCGGTAGTCGACACAATTATGGCCGGCCAAGTTAGCCCTACTGACTTAGCTGCACTTTCTATTGCAACAGGAATATGGAACCCATTATTACTTGCTCTGCAAGGTATTTTATTAGCGCTTACTGGTATTATTGCGCAGTTTTCGGGCAGTGATGACCGCAAAGGCATTAGCCACTATTTCCAACAAGCGCTTTATTTAACCGCTATTTTAAGCTTTACAGGTTTTGGTATTGCCCATTTAGCAGATGCCATTATTTTAAAGCTCGATACAACGCCTGCTATTGCAAACCTTGCCATTGACTACATCCATTTTGTGAAATGGGGTGTGTTTGGATTTTTAATTTTTACAGTATACAGAAACGTTACCGAGGGCATGGGGATGACCAAACCCGCCTTTTATATAAGCCTATTAGGTTTAGCCGTTAATATTCCAGTAAATTATATTTTCATAAATGGCTTATTTGGTTTTCCTGCTTATGGCGGCGCAGGCTGTGGCATTGCCACAGCAATTGTTTTAACTGTTATGGCAATAGCACAAGTTACTTACTGCCAAATGAGTAAAAAGGTAGATGCTAAAGGCCTGCTTTCATCATTCGAAAAACCTAATTTCACTACCATTGGTATTATTACTAAGCTAGGTATACCAATTTCACTTGCAACCTTTTTTGAAGTCACTTTATTTGCGTGTATACCGCTATTTATTGCGCATTTAGGAGCAGTGGCAGTATCGGGGCACCAAATAGCAGCGAGTGTAACTACATTGCTGTTTATGATGCCACTGAGCCTCTCTATCGCTATAAGTATTCGTATTGGTAATCTATATGGTCAAAATAATTTACAGCAGTTAAAAGTTGCCGTATCGACTAGTTACATATTAGCTATTGTAATTGCACTATTTTTGGCACTTATGACTTTTACAGGTCGTGATTTAATTAGCCAACTTTATACCGACAGCCCCGCTGTAATGGCACTGGCTTCATCAATTATGATATTAGCGTGTGTCTACCAGTTACCCGATGCATTACAGGTTGCTGCAAATGGCATCCTTCGTGGGTTAAAATACACCACGCCTATATCGTATATTACGTTTATATCGTATTGGTTAATCGGCTTTTGTTTAGGTTACGTATTGGCAAGAACAGACATAATTGTGCCAGCTATGGGGCCGCATGGCTTTTGGGTTGGAATAATAGTAGGCCTTAGTGTCGCTGCTATTTTATTAATGCTAACAGTAAGAAAGCGTCTAAAATATGAATTTGTTAACAGTGATTCACTCAATCAAAACTAATAAACTCAGCCTTAAAACATTACCAGCTGCTTTGCTGGTAATGTGTTTTTTAATGCTTACAGGCTGCAACAAACCACAAAGTACTGTAAACGCTACTTATATTGAACGCTTAAGTAGCACAGTTAATGCAAGCCCAACACAGCCTAAGCCGCTCAAGCAACTCCCTTTACTGCAGCCTCCCCCAATAGCACAAAGTGACTTAACACTGAGTATTGTGGAGCTTGCAGGCATTAGCCAATGTAAGCTTAACGTGCTTATAAGTGAGCACAATAACCAATTAGGAAAAACAGCCAGCGCTGCTGGGCAATTAAAATATCAAATAAACTTTATTAAAAGTGCGCAGGTTTGCTTAAATACGCTTGATAAAAATAGCCCTAGTTACACAAAAATACTCGCAGCCAAAAACTATAAAGAAACACACCTAATGTACTTTTTTAATACCATGTTATTTAAAGAACCTGAGTTAAATCGTACCTGGCAACTCACCTCAAACGAGCTAACTACTGAACCCGCTGGTTTTCGCGATACCATATTTGCGCTAAAGCAACTTGCACTCATTAAGCAGCAAATTAAGGCTAAAGAATTTAGTACAATTAATAGCGACTCTATTTTTAGCGCACTCGAGCAGCTTAATAAATTTCAATTTAACCAAGCACTCATTCAATCAGCCCGTAGGCAGGTCGTGTTAAATAACAACGCTACACAGTTTGTACAAACACTAAACTTTAATACGCTGTGCCCAGAAGATAAAAATAATAAAAACGCAAAAATCATAAGCAACATATTTCAAAAGTTTTACCTAAAAGAAATTCAGCCCTATCAAGCGCAATTAACTGGTTATCTAGAGGTACTACAACCGCTTTATAAAGAGCTTTGGTTTAACGAAAGTATCTCAAGCCCTCAAATTAATAACTTAGTAAAAACGGGCTCAACAAGTAACTTACTGAACTTACTTAAAAGCTCAGCTAAAAAACATGTGGTTTGGTGGCAAGGTTTTTATAAAACGTGTGAAATAAGCCCAATATGAATAAAAAAACGGCAAATAAACTCAAAAACAACAAACTTGCTTGATTCACCAACCGCCACGCTATATATTAGCCGCCGTTGTTAAGCAATTAACACTTACTTAAATAAAGTAATACGACTGTAGCTCAGTTGGTTAGAGCACTACCTTGACATGGTAGGGGTCGGTGGTTCGAATCCACTCAGTCGTACCAACGTTTAAAAAAGTATAATTGAAGGAAAAAGCACTACCTACTCTTGATCACCCGGTCCAAAGGTCAGTAGTTCGAATCCACTCAGTCGTACCAACATTTAAAAAAGTATAATTGAAGGAAAAAGCACTACCTACTCTTGATCACCCGGTCCAAAGGTCAGTAGTTCTAATCCACTCAGTCGTACCAACATTTAAGTAAAACCTCAAAAATTGTACGACTGTAGCTCAGTTGGTTAGAGCACTACCTTGACATGGTAGGGGTCGGTGGTTCGAATCCACTCAGTCGTACCACTTCAAAGTAATAAAAAAAACTAAAAATACCGAAGAATAAGCACTACCTACTCTTGATCACCCGGTCCAAAGGTCAGCAGTTCGAATCCACTCAGTCGTACCAACATTTAAGTAAAATAAATAAAAGTACATCTGAAGGAAAAAGCACTACCTACTCTTGACCAACCGATCCAAAGGCCGGTGGTTCGAATCCACTTAGTCCTACCAATTAAACTATACATTTCAAACGGTTAAAAACCTAAATAATCTATCTATATAATTTTTACGCTGAATTTAAATTCTAAGTTTTTATTATTTTGTATTCAAAATTTAGAACTGACTAAAGCCAAATCCAAAAAACCGTCCTAAATATTATGCTTTTCATCGAGTTGTTCCTAAAACAATATCTGAACGCCTAAAGCTATTTTCAGTTAAAATAGACCACTTCTTAGCAAGTGTATAACTTTACAGTAGTTTAGATTGAGCAACAAAAAATTTAAACAATTACCTTTCAACAGTTTGAGGAAGAGTCCCTATGTGGTATTACTTACCTTAAACTCATTTACTTGCTTAATGTTTTTATTTAGTTTTAACAATACCTCAATAAGTGTATCAAGCTCTTTTTGTGAAACCCCTTGTAATAACAATCTTTCTCGCTCTAAAGCTACATAGAGAATTTTATCATGTAACTTTTCACCTTTTTCCGTCAGCTTTGCTAATGATGAACGACCATCTTTAGCATTTTTTATAAAGCTAATATGGCCTAACGTTTGTAATTGTTTTAAAGCTCGACTCACAGCGGCTTTATCTAAACCAATGACCTGACAGATGCGATTTGCAGAAATATTTGATTCCACCTTGAGCATTGCTAATACACGCCACTCAATAACGCCTACATTAAAGTTTTTTCGATAGCATACAGATGCACCACTTGAGAGTTTATTAGAAAGAAAATTTACAAGCGCAGGTATATATCGTTCAAGATCTAGCTGTTTAGCACTAGGTTCTTTGGGTTTAGAAGGCATTGGTTTTTCCAATTTTTAGGTATAAATAAATTTTACTAGGTAAATCTTGAGATTAAAACTATTTATGATCATTGCTTATTACGAGCAAAGAGTTTTACATTCATAACGTTAACACTAAGTTAATCTCTACACCCAAATTATAGTTGACACCTCAACTATAATTCAACATTATAAACATAAAGTAACAAACATTAGGAATTTTATGTTTTCAGTAAACGTACGCAGTAAAAAGGTTGAAACACCTAATATTGTCAGTTTTGAGCTAATACCTATAAATGGGCAAGCTTTACCTAAATTTGATGCGGGTAGCCACATTGATGTGGTGCTTAATGATAAAATAACTCGTCAGTACTCACTTATCAGCCATCCTCAATCCGATGAGTTTTATAAAATAGCTGTATTAAAAGATGCCAATTCACGAGGAGGCTCAATTGCACTTCACTCTGATGTGCAAGTCGGTGATACATTATCAATTTCTGATCCTCGCAACCTCTTTGCACTCAATTCAACTCATAATAAAGCACTATTATTCGCAGGCGGTATAGGCATTACTCCGATAATCTCAATGGCAAGAGAGCTTGATATTAACGGCGTTGATTTTGAGCTTCATTATAATGCTAAATCCCCCGTAGAGGCTGCTTTTTATCAAGAATTGCTAGAGTGTTCATTTTCTGAAAAGGTATTTTTTCACTTTTCAACCCAGCCAAAAAAAGATGCCAAAGAACTTATTGGTGAATTTAAAACGAATACGCATTTATACACTTGTGGCCCAGCAGCTTATATGGAATATATTTTTGACAGTGCAAAATCAAATAACTGGAAAGACGAGTACTTACACAAAGAAAATTTTAAAGCTGAACCTAAAGCAGAAGGTACTGAAGATATTCCGTTTAAGCTCATTTTGAGCCGTTCAGGCTTAGAAATTGATGTTTCTGCAGAGCAAACCGCATTAGAAGCAATGGAAGATGCGGGTATTGAGTTAGACGTATCATGCGAAATGGGAATTTGCGGGACATGCGTTACCTCTGTGACATGCGGTATACCCGACCACAGAGATGAATTCTTTACTGCTGATGAAAAGGCAAAAAACGATAGGTTCACACCCTGTTGTTCAAGAGCGTTAAGCGACTCTCTAACGCTAGATTTATAGAGAAAATTTTAACACTAGACTTTACACGAGACACTTATGACCACACATACACAAACTAATTCGGACACTAAAACCCCCTTTCCTCTTAACATGTGGTACTTAGCAGCACTAAGCAAAGAGTTAACCGACAAGCCACTAGCTCGCACTTTATTAAACACCCCTATAGTTTTATTTAGAGATGCACAAGGCCATGCTAGCGCACTTGAAGATCGTTGTTGCCATCGCCAACTACCTTTATCGATGGGAACACTTGAAAAAGAAGGATTAAGATGCGGTTATCATGGTCTATTATTTAATGGCCAAGGCCAATGTCTTGAAGTACCAGGGCAAAAAAAAGTTCCAAGAAAAGCAAAAGTAACGCCTTTTACACTTAAAGAGCAAGATGATTTAATTTGGATTTGGTTTGGTTCAGAGCAAGGCTCAACCCCTGATCAAGACCCACCTCGCTATCTTTATCATTCTGACGAAAAATATGTTTACGATGGTGATGTATATCACTACCAAGCACCATTTCAACTCATACATGACAACTTACTCGATCTTAGCCACTTAGGTTACGTACACCTTAAAACGATTGGTGGTGACGCTAAAACGCATATGCATGCACAAATGGATGTAGAAGCTATAGGTGATAAAGTGACCGTAAAACGTTACATGCCAAATTCAACCCCGCCACCAACATATACAGCTGCTTATCCATTTAAAGATAAAATAGATCGCTGGCAAGAAATTGAATTCTATCCATCACATTTAAGGATATGGACTGGCGGTATTGACGCAAACAGTGAATCGGTAACTAACCCTAACCGTGGCGGCTTTCATATGCGTGGCTTACATTGCATAACTCCAGAGACAGAAGAAACATGTCATTATTTTTGGACTATATCAACAAACCCAACAACTGATATTGAAAACGTAAAACAAAAAGTAGTAGAGCAAACTCGTTACACGTTCAATGAAGACAAAGTGGTTATTGAAGCGCAACACAAATCAATGAAGCACTTTAAAGGGCAACCTATGATTGATATCCATGTTGATACCGGTGCAAATCACGCTAGGCGAATAATTAAGCGCTTATGTGAAGCTTAAAGGCTTGTTTTATTTATATTAAAAAAATACGGTATTACTTTTTCAATGGCCTACAAAGTAATACCTCATCATATTGGACCAAAAATACGCTAATTAAAAATTACGTAGATACTTAGTAGACCAGCTTGCTACCTCTGTTGCTATTGGCAATAATAAACACATTAAAAAACCCATGTTCTCAAACACCACCTTTTATTATTTTTATAGTCTATGCGTTTAAGGATCATATTTGTTTAAACTCCCTATTACTACCATCGCGCTTATAATTGTATGCAGCGGATCTATTATCGGACCTCTCGGCATGGCCGGCGTCAACATAGCTATTCCAAATCTTGCCGAGGATTTACAAGCAAGCGCTAAAATGATTGGTTGGATGCCGACCCTTTACTTACTTAGTAGCGTGATATTTATGCTGCCTTGCGGGAAAATAGCCGATAACTATGGTCGAAAACGAGTATATGCATTTGGTTTAGGCCTAAATGCACTAGCATCACTGATGTGTGCTATTGCGTCATCAATTGAATGGGTACTTTTTTGGCGTTTTGTACAAGGCGCTGCAGGTGCCATGATTTTTGGTATTGGTGTTGCAATTATTACTTCTATTACGCCAAATAATAAAAGAGGCATGGCACTGGGCACCTCTGCAGCGTGTGTGTATATAGGCTTAAGTGCAGCCCCTGCAATAGGCGGTTGGCTCACCGAAATATGGGGATGGCGGGCTGTATTTTACTCTCAAATTCCGCTTGTCCTTCTGCTACTACTTGCTATTAAACTTTTTTTACATGGTGAGTGGAAAAACGATAAAAAATCCTCGTTTGACTGGTGGGGTACTGCGCTTTTCTCACTCTTTGCAATATGTTTAGTATTAGGACTCAGTGATTTACCCACTATGACTGGATGGGGTTTAACATTACTTTCGGTAATAAGCTTAGGATTATTTATTATTCACCAAAGTAAAAGCAGGCGACCACTAATCAGAGTACAAATGTTCTTAGAAAGCAGAGTATTTAGCTTATCGCTGTCTACATCGTTTTTAATGTACGCCAGTAATTTTTCATTGGCTTTTTTGTTAAGCTTATATCTGCAGTATATTAAAGGGTTAAGTCCTTCTCATGCTGGCCAAATCGTGTTACTGCAAGCGGTTTCTATGGCCATTATGGCACCATTGTCCGGTAAACTTTCAGATAAATTACAGCCACGCATAATAGCTACATTTGGCTGTATAATTGTTATGGTCAGCTTTTTTTTACTATCACTGTTATCTATGGACTCAAGTATCACATACATTAGTGGCTCACTGTTATTGTTAGGTATTGGCTTTGGCTTATTCTCAACGCCTAACAATAATGCAATTATGGGTGCTGTAGATAAGAATGAGTTAGGCGTAGCCTCTTCTTCCATGAATTTATCACGAACAATTGGTAATTTATTTGGAATGAGCTTGGTAAATTTAATTGTGCATTATTACTTAGGGGACAGCACGTTTTCAGCGCAACATAGTCATGCTTTAATGAGTACAATTTCACTCGCGTTTAACGTGTCTTTAGGCTTTGTAATTCTAGCAAGCTGTATCTCGGCATTTCGTGGGAAAGCCTAAATTATGCGTTGCTGATACGGGTTACACGTATAAAAGTAATTATAAATCGTTTTATACGTGTAAGTGTATTTATAAATCGAGTGTTATGGACCCTGTTTTTGCTCTTGAACAACACGGCATAATCAACTTGCCTTGTGCTTTTTCTTTGTCTGTTAAAAAAACATCGCGATGTTCCGGATTGCCTTCCACTACACCAGTTTGGCAAGTGCCACAAACTCCTGATTCACATGCAACTGGTATAAATATCCCATTAACCTCTAGCACTTGAGAGATAGACTGCCCTTCGCCTACAGTAAACTGTTTACCTGAGCTAGCAATTTTTATAGTGAATGACGTGTCTTCTGAAATATTTTCAGCAACCACTGGTGCGGCGAAGTACTCTCGATGCAATCTCTCCTCAGACCAACCCAGCAAACGAGCATGATTTAATACATATGTTATAAACTCAGCAGGGCCACATATATACAAGTCAGTATCATGAATATGCTCACTTAGCACCTGTTCTACATCCATACGACCCGATTGCAATTCTTGGCTAAAGTGAAACGCTATTTTATCGCTAAACGACCCTAATTTTAATGCTTCAACAAATGCTGCAGTTTCAGAAGATTTAGCGCAATAGTGAAATGCGAAAGGTGTCCCTAAACTATGTAATGTTTGAGCCATCGTTAATAATGGCGTAACCCCTATTCCACCTGCAATCAGTAATGTATTTTTCTTTGGATTCAGCAATGAAAAGTGATTTTTAGGTTCACTTACTTCGACTCTATCGCCTATTTGTAGGCTATGTACCTCTGCTGATCCACCACGAGATTGAGGATCTTTTAATACTGCAATTTCGTAGTAACGTGGGTCGCACTGTAACCGACATAGAGAATATTGACGAAGCAAACCATTTGGTAGCTTTATATCAATATGTGCACCTGCCTCAAATGGGGGCAAATCCTCATTGTCAGCGCATCCAAGTACGAGCCTAACAACCGCCTTTGCTTCAACGACCACATTTTTAACAATAACTGAAATCATCCTAATTCCCTTTGTTAAAATGTTACTGATTGGAGCGGTAGCTCGTCTGTAGATATATTTTTCGCATTTATTTCTTTATCGATTAAACGCTCAATGATACGTCGCGACTGAACACCACCGGCATCTATATCAAGCTTTAAAAGATCAAATTGCGGGAAACTCTTCAGATTTTGCTGCTGACGTTCTAATACCTCTAAATCTTCTTGGAAAATACTGCCTTGCCCTTCTCTAATTTTATCAGTTAATGTAACGTCTTGAGCATTAAAGTTACGTGCCATCCCCCAAAAGTACCACATCGTATTTTCAGTCTCAGGAGTAATAAAATCAACCACTGTACTGCTCGCTTTTTTATTCTTTGGTGCATCAAAACCACCATAACCAGCATGTGCTACACCCACATCAATCATTACATGTGATGGCGGCATAAAGCGACAAATTTGCCAACGGTCTACTGGTGTATCCGATGCAAGCCCATTACCCTCCAGAGCAGTTCGCCAAAATGGCGGTGCCATAATATTTTCCATATAACGGCGACAAAAAACTTTATCGCCTTCTACTTCAGTTTGCACCGGAGACTCATCAATTTCTTTTTGGCCTATACTACTAGCATGAACGTAGGTTTCATGTGTTAAGTCCATTAGATTATCGATCATTAAACGATAGTCGCATTTTATATGATACAACCCCCCCCCATAGGCCCAAGTATCATCTTCAGCCCAAGGTAAGTGTGGGATAAGATCTGTATTTGCAGCCTCTTTATCACCAGGCCAAACCCAGATAAAGCCAAAGCGCTCCTCAACTGCAAATGACTTCATACACGGAAATCTCTGCACACGTTGCAGCGGCATTTCTTTTGTTTTACCGTCCTCACCCATTTTTAGACCATGATAGCCGCATACAAGCAAGCCGTCCTCAACATATCCTAAAGATAAAGCTGCGCCACGGTGTGGACAAAAATCTAGCACCGCAGCTACTTTTCCATCCGCCTGACGATAAAAAGCAATACTTTGATCACACACTTTTCGGCCGAGTGGTTTATTGTGATTGATTTCATCACTCATTGCCGCCACATACCATGTATTTTTAATAAAGGTCTGCTTAGCCATACCTTGATCTCCTGTTGTGTTTTTGTTGTCATTGGATCCAATATAAACTAATAATCCAGATAAATAAAACAAACATGCGTAAATTGGATCCATATAATTTTATTTTTTGCACTTTTAGTCACGCTTTAGTTGTAAATTCAAACTATTTCAATGACTATATGCAGTGTAGATTCTTAATTGGATCCAGTTTAAAAAGTAATTAAGGTAATTTTTTATGACTAAGTCAGGCCAAAATGCAGTAACCACATTGCGACAAATGATTTTAACTGGAGCACTAAAAACCGGAGAAAGGCTCGTTGAAATTGCTACTTCTGAACGTCTAGGTGTTTCAAGAACGCCTGTAAGAATTGCATTTAGAACACTTGAACAAGAAGGTTTATTGACCAAACTTCCTAGGCGTGGCTACGAAGTCCGCTCAGTTTCACCAATTGAAATTGAAGGCGCTATTGAAGTAAGAGGAGTATTAGAGGGCCTAGCTGCTCGACAAGCTGCTGAAAACGGCCTTAACGAAGAACAAAAACATGAAATACAATCCCTTCTTGCTTGTGGTGATTTATTATTTGAAGGGGCCGAACTAACTGAAGATGACTTAGCAACCTACCATGATATGAACCGCCGTTTTCATCTACTAATTATTGAAGCGTCGGGTAACTTGGCTATCCAGGCTGCACTATCTAAAAATGAGCACCTACCATTTGCCTCGGTAAGCGCGCTTGCCATCGACAAAAATAATATGCAAAAAGAGTTTAAACGCTTTGCATTTGCACATCAGCAACATCACCACGTATTTCATGCAATGCTTTCTCGCCAAGGTGCTCGTGCTGAAGGAATTATGCGTGAGCATGCACAAGCAACACTCGGTTACGATCGAAACTATCACCGAACAGAGCTTAAAAACAAACTCACAGTTATTTCGCACGCAAATAAATAACATGCACAGAAGTGTTACTCACTCTTACATATTGAGGGAGCCATATTCTATAAGATATAAAGCTTGCTAATGAAGGAGGCCTTTAAATATTAAAACTTATTAAGCCTTTGTGCGCTCACGCGAGACCAACATAGCAATGCCCATACCACCACCAATACAAAGTGTTGCTAACCCTTTTGTTTTATTAGCTCGCTGCATTTGATATATCAGCGAGACTAAAATACGACAACCTGAAGCTCCAATTGGATGACCAAGTGCAACCGCCCCTCCGTTAACATTTACTTTATTGCTATCTAGCCCCAGCGCAGTATTTACATACAAAGCTTGAGCCGAAAATGCCTCATTAGCTTCAATTAAATCAATCTCATGCACTTGCCAGCCCGCTTTTTTACACACAGCCTGCGTGGCCGCTATTGGGCCAGTGCCCATGTAAAGCGGCTCAACACCTTCGCAAGCGGTAGCTTCAATCACAGCTAAAATAGGTAAGTTTAACTTTTTTGCATACTCGTCTGTAGTAACCACCACCATCGCTGCGCCGTCGTTAATAGTCGAACTATTTCCAGCAGTAACTGAACCGTCTTTTTTGAACGCAGGCCTAAGCTTACTAAGGTTTATAATTTGTGTATCAGCTTTTACTGATTCATCAACATCAAAACTCTTGATATCGCCTCCACGTTTTGCAATATAAATAGGGGCAATTTCATCTTTGAATAAACCACTGCTAATAGCATTTGCTGCTTTTTGCTGTGAATGAACTGCAAATTCATCTTGTGCTTCTCGTGAAACCGAAAATTTTTCGGCAATATTTTCGGCGGTTACTCCCATATGAATATTTTCACGACTATCCCACAGCCCATCTTTTATTAAGCTATCAACCAGTGATAAATCACCTAATTTTTTAGGTACTCTATTATTGGGTAATACGTGCGCCGCCTGAGACATACTTTCTTGCCCACCAGCAACCACCATTTTAGCATCACCGCAAAGAACTGATTGCGCAGCCAATTGCACCGCTTTTAGTCCTGAGCCACATACGTGATTAATAGTAAAAGCAGACACATTAATAGGTAGTCCAGCATTAAGTGCTGTTTGCCTTGCTGGATTTTGACCACAACCTGCTGTTAGCACCTGCCCTAAAATTACCTCCTCAATGTGTGGTTTTACTTGAGGTGTTTCATCAAGAACGGTTTTAAGTAACTGACTGCCTATTTCAATGGCTGACAGACTTGCCAAACTTTGTCTAAAACCGCCAATTGCAGTTCTTTTGGCTGCCACAATAACAGCCTTCATGCTACCACCTCGGGCAAGTCCATTTCTGGTACATACTCAGGAATAACAAGCTCACCTGCTGTTAACCGTTGAATATCTTCTACCGAGACATTCGGCGCCCTTTCTAACAAATGAAATTTACCGTCTTTAATTTCTATAAAAGCTAAATCAGTTAATACTTTTTTAATACAACCTTTACCTGTTAATGGCAATGTACAATTTGCTAATAACTTTGATTCACCATGCTTTGATGCATGAGTCATTGTGACAATAATGTTATCGGCACCCGCCACTAAATCCATAGCGCCTCCCATCCCTTTAATTAACTTACCAGGGATCATGTAAGACGCAATATTACCATTCACATCTACTTCAAAGGCACCTAATACGGTTAAATCAACATGCCCGCCACGGATCATGGCAAACGACTCTGCACTATCAAAAACAGAGGCGCCGGTTGCCATAGTCACCGTTTGTTTGCCGGCATTAATTAAATCAGCATCAATTTCTTGCTCTGTTGGAAATTGACCCATGCCTAATAAGCCATTTTCAGATTGAAGCATTACTTCAATACCTTCAGGGACATAGTTAGCAACAAGCGTCGGAATACCAATGCCTAAGTTAACGTAATATCCATCTTGTAGTTCTTGCGCAACACGCATTGCTAATTGCTCTCGGGATAAAGCCATTTTTACACTCCTAAAACTTGTGAAGCACGAGTTGTGCGTTGTTCTATACGTTTTTCAAATGAACCTTTAATAACCCGATCCACATATATCCCAGGGGTATGAATTTCATCGGGATCTAATTGCCCTGCTTCAACAATTTCTTCAACTTCAACAACCGTAACTGTGCCAGCTGTTGCAACTAAAGGATTAAAATTACGTGCTGTTTTTCGATAAACTAAATTACCATATGTATCAGCTTTCCAAGCTTTAACAATGGCAAAATCACCTTTAATCGACTCTTCTAAGATGTAAGTTTTACCATTAAAGTTACGTTCTTCTTTTCCTTGTGCAACTGGAGTTCCATAACCCGTTGCGGTGAAAAAGGCAGGAATACCGGCACCACCGGCACGCATTTTTTCGGCTAATGTACCTTGAGGTGTCAATTCAACATCCAGTTCACCAGACATCATTTGTCGCTCAAACTCTGCATTTTCACCAACATAAGACGCAATGATCTTTTTGATTTGTCGTTTTGCTAGCAGCAACCCTAAACCAAAGTCATCAACACCACAGTTATTCGACACAAGCGTTAACCCCTTAGTACCTTTTTTTTGTATTTCCTTAATTAAATTCTCTGGTATACCGCATAAGCCAAAGCCACCAGCTAAAACGGTCATACCGTCTTCAAGTCCTTCAAGCGCTTGAGAATACGTAATTACTACTTTATTAAATCCAGCCATTGTTTAAGTCCAAATTAAGAATGTGTTTATTAGTTTGACAACAAAGCAAGATATAGTTAATTTTATAATTATGTTTTATTAATTAGTTTTTCTTATAAATGAATATAAAACAATTGAAGGCATTTACGCAGGTGGCTTCCAGCCTAAGTTTTGTAGAAGCCGCAGCTAAATTACACTTATCGCAACCCGCGCTTAGTTTAAGTATCAAAAATTTAGAAGAGAGCTTGGGCGGTAAATTATTAACTCGCACAACACGTACATTAGTACTCACCCAAGAAGGTAAAGCATTTTTACCTGTCGCTAAAAACTTATTAAACCAAATAGACGCAGCAGAACGAGAGATGAAAAAGCGATTTGCACTGGATCTTGGGCATACATCTATCGCAGCCATGCCCTCTTTTGCCAGTTCAATTTTGCCAAAAATAATTAAGCGTTTTCATACAAAGTACCCAAACATAAAACTCTCAGTGGACGATGTGTTATCTGATACGGTTATTGACTTGGTAAATGCTGACTTGGTGGAACTCGGTATTTCATTTGAGCCTAAACATAATGGTGACTTAGTATTTCATCCGCTGTATAACGATCAATTTATTGTGGTTTTACCTAAATTTCATCCGCTTGCTAAGTGCCATAGTATTAGTTGGTCGGAGCTACTAAAGTTTGAGTTAATTACTCTGCAAAGTCCCTCTTCTGTCAGAGGGCTAATTGAAGACACTCTCTCGCAGCATAACATTGCACTCAACCCTGCATTTGATGCGCACCAGTTAGCGACTGTTATAAGGATGGTGAGTAATAATTTAGGAGTGGCTGTTGTACCTGCACTTTGCAAAGAGCAAGCATTAGAAGCAGGCGTAATATGCAGAGAAATAAATTCCCCTATTATTGCAAGACGTGTAGGCGTTATTTCTAAACCTATCACGTCTTTATCTATCGCGGCTAAATCAATGCTTGAAACAATTAAGCTCTATTCATTGGAGTTAAGAGATTGAATTTAGGCCCATTGAATGTTCAAACAGGTGCCTTATTTGTATCATCACACTTTAAATCTCTTGCACCTTTACTTTTTAGTGCAGCGACCAGCGATGCAATTGCACAACAAATAGCAATTAGCACAAGCACAGCACTCAAAGAGTCCAATGTTTTTTGAAGTAAAGTTACAACAATAGGTGCTGTAAACTGACCTAAAAAGAACATACCCGTCCACATCCCAGTTCCTTTACCACGTACATTTTCAGGGAGTAGCTTTAATACCCATGTTAAAGTCGTTGGTAATAAAGAGCCAAAACCCAAGCAACCAATAAAAATAGCTATTGATGAAATTACAATTGAAGAAGACACTGCTGTTGCAAAGTAACCAAAGGCACTTAAACCAAAACCAACACATAATAAAAGTGGCCCTGAGATATGCTTAATTTTTCCGTAACAAAATGCACCTAATGCAACACCTATATTTGCTAAAGCTCCTATTCCGCCAATAATAGCAGGCGTCACTGCCTGACTAATCGACAGTACTTCACCTAGTTTTACAATCATAGAATAAAAAATAATACCAACAAATAGTGTTATAAATAATAGAGGCAGTACTTTTTTTACAGGGAATCCCGTGAGTTGTTTGTCCTCATTTGCTCTTACTTTAGGTTCAAATAAGTTTAAAGCAACCAGCAAAGCAACAGGCAAGGCAAGTAAGTATAAAACAAATGGGCCTCTTGAACCCAATACTTCACCCAACATACCGCCAAGTGCAATGAGAAAAATAGCACTTAAGCTCACTGACGCTATTTGTATAGAAATCCATTTTTGTCTTTCTTTTCCTATGAAGTAGTCAGCAATTAATGCGGTAGCAATTGTCATAATAACCGCTTCTGTAATACCTAAAAAAATACGAGATACTATTATATGAGATAAACTTTCCAAGAAATAAGGTAATACCCCAACAGCGCTGTATATTAACAGAGCAAAAATAAGGAGCGACTTCCTGCCAAACTTATCAGAAAGAGAACCCGCAATTGGAGAGAATACAGCAACACAGAGTGCAGGAATAGTCATAGCAATAGGCACTAAAACCTCATAACCACTAATATGCTTAAACTCTTCAAGTAACATAGGCAGCACAGGAACAAGGGAGATGACTGCCATAACAGGCATAATAGCCGCTAAAATTAAAATAATACCGTGTTTAGTAGAAGCCACAGTGGGCGAGATAGTATTCATAAAAACTTCCTTTAATTATTGTGTGTTTTGCTTAGTGTGTTGTCGGGTCATTAAATACAAACCCGAAGGCTCCACTATGTGTTGAAAGTTTCCAATTGTAGAATTTAATATTTAGATAGAATGTATCACGTAAATAAATAGTTAATTGCAATTACCTTTTTTATCACCTTTCCTCGCTAGAGTGCCTAGTTCTCTCATGTATCTATGAAATAGGTAACTTCAATCATAAAAATCAATTAACTTGATATGCAGTTTTTACTTTATCTTTACTTTTGCGTTGCACACACATCGCAATCTCGTCACTTGTATTAACAAGTGATTAGTAAAACGCTTTTACACACACAATTATAAGGATAGAACTATGAACAAATCGTATTTACGTTCATGTATTCTGACTGCATGTTTAGCACCTTTAGCTATTTCGGCTCAAACTGCCGAAAAAACTACAGAACCTAAAGCAGATAGTGGTATTGAGTTAATAACGGTTACAGCACTTAGAAAAACAGAAAGTTTACAAGATGTGGCTGTACCTATTGATGCCGCAACAGGTAAAGAACTATCACGCATCGGTGTTACCGATGCAACAGGGCTTAATAAAATATCACCTGCACTCAATGTTGTCTCTGGTGGCGGCTCTAATACTGTATTTTTTGTCAGAGGCGTTGGTAACTTTGCTGTAAATGCATACACAGATGCTGCTTTAGCATTTAACGTAGACGGTGTATTTTTAGGGCGCCCAACAGCCACAACGGCATCATTTTTAGATGTAGAACGTATAGAGGTTTTAAAGGGACCTCAGGGCACTCTTTATGGCCGAAATGCAACAGCGGGTGCGATCAATGTTATTTCAACAAAACCTGAACTTGGTGAGACATTTGGCAATATTTCTATTGGTGCTGCTAACTATGGAACAATAACAGCTTCTGGTGCTGTCAATTTACCAATAAGCGATGACTGGGCAGCTCGTTTTGCGATTGGCAAAACTAAAAATGACGGCTACAACGATGATGGTACAGCGGCAACAGATGATACCGCATTCCGCGCACGTTTATTTGGTGAGTTTTCAGAAGATGTAAACCTTACCGTCACTGCAGATTACTCAACAACAAAAGGCAATGGTAATTCACCTTCATTTGAAGGTAGTTACGGATTCCCACTCCAAGGAAGTAATAACCACCCAAAAAATATTCCAGGTTACAACTTCAATCCTGCTCCAGATAACGTATCAGCTCCTCATACAGGCCCAGGTACACCAGCTGCAGTTGAATACTACACAGGCCAAATAACCTCGCCAGCATTTACTTCTATCACTCCCCTATATGACCCTTATATAGACAACGAGTATATGGGGGTGTCGGCAGAGTTAAACGTTGCAACATCATTGGGTGATCTAACAATTATTCCGGCTTATAGAGAGAATACGGTTGACGTTTTATTTAATAATCCCGCTTTCCAAGCAGCTATTAATCAAGAAAATCACCAGCAATCTAGTTTAGAAGCTCGTTTCTCTACAACCGTAGGGGCGCTTGATTTAATTATGGGTGGCTTTTACTTTGATGAAAAAGTTGATGGTCTAGCCTCATTTAACCAATACAGCTTGCAATCAACGCAAGATATTGAAAACTCCAGTACAAAGTCAACCGCGTTTTTTGTTCATGGTAAATATCACATCTCTGATGATCTTAGACTCGTTGGTGCTGTGCGTTGGACCAAAGATAAAAAAGAATTTAAGGGACAAGCGGATGTATTTCTAAATTTATGTATTAGAGATTTACCAGCCTACCCTGGCGGACCAGAAATCCCTAATTGTGACGGTGCGCCAGTTATTCCTGTTGGTGCAACTGTTGCAGAAACAATTGCATCTATTGATCCAGCGGATTTGCCAGAAGGAGCTCCTATAGCTAATCGAGGTCCTGTTCCGTATGGCCAAATTCCGTTGTTTCCTGGTGCGCCAGATAACCTGCGTGCAAACTTGCTTTTCATTAACCAAACACAAATTGACCGTGTTCAAGAAAATGACGAAATAACGTATCGAGCAGCAATAGAATACGATATTGCTGATAGTAATTTACTCTACACTAGTTACGAAACAGGCTATCGTTCAGGAGGGTTTAGTCCAACAGCAGGTCGTGAAGAGTTTTTACCTGAGTATATAAATGCATGGACATTTGGTTCTAAAAATAGATTTTTAGATAATTATTTACAAATCAATGCTGAGGCATTTATTTGGGATTATGAAGATCAACAGGCAAGTCACTTTGGTATTGATGGTAATGGTAATTCTGCATTCTTTACTGAAAATATAGGTCAATCAAGTATTAAAGGCGTTGAAGTTGATATTCTTTATCAACTGACTGAAGCAACACGAATCAAAGGTAATATTCAATACCTAAAAAATGAGATTGAAGAGTTTAGTTACCTTCAAAAAACGCCAGACGAAGCTGTAAATGTTGTGACTGGTTGTGACACAACGGTAATAAGCATGACTGATGGGGAGCCCACATATAATGTCAACTGTTCAGGTAAGGAAGGCAGAAACTCGCCATCACTTTCTTTAACTGCAAGTATTAACCATTACTTAGAGTTTAATAATGGTTATTCGGCATCGGTGTCTTTTGATGCTCGTTACCGCGACGAACGTTGGGTTGGCTTTGACTTCTTACCATCACAGCGTGCTGAAGATGTTATTACCTTAGACACTTCTATGCAATTATTTTCAGCAAATGATAAGTGGTCAATTCTCGCATATGTGAGAAACATAACTGACGAAGAGATAAAAGCAACATCACAGTTATTTGCTAATGGTGGCAACACCATGGTATCAACCTATGAAAAACCAAGAACATACGGCATTACATTTAAATATGACTTCTATTAAGAGAGCACACACAATGAAAAAAAGTAGTATTTTATTTAATTTATTTCTATCTATAGGCTGTTTAGCATTTACGTTTAACGGTAACGCAAGCGAAACAAAAAATGAGTGGATAACTCTAGGTACGATGGCAGGCCCTATTCCTAATGCAAAACACTCTCAACCAGCTAATGCGATGCTTGTTAATGGTAATACCTATTTAGTAGATGCGGGTGATGGAACTGCAGGGCAATTAGCAAAAGCAGGACTTAATATAAAGGATGTGGATGCTATATTTTTAAGTCACCTTCACTTTGATCACACAGGTGGTTTGCCTGCAATTATTAGCTTAAGGTGGCAAACAAGTGCTAATAATGAGCTTGTTATATATGGCCCGCCAGGTACTCAGCAAACCGTTGATGGTATTTTTAAATACATGACTTACGGTGCATTAGGTCATTATGGTGTTCCTGGTCAAGTTCCAGCTCCTGCAAATAACAATATTAAAGTAATTGAGGTTCAAGATGGCTCAGATATTAAATTTGATGACTTTACCCTAAATGTAATTAGAAACACTCATTATAGCTGGCCAAAAGGCAGTGACGAATGGAACAAGTTTCAAGCTTTATCGTTTAAGTTTACACTGGATGATGGTTATACTGCTGTTTACACTGGTGACACGGGCCCTAGTAAGGCCGTAGAAAAACTCGCAAACGGCGTTGATTTATTAGTTAGTGAGATGATGGATATTGATCATACCGTTAATCAAATTAAGAAAACGAATCCTCGTATGCCAGAGAAAAAATTTAAAGGTATTCATAGGCACCTTTCAAAGCATCACTTATCTCCTCAGCAGGTCGGTGAGCTGGCTAAAGCAGCAGACGTAAAAAAACTCGTCATTACTCATATGGCGCCAGGGTTAGATACTTCAGAGGAAATCGACTTTTATACCAAGCAAGTGCAAGGTGAATACAAAGGGACGATATCAATAGCTCAAGATTTGAATCGGTATGAATTAAAGCACTGACCTAATTATATAAAACTATAAGTCGCCTATTAAGGCGACTTTTTTATAAGTTTTGTGCAGTAGAAATTACTTTTTCTCTTAACCACCGGTGTATAGGGTCGTTATTAAGTGTAGGGTGCCACATCATTGATTCAACTAAAAGGGGTGTATCAAAGGGAAATGAAACGACCTTTAAACCATGCTTTTGTGCGTGTATATTGGCAAACTTTTTGGGTAAAATAGCTACGCGTTGAGTCCCCTTCAAAGTATAAATCATAGTAGAAAAGTCATTTGTAATAATATCAACTTTTCGACTTCCTCCCATCGTCTCCGTTAACCATGTTTCAATACTTAAATGACTTGTTCGTGCAAAACCTACCGACACATGCCCCATACTGCCAACTTGTTCAGCTGAAATTACTTCACCAGCAACTAACTTGTTATCCATATCGACTACACATGCAAGTTCATCAACCATAAGTAATGAACTAGGGTAACCATCAAGCATTACCGATTCCGGTGCTATAAATAAATCGGCTCCTCCTTTGGTAAGTATATTAACTTCATGCGAAAACGGCGATAAAAACTCAAACGTCAATAATGGAGCTAACGTAGCAAGCTCGGTTAAAATACTAGAAAACAGAACTTGAATAACATAATCCGATGCAACAATTTTGAAATGACGTTCACTTTTTAATGGATCATTAAATCGCTTACCAATAATCCCGCCTCTAATGGTTGTCAGTACTTCAGTAATTGGTACTTGAACTTCAAGCGCAAAAGGGGTCGGTTGCATAGTTTTACCAACTTGCACCAACAAGTCATCCTCGAAAAAGGCACGTGCTCTACCCAAAATACTGCTCATAGCAGACTGCGATAAATGCAGTCTCTTAGCGCTTTTGGTTATGTTTTTTTCTTCTAGTAAAACATCTAATGCAACCAGTAAATTTAAATCTAAATGCTCAAATCTCATAACATTGGCCCACTGCTGATTTTTAAATTTTGATTATTTTTAAGTATTAAAATTATTGATACAACCTATCTAAACATTCAATTTCATCAATTGCAAATGAAGTATTAATATGACTTAAACCAAAGTTTAACAACATCTGCGGACACACAATGAAATTTGCAACAATTAATAATTCAAAACCAGATGGTCAGCTTGTATTAGTCTCAAAGGATCTAACTGACTACGTAGACATTAGCGACCTAGCCGGCACGCTCCAAGAGGCACTAGATTTATGGCCTGCTATACAAGATAAGCTTTTACTTCGCTACGAGGCACTTAACGCACTTGAGCTAACAGGCATTAATAAAGTGTGTAACACTCAATTAATGGCCCCTTTACCACGTAGTTGGCAATGGTTAGACGGTTCACTTTTTTTAAATCATGGCGTGTTGATGCAGCAAGCATTTCATCTGGACCCAATCGAAGATGCTGATATTTATCCACTTGTTTATCAAGGTGCTGGCGATAGCTTTCTTAGCGCTAATGATAAAATTGCAGCTCCAAGTAACGAAGTTGGTCTTGATTTTGAGGGCGAATTTGGCGTGATGGTCGGTGACATCCCAATGGGGAGTAGTCCAGAGTTTGCACTTGAGAAAATACGTCTAATAGTCATGCTTAACGACATCAGCTATCGCGCACTCGGGCCAAGAGAAATGAAAACAGGTTTTGGCTTTGTACAAGCTAAAGGCGCTACCAGCTTCGCACCATTTGCTATTACCCCTGATGAGCTTGGTGAAAACTGGCGTAATGGTCGTATTTCACTGCCACTAGAAGTTTACCGTAACGACAAATGGTTTGGTGCGCCTGATGGCACAGAGATGTTTTTTGGTTTTCATGAATTAATTGCCCATGTCGCTAAAACTCGCCCTATTAAAGCGGGCACCGTGTTTGGCTCAGGTACTGTTTCTAACGCAGATATTAGTAAAGGACAAGCCTGTATCTCAGAGCTACGTGCTAAGGAAATGATTGCCACAGGCAAACCACAAACAGACTTTTTACAATCTGGCGAAACAGTTCATATGCGAGTACTAGATTCGCAGGGCAAGTCAATATTTGGAGATATAAAACAAGAAGCCATAATGGAGAATACACATGTTTAATCCATCACAATACACATTAATCGATTTATCGGTAACGCTTGAGAATAACCCCTATACCGATCCACCGCCATTATTACCAAAAATCGAGTATACCGACCACCAACAAGGTTGGCCAGAAATGTCATCAATGTTCCCTGGTTTAAAAAAAGATCAACTCCCAGGGAATGAATCGTGGGCGGCTGAACGTTTAGAGATCACCACTCATAGTGGCACTCACATGGACGCACCATGGCACTATGCCTCTACCACAGATGGTGGAAAACCAGCCTTTGGTATTGATGAGTTGCCCTTGGAGTGGTGTTTTCAACGCGGTGTTAAATTAGATTTTAGAGATTTCCCTGATGGTTATGTAATTACTGCCCTAGACGTTGAAAAAGAGCTAGCCCGAATTAATCACACCTTATCGCCGTTAGACATCGTTTTAGTCAATACCCGTGCAGGCTCTGTTTACGGTGAGCCTGGTTACCTTGATGCTGGTGTTGGTATGGGCCGCGAAGCCACCTTGTATCTTTTAGAGCGCGGTATAAAAGTTGTGGGTACCGACGCTTGGAGCTGGGATGCTCCTTTTAAATTCACTAAACAACGTTTCGAAGAAAGCGGCGACCCATCAATCATTTGGGAAGGCCATAAAGCGGGTCGCGACATTGGTTATGGGCAAATGGAAAAGCTAGCAAACTTAGCATCACTACCAAGTAGTGGTTTTTTAGTTTCATGTTTTCCTTACAAAATTAAACATGCCTCAGCAGGTTTTGTCAGAGCTGTCGCATTTCTAGAAAAGTAGTTGAGCACAACACATTAATTTATTAAGAGGTTATTATGTTTAAGTATTTCCCGACGAATTATGTATGGAATTTATCAGTAAATTTAGCTATCGAAATGGGCGCTCGCATTGGCGAAATCGAAGAAATGTGTGGCCCTTTACAAGAGGCTGCAAAATCACCAGATAAAGAAGGCGTTCAAGCATTTAGAGACACGTGGGCTAAAATGGCCGATAAACTATGTGGTCTTGCTGAAGAAGATCTAGAACGTGGCAGACTACTTTCTGCAGGGTACAAATTTAATCGCGCTGCAACCTACCTTATAACCTGTGAACGCATTCAAGCACATGGCGCCTCGGGAAGAACAGAGCTGTATAAACGTTCACTTTCGCTTTTTCAAAAATCAATCGAACTGGGTCACGAAAACTGTGAACGCGTGGAAATTCCTTATGAAGGCAAACACCTTAGTGCTCTTTATGTCAAAGCCCAAGGCGTTAAAGGCCCTGCCCCTATTCTTATACAAATAAACGGCCTAGATTCATCAAAGGAAATGAAATATCGCGTTGGTTTACCACAATGGTTAGCAGAACGTGGCGTTTCATCACTTGTTTTAGATCAACCAGGTACAGGTGAAGCGTTAAAGCTACAAGACTTCCATGCTCGTTTTGACACTGAGCATTGGGCAAGTGTTGTTGTTGATTGGTTAGAACAACATGATGAAGTAGATAGCAAGCTAATTGGCATGGAAGGTGTCTCTTTAGGTGGCTATTACTGCCCTCGTGCGGTAGCGAATGAACCGAGACTTGCCCTAGGCTGTGTATGGGGTGCAAACCACGATTGGCGTGACGTTCAAAAACGTCGCTTAGAAAAAGAAGGTGACTTCCCCGTACCTCATTACTGGGCACATGTGCAATGGGTTTGGGGTGCAAAAAATATGGATGATTTCATGGAAATTGCTGAAAACGTCCACCTTGATGGTCAAATTGAAAAAATTAAAGTGCCATTTTTAGTCACTCACGGCGCTAAAGATTCGCAAATTCCACTTAAATGGGCCGAGCGCACCTTTGAGCAACTAGTCAATAGCCCTAAGCGTGAGCTAAAAATCTTTACAGAACGAGAAGGTGGTGTACAGCACTCTAGCTTCGACAACAGTTCAAACGCGGGTCAGTACATAGCTGATTGGGTAGCTGAAACATTTAACGAATTAAAAAAACAATAAGGATCACACCATGAATATTATTGGCCCCGATACGCTTGTTTTTGGTGTTGAAGACACCGAGAGTTGTAAGCAGTTCGCACTAGATTATGGCTTAACACAAAAAACTGAAACACGATTTGTTGCTCTTGATGGCACAGGTATTGAGATTAAAAAAGCAGATGACAGCTCATTACCGAATCCTCTTGCTACTGGTTCAATGCTGCGTAAAACAATTTACGGTGTAAAAGATCAGCATACAATAGATGCTTTAAAAACAGAGCTTGAAAAAGACCGAACAGTAACAACTTTAGACGATGGCAGTATCGAATCTGTTGACGATTTAGGGTTTGTTATTGGTTTTCAAGTGACCATACGGCAATCGCTCGAGAATCTACCAGCAGAAAAAGTCAACGCGCCAGGGTGTGAAAACAACCGTGCTGTAAACAATATTGGTATTAATACAGACTTCAAGGCAAAGCCTCGTAGCCTTTCTCATGTTGTGTATTTTGTACCGGATGCCGTTAAAGCTGAAGCTTTTTACGCACAGCGTTTAGGCTTCATTACAACGGATCGTTTTACCCATGTAGGTCCTTTTATGCGCCCTGCCGGTACCAACGATCACCACACATTATTTTTTATAAATACCCCGCCACACATGCAAGGTATTGAGCATTTCACTTTTCATATGAGCGGACCAACAGAAGTTTCTCAGGCAGGTACTGCCTTAGTTAATAAAGGCTATCAAAGCTTTTGGGGGCCAGGTCGTCATATATTCGGATCAAACTGGTTTTGGTACTTCAAAAGTCCGTTTGGCTGCAACATTGAATATGATGCTGATATGGATTTACACGATGATGAATGGACTGCACGAGAAGCAATGCCGGGTGCTGATAATTCGCAAGCTTTCTTGCTGCAGTACCGCGAAAAGTGGGCACCAATGGGCCCACCTCCCGGTAAACCAGAGTAATCATGAGTAAAGTATTTATCGCCTATAAAAGCGATATTACAGAGGGTCAAGCTAAAGGCTTTGACCCTCTTAATCAAGGGCGCGACAGCCTCTTTATAGTTCATAAAAATGGGGAGTATTATGGCTATAAAGATATCTGTCCTCACTACGGTGATACCACATTACCTTGGAAAAAAGATAAATACTTAGATTCAAAAAGTGATCAAATAGTCTGTGCTGCTCACGGCGCTTTATTCGAAATTAGCACTGGTATTTGCACACAAGGGCCATGTAAAAATCAGGCCTTAACAAACATTGAATTAGATATTCACCAACACAATGAAATTTGGGTGGATATAACAACAATAAAGGAGTTCTAAAATGAACCCGTGTATTTCTAATGTATTAATAATTGGTGGTGGCTTCTCTGGTATGTCGGCAGCCATCGAACTTGAGAAAAAAAATATTGCTGTCGATTTGGTCGAAATTGACCCTAACTGGCGAGCAGAAGGGGCTGGGATCAGTTTAGGCGGAGCCACCATTCGAGCTTTTCAACAACTTGGAATTTTAGAAGAGTTTTTAGCAAAAGGCAGTGCCCATGAAGGGCTAGATATATATGCCCCGCATGGTTTGCACCTTGCCCATATACCAACGCCATTAATGGCTGATGCTAATATTCCAAAAGCGGGCGCTATAATGCGACCAGCACTTGCACAAATTTTGGCAAATAAAACGAAACAAACCAATGCCAATGTTAGGCTTGGCTGTACATTTTCATCTATAGAACAAGACGAAAATGGGGCAACAGTCACCTTTACCGATGGCACGACAAAAACATATGACCTAATCATTGGTGCTGATGGCTTGTACTCAAAAGTACGACAAATCATATTCCCTGAAGCTGAAAAGCCTAAATTTGTAGGCCAAGGTGTATGGCGAGCCGTACTGCCTCGCCTTGAAGGCATTGATAACACGGTAATGTGGGTAGGCGAACATATTAAAGTAGGGGTTAACCCTATGTCGAAAAACGAAATGTATATGTTTGTTACTGAAGATAAAATTGAAAATAATTATATTGAACCAAAAGACTTTTTACCTTTATTAAAAGCACTTGTAGCCAAATTTCCGGCTCCTGTAGTACAAGAGATACATGCTCATCTAAATGAAAACTCTAAAATTGATTACCGACCACTTGAGGGGCTATTAGTTAAAGAAGCATGGCATAAAAACCGAATCGTACTTATTGGCGATGCAGTACATGCAACGACACCTCATTTAGCGTCGGGTGCATGTATAGGTATTGAAGACGCTATTGTACTGGCTGATGAACTAACTAAGCATGCTCAGTTAGAACACGCACTAACCGCTTTTAAAGAGCGCCGTTGGGAGCGTTGTAAGCTTGTTGTTGAAAACTCAGGTCGACTTGCTCAAATTGAAATAGAAGGAGGCGACAAAGCTGAGCACTCTGCAATTATGCGCGACTCCCATATTGCTTTAGCTAAAGCAATATAACTGACCCGATTTTAGGTTAACTAGGTTGTTAATACCCCTTCGCTGAAAATGAGTGACAGCGAGGGGGTATTATTTATATTATCCCAACTAATTATAAAAATAACGGACGCCTTGCCATATCAAATGCAGGGATAAAAAGCTCAAGATAAGTCGTAATACCTTTTTAAAATTAGATGTGGGAATCTTATTTAATACATGTAAACCTATAAACGTTCCGAACACACCACTAATAACCATACAAAAAATTAAAGGCAGCCAATTAAAAAATGCAAATCCAACAACGCTAAAAACCGCCGCTTTTAATACATGCTGAAGTGCCATACAGCTTGAAAATGTTGCCGTAAATTTTAATTTTTCATACTCTTTTGTATACAAATAACTGCTTACAATTGGGCCGCTAGCGCCAACAAATACAGAGAGAAAGGCAGTACTCAACCCTGCAATAAGGCGCACGCTTGGTGATGTGCCACTAAATTTGGGCTTTGGGCCCCACAACAAATAAAAAATAAATATTGCCAACACAATTTTCATCGGCTCAAGTGCTATTTGTGTTGCTACAGTAGTCGATAGCACAGCACCAAACAGCCCCCCTACTGAAAAATAAGCCAACATATCTAGGTCAATGTATCTATACGTTGCTATTGCACGAGTCGCATTAGAGCCTAACTGAACAAGGCCATGAACAGGAATAACAATGGACATAGGCAGCATTGAGGCCATTGTAAGAAGTAGTAATAACCCGCCTCCTGCACCAAATGCGGCGGTAATAAATGATCCAAAAAAAGCGGATGCAATTAAAATCCCCGCATAAAGCGGGGTGAGTAAATCATTTAGTAATAAGCTCAAAACGAAAAACCTTAATTGCTACATTTAAAACTCTTCGGTGTCTATTTCCGCTTGAGTTGCTTCAGGATAACGCGGACCACTAACTGAGAACGGTGAGAATAAAGCTGATAGTTGCGTTAACTGCTCTGCTGACAGTACAATTTTTTCAGCACTTACATTATCGGCTAAATGTGTATTATTCTGTGTGCCAGGGATAACATGAACATGCTCACCTTGATGAAGCACCCAGGCTAAACACAATTGAGCCAGTGTTAAATTTGTGCTTTGTGCGATAGATTTTAATGCACTTAACAATTGCTTGTTTTTGCTAAAATGAGGTTCATTAAAGCGTGGCATACCACGTCTAATATCACCTTCAACTAGTACCTCTAGACTGGTAACCTGCTCAGTTAAGAAGCCTCTCGCTAATGGTGAAAATGCAATAAAAGCAGCCCCTATATGCTTACATGTTTCGAGGACTGCAATTTCAGGATTACGCGTCCATAACGAATACTCTGTTTGCACTGCTGCAATAGAATGAACATTATTTGCTCGCATTATAGACTCAGCTGATACCTCAGATAAGCCAATTGCTTTAATTTTTCCTTCACCAACTAAGCGCGAGAGCTCGCCAACACTCTCCTCAATCGGCACAGATTTATCCATACGATGTAAGTAATATAAATCTAGAACTTCTGTATTTAGACTAGTTAAAGACGCCTCTATTGTTGATCGAAGCGTTTGTGGACGCCCATCAATAACACGCTTGCCATTAACGCCCGCCATACCACATTTGCTCGCCAAAAAAATTTTATCTCGGTGTGGAGCTAAAGCTTTACCTAGTAGGGCTTCATTTTTACCAAATCCATACAAAGCGGCAGTATCAAAATGCTCAACACCTAAATCAATCGCTGCGTGTAATAAATTAATTGCAGCTTCATCTGAGGGAGGACTTCCATAGGCATGGCTCAAGTTCATACAGCCCAACCCAATTGGATTAACGCTATGACCATTAATTTTACGCTTATTCATACGCCCTCCTTTCCGATTAATTATTGATTATTTAATTGCTGCTCTAAGTCGTGAAGCACCCGATAACAATCAAGTACCTGCTCCACACTTGAATTAGGCTCGCGACCTTCTTTTATAGCAGTAAAAAACTCTCTATCTTGCAGCTCAATACCATTCATTGATACATCAACAGCGGAGACATCAATCGCATTTTCTTTGCCATCCACTAAATCATCATAGCGTGCTATGTATGTTCCTGTGTCACCAATATAGCGGAAAAATGTTCCTAAAGGCCCATCATTGTTAAACGATAATGATAAGGTACAAATTGCACCATTTTCAGCTAGTAATTGAATAGACATATCTAAAGCAATACCAAGCTCTGGGTGAATTGGTCCCTGAATAGCATTCGCTTTAACCACTTTAGCGCCTGCTTGATAAGCAAATAAATCAACAGTGTGCGCAGCGTGGTGCCATAAAAGGTGATCAGTCCACGACCGGGCCTCGCCTTTAGCATTGATATTTTTACGACGGAAAAAGTACGTTTGTACATCCATTTGCTGAATATTAAACTCTTTAGCCGAAATTTTATTATTAACCCATTGATGTGATGGATTAAAGCGCCGAGTATGCCCAACCATACAGGTCAGCCCCGTGCGCTTTTGTACCTCAACTACTTTTAATGAATCTTCCCAGCTATCTGCTAATGGGATTTCAACTTGCACATGCTTACCCGCTTCCATACATTGGATAGATTGCGCAGCGTGTTGCTGAGTAGGTGTACATAAAATAACTGCATCTGCGTCAATTTTAAGCGCATCATTTAAGCTTGTAAAAACCTGTGGAATGCCATACTCATCAGCCACTTTTTGAGTTTTTTCTAGCGTACGACCAACAAGTGCTACCACTTCAACACCGTCGATATTTTTAATACCGTCAAGGTGCTTAATTCCAAATGCGCCTGGTCCAACAACAATTACTTTCATAAAATTTCTCCAGGTTATTTATTTTCTAAAACAAGATGACCAACAGCAGTATTAGATGCGGGTACATGATAATGACGCTTCTTTAATTCAACCTCATCATTGAGCGCACCACGCATTACGAGCCACATAATAAGCTCAATGCCTTCAGAGCCAGCTAGGTTAATGTATTCAAGATGTGGTTTTAGGGCTAAGTTTTCAGCATCATCAACAATGTCATCTAAAAAAGCATTATCAAATTCTTTATTAATTAAACCTGCGCGCGGTCCCTGTAATTGATGGCTCATGCCGCCCGTCCCCCAAATTTGTACATTCAGGTCTTCATCAAAACTTTCTACAGCTTTACGTAACGATTTACCTAAATTGTAACAACGCTGCCCAGATGGGGTTGGATAAAGCACTACATTTACTGCAATAGGAATAACTTTACACGGCCAATTTTCAGGCTGACCAAACATCAGTGATAACGGGACCGTTAAGCCATGATCAACATCTAAAGTATTGACGACAGTTAAGTCAAAATCGTCTTGAATAACAGATTGAGCAATATGTGAAGCAAATTCAGGATAGCCTTTTACATTTGGCACAGGACGTGGCCCCCATCCTTCATCGGCTGGCTTAAACTCTTCACCCGTTGCAATCGCAAAGGTAGGAACTAAATTAGAGTCAAACGCGGTTGCATGATCGTTATATACTAATAATACAACGTCTGGTTTTTGCTTTTTTATCCACTCTTTAGCGTAATCATAACCCTCAAATAATGGTTTCCAATACTCATTATCTGTTATGCCATTATCAATAGCAGCCCCAATAGCCGGAACATGTGATGTAGCAACACCTGCATTTATTTTGGCCATGATTAACTTCCTTTCTTTAATGTATTACTGCTGTCGGGTGCACGACCCCCTGATAGCATCATTTGCGCGTATTCATCTTGTGTCATCCCCGTCATCGTTGATGCTGCGGCTTGAAAACTAATACCGTCGCTAGAAAATATTTTTGCAAGAAAATAAATATTGCCGCCTAGGCTCATCATTCTGTTGTAATCACGTGCTATAACCGCTTCTTTTTGTGCTTCGCTCATTGGCCACTCATCAAGGTAGACTTTCTCACCTGCTTTAAATTTCTTCCGATTTGGCGCTTTCATCAACGACATGCAAAATTGATTTAAGTGAAAACCTAAACGCGCCATATCGGCGTCAAATATAATGGTACCTGGCACCTCTTTGTAAGGTTTATTAATAGCCATATGTATTCCTTATTTCGACCAATACAAACGCATTGGATTATCAATTAATAACTTTTTCTGTAATTCAGCAGTAGGTGCAAAAAGTGGAATCATGTCCACTAATTTACCATCGTCGGGCATGTGGCTTTTCATATTTGGGTGCGGCCAATCAGTGCCCCATAAAACACGATCAGGAAAACTTTCCACGACTTTACGCGCAAAAGGAACAACGTCTTGGTAGCCTTTATCAGGACCATCAGCAGAGATCCGTTCAGGGCAACTTACTTTAGACCACACATTTTCATTCTCACGCATAAACTGTAAAAACAACGCAAAGTCTTCGCCTTCAACAGATTTAGTAACATCTGGGCGCCCCATATGGTCAACGACTAATGTCGTTGGTAAACTAGTGAAAAAATCATAAAGCTCGGGTAAATCTTGGCTTTCAAAATAAATAACAATGTGCCAATCACGTTTAACTATTCGTTCTGCAATGCGTTTTAACGAGTCAAATGGCAAAGCATCAACTAACCGCTTAACAAAATTAAAGCGTACACCTCTAACACCTGCAGCATGCAATTTATCAAGCTCAGCTTCGCTAATATCCTCTTTAATAGTTGCAACACCACGTGCTAAACCATTTGATGCTAAAAGCGCATCTACCATCGCATTGTTGTCAGCTCCATGACAGGTTGCTTGCACTATCACATTTCGACTAAACCCTAAGTAGTCGCGTAAATCCCAGAGCTGCTGTTTTGATGCATCGCATGGTGTGTATTTACGTTCGGGTGCAAAACCAAACTCATTGCCAGGACCAAACACATGACAATGCGTATCAACAGCCCCTTTCGGTAACTCAAAGCTAGGTTGTGATGGCGATTGATGCCAATGAAGCCAATCGGCATCCATTACAAATTGACTCATAAACCCAACCCTTTTAGTTTGGCGTCTAAACGTGGGTATACGCGACGCGCATTTTCTTCAAATATCGCTTTTTTGTCCGCTGCCGATATTTCTAATGTGTCAATGTAACGTTTAGTATCATCAAAATAGTGTCCTGTTTGCGGATCAATACCGCGCACGGCACCAATCATTTCAGAGCCAAATAAAATGTTTTTAGTATCAATAACGTCTACTAATAAATCAATCCCCGGTTGGTGATAAACGCAGGTATCAAAATACACATTTTTCATTACGTGCTCATTTAAAGGTGGCTGCTTCATCATATCAGCCAATCCACGATAACGCCCCCAATGATAAGGCACCGCTCCACCACCATGGGGTATAATAAACCGTAAATCAGGAAACTCTTTAAACAAGTCACCTTGTAAAAATTGCATGAATGCGGTGGTATCAGCATTCATATAATGCGCGCCCGTCGCATGAAAATTTGGATTACATGAGCCCGATACATGGATCATTGCAGGAACATCGAGCTCAACCATTTTTTCATAAAGTGGAAACCAACTCGGATCGGTTAACGGAGCTGAAGTCCAATGACCACCAGAAGGGTCAGGGTTTAAATTACAACCAACAAATCCTAATTCATTAACACAGCGCTCTAGCTCAGCAACTGAATTTTCAATTGGTACTCCCGGCGATTGTGGTAATTGGCACACTCCTATAAAACGCGTAGGGTATAAGTCAACAACTCGCGCTATTAAATCGTTACAGGCTGAGGTCCATTGTTTTGATACCTCCTCATTACCTACGTGATGAGCCATAGCCGATGCACGAGGTGAAAAAATAGTCATATCTAAGCCGCGTTCATCAAGTAATTTTAACTGATTTTTTTCAATACTTTCGCGAATTTCATCGTCCGAAATATAGGGAACGCCTGGAAGGGCTCTTCCCTCTTCAAATGCTTTAATTTGCGCTGCTCTAAAAAGCTGTAATGACTCTGGCGCTGTTGTGTAATGTCCGTGGCAGTCTATTATCATTGTGTGTCTCCTGCTGAGAGTATTATTGAAACTATCTTTTAGTAGTCGATCAAGCCATTGCTGAGCCGACCATTAATAAGCGCGCGGTTCTTAACAGCGCAGAACGATGTATTTTATAAGTGCTCAGTTGAGCGATACCTGATACCTGCATTTCAACAGTAAACTGACCCGTTGGATGCTCAACAACGATATCAAACTCCCCATCAATAAAGTTTTGGTTAGCATGCCTATAGGCTACTGTACCTTTTAAAACACATGCACTTGCTACGCTCACACTGCCTAACACCCCAATAGCCTCATGAACACGGTGGGGTATAAATGTTCGAGTGTTAATTACCCCACCATTTTTTGCAGGGCTTACTAAAGACATTTTTGGAATCGTTTTATTAGTTACATCCCCTAAATTCATCATCTTAGCCGCGATTAAACGAATAGCTTCAATCTTTTGCTTTAAATCGGTATTATCTTCGAGTGTATTAGGCGACTCATCACCCACTAAACCAAACTCGCTAGCATCTAAAATAACCACCGGCATGCCGTTATCAATACAGGTTATTGAATACCCATTAATTTCATCTATGGCATTACCCGTAGGAAAAAGTGCACCACAATTGGCACCCGCTATATCTAGAAAGTCGAGCGTGATAGGCGCTGCTGAACCTGGTACACCGTCGATTACGGCATCCCCTTTATAGCTTACTTTGCCATTAGGAGTTTGAACGCGTGCAACAGCTGAGGCTGCAGTATTTAGCATATGAATTCGTACATCGGTTGTTTTTTCTTTTGCATTCACTAAGCCCTGCTCAATTGCAAATGGCGCAACACCGGCGAGTAAATTGCCACAATTTTGTGTATCACTCACCACCGCTTTATCAACTACAACTTGTAAAAAAAGGTAATCCACATCAGTATTTGCTCGCATTGATTTTTCAACAATAGCCACTTTACTGGTGAGAGGATGCGCACCACCTAAACCATCAATTTGCCTTGTGTCAGGCGACCCCATTATGTGTAACAGTAATTCATCGCGCTTTGAGGAATCACTCGGAAGATCACTGGCTAAAAAATAAAGCCCTTTAGAGGTACCACCGCGCATAATTGAGCAAGGAATAGCCGCGTGCATTTACTTATCCTCACTTTGCTTTATATAAGTTAAGCCTTTAGCTGCTAAACGCTCGCGCATAGCATATATATCCAAACCTAACTCACCCGAAGCTAAACGCTTTCGCTTGTCTTCTTCGTTAGCAACACGTTTCAGGACTTTTTCATGAACCTCTTCACCACGACTTTGTTCAACAACAACAACGCCATCATCATCAGCAACAATGATGTCTCCAGGTTTTATATAAGCCCCTGCGCACACAACTGGCACATTGACATTTGCAATGGTTTCTTTAACTGTACCTTGCGCATAAACATCTTTAGACCAAACCGGGAAGCCCATTTCAGTCAGTGTTGCGATATCGCGTACGCCACCATCAATAATTAAACCTTTAACGCCTCGCGCTTGTAATGAAGTTGCCAACAAGTCACCAAAAAAACCGTCAATACACCCGCTCGTAGGTGTAACAACAAGTACATCACCTGGCTGACATTGCTCTACAGCTACATGAATCATCCAGTTGTCGCCAGGAGCCACTTCACATGTTACTGCACTGCCAGCAATACGAGCAGAGCGATAAATAGGCTTCATATAGCTGGCTAATAAGCCAACGCGACCTTGTGCCTCATGTACCGTTGCAACTTCAGTATTTTGGTATTTTTCTAATATCTCTTTATTAGGGCGCGCTATATCTGTAATACACACAGGCATACTATTTACCTTATTTATAATTAAACGCTATTGATGCAATGAGTATATTGAAGTCAGCTATATAAAGAACTTTAAAAAGCTGTCAAAGGACATTAGTTTTTTCTATAGTGGTAGTAATCAAATATTAATGTGTGAGTTAAATAAAAATGAATTTTAACAATAGACATTTGTTAAGCGCCTTGTATATAAGGAACTTAATGTCGTTAAGCAAGGCAGCTAATACTGTTCACTTAACCCAGTCGGCACTCACCCAAGGCATTAAAAAACTTGAAAACGAACTTAATCAAGTCCTATTTATTCGGACCCACTCGGGGATGACACCGACGCCAAGCGGTATATTTTTTCTAAATCGGGTTGAACGTGCATTTGAGTATTTGGATGAATTTTCGAGGGTTATTTTTAATAATAAACATAAGCAAGATGCCTTTAATCGCTCTGTCACTTCAAAGCAATTAGTAGCACTCATACACTTAGTACAAATGAAAAACTACACCGCTGCAGCCAATAAACTTAATTTGTCGCAACCCACCTTACACCGCAGCATCAAAGATTTAGAGCAACTATGTAAAAAGGACCTCGCGGTACGTTCACCCGTGGGTATTGAACCTACTTGGACGGCAAACTTGCTAAATCGTTTTGCAAAGCTGTTTTTCTCTGAATTACGCCAAGGTATTTATGAAATGAGGGAGTTTAATGGACAAATGGATGGTGCTCTAAAAGTAGGTAGCTTACCATTGGCACGCTCAGCTATTGTGCCATTGAGTATTATTGCTTTAAATAATGAATTTCCTGATGCCCAGCTAAGTATTATAGATGGTCCATACCAAGAGCAGCTAGCTAACTTACTTCATGGTGAAATTGACATCATTGTCGGTGCATTACGCATCCCTGCTCAACATAATGATATTGAACAAATTCCATTATTTAAAGATCAACTTTGTGTTGTAGTAAATGCTCAACACCCTTTGGCAAGCCGCCAAACAATATCAACAAAAGAGCTCCAGCAACTTGATTGGGTAGCACCTAACAAAAGCACACCCGCGTGGCAGGTTTTTAGTAACATATTTGTTAGCCGAGGTTTACCACCACCAAGCCATGTAATAGAGTGCAGCTCGCAAGTTGCTGCGCGCGGTATTTTATTAAACAGTTCTCGAGCGGCCTTGTTACCAGCCAAGCAAGTTGAAATAGAAGTACAAACAGGAATATTAGCTATCTGCCCGATGACACTGCCCGATACTGACCGTAGTATAGGACTGACGATACGAAAAGACTGGCAGCCTACCCAAATGCAATCGCGTTTTTTAACAATAATTAAAAACAATACGCGCATGCTTTAATCGAGCTAGTTAATATTCGACTGTTGCTTGAATAATGTTGGGGTTGTATTAGTGGCTAACTTAAAAAAACGGCAAAAATACGCGCTACCTTTAAATCCTAAATGAAGCGCTATTTCGTCGATTGTTTGTGTAGTATAGATTAAACGTCGCTTTGCCTCAGTGATCAGACGTTGATGAGCAATTGCTTTGGGAGAATCATTTAATAAACTTTTACAAATACGGTTTAACTTTGAAGTAGATATATGTAGCTTCTCAGCGTAGTCAGGAATAGTCATATGTGAGGTATAATTTAGCTCAATTAAGCTTCTAAAATTAACGACTATTTCTGTTTCTCGACTGCGGGCGTTACTTGCCAAAAGAGTAGTGTTTTTTTGCCTAAAAATATTTAATAATATCAATTTTAGCAATTGCTCAACGGCAATAGGCGCACCTAATTCATTATAATTAATTTCATACATTAGCAGCTCTATGTAGTGCTTTAAATGCACTAAACGTGCTGCATTTTCAAACTCAACCGTTAATGGCTTTAATAACAATTGATTCAGGCTAGTCTCACCATAATTGCTTACTAAAAAACTGTCGTCTATTGAAATTACAAAGCCTTGTGTGCGTGGTTTAAAATGAAAGCCATGTACAACACCAGCCGGAATAATTACCCCCCAATCCCCATTCAGTTGATACTCTCTTTCATCTAACCTCGCAGCCCAAGAGTTATTAAAAACAATTACAATTTGAACTAACTTATTATGACGATGTGGTGATATCTCCCATTTAAGCTCACTGCTTCGATAAGCTATATCTTCAACATGAACAGCACCTGGCTCTTGGCGAATAAACGGCTCTCCGTATAGGTCATAAAATGGAATTTTTTTATTCATGTGCACGTGTACTCAAATTAACTTTGACTCAAAAGTACAACAGATGACATCAATTGTGAATGGTTTAAACATTAACTAATGAGCAATATAAAAGAACACGATGTTTTCAACGAGTATAAAAATGCAATCATTAAAAACTAAAATAGCAATCATTGGCGCTGGGCCCTCTGGATTGTTACTCGGTCAACTTCTAGCTAAAAAGGGGATCGATAACATAATTATAGAGCGCGCATCAGGCGAATATATTTTAGGTCGTATTCGTGCAGGTATTTTAGAACAAGGATTAGTGAGTCTACTAGCAGAAGCTGGTGTAGATGAGCGAATGAAAAAGGAAGGCCACATTCACGATGGCTTTGAAATAGCACATTATGGTCAACGTCATCGAATCGATATAAAGGCACTTACAAATGGCAGCACCGTTATGTGTTACGGGCAAACAGAAGTTACCCGTGATTTAATGCAAGCGCGCCAAAACATAGGGGCAACGACTTATTATGAGTCTAGTGATGTTGCCATTCATGAGCAAAGTTCAAACTCCCCATTTGTAACGTTTACACAAAATGGTATTGAATATAAATTAGACTGTGATTATATTGCTGGATGCGATGGCTTTCATGGCGTTTCTCGACAATCTATCCCTAAAGAAAAACGTAACGAATTTGAACGTATTTATCCTTTTGGCTGGCTTGGGTTACTTAGCGATACTCCCCCCGTTGCTGATGAGCTTATTTACTGTAAAACTAAACGAGGCTTTGCTTTAGCTAGTATGCGCTCTTCAACCCGTTCACGTTATTATTTACAGGTGCCATTAACTGATAAAATTGAAGATTGGTCTGATGATGAATTTTGGACTGAGCTTAAAAAACGCTTACCTGAAGACGTAGCTGAGATGCTGATTACCGGCCCCAGCATTGAAAAAAGTATTGCCCCTCTGCGTAGCTTTGTATGTGAACCAATGCAAGATGGACGCTTATTTTTAGTTGGCGATGCCGCTCACATTGTACCACCTACAGGCGCTAAAGGTCTTAATCTGGCAGCATCTGATGTATCCACCCTCAGCAAATTGCTAGATAAGACATACAATGGTGAGGAACCTGATGCGGTAGCCAAATACTCCGAAATAGCATTAAAAAGAGTATGGCACGCCGAGCGATTCTCATGGTGGATGTCAAACATGCTGCATGAATACGATGATGACACCATGAATGAAAACGAGACTAAAACGCTTGAACGATTCATGGCATCCGACCTTGATTTTCATCTAAATTATGAAGAAGGTAAAAAAGTAATAGCAATCCAATATGTGGGAATGCCATACGAGAAAATTTAAACAAGTTCCCTTAAAATAATAAGCTCATATGATATTAGTAACATGGGCTTTATTTATTAATATATACGATTAGTTAACTAACTTAGTTATATCGTTTAAAAGCTTAACTATCTGATCGTTTTTGATAGCTTACCAAAACTGATTAAATTCAATAATTTCATTCTTTATCGCTGAAAGTAGTGGCAAATTTTGAGTAAAATAAGGTGATGGGTTGCCATATGTAACAAATTTAACCCAAACAACATACATTTAAGTGGCAACATTTTATCTGGAGGTGATTTGCTGCTGAAATTTAACTTTCACAGAATCAAAACAATTGAATTCAAATTGTATAATATGCCTCCTAAACTTTTCCTTTTAAGCTATAAGCTATGTATTTGAATCGTTAAGGCCATGTCTGCTACCCAATAAATACGGCTTACCTAGCTACAATTTTACTGAATCAATGAAATTTTTCGTAATAATTAAAAAGTAAACAGCAACGCTTTGGTCAGGGTTTGCGCCTTGATTTAATGCTATTGTGTGGTATTTGAGTTTAATTTAAATGGCACATATGCAGCTTTAGCATACTGAATCAGCCTAACAGACGGACCAAATGGTTAATACATTAAAATCTAATATCATGCTTAAAATGCACTAAACATGCTTTGTTTAATTTTTTAATAAACACATATCAACACGCTCTAAAAATATAAATTTTAGTTATGAAAATTTAATATTTATGCCAATAAAAGCCCGTATATATACGGGCTCTATAAATGTTTATTGGCTAATTAGATTGGTTATCTCATTTAAGCGATTCTCAAGTGGGTCTTGTTTTACCTCACTTCCGTTCTCGTTAAATTCAATTATTCTATTATCTTTAGCATTGTAATTAGGCCAAGCAATGCCTTGCTTAGGTGACGGGTTGCTGTATTTAGCAAACCTTACCCATGCAGCGTGCATTGCACTGGCAATTTTAAAATCGTTTTGCGATGTTAACGGATTTTGCGCAAGAGTATTAAATACAAAAGGTATTTCAGTGGCATGGTATGCGCCATCAACTTTGCCTTTTAAGTGGCTAGGGACGTAATTAAAACGATAAAGCCATGTAGGCTGTTCACTCATACTCGCTTTGCTTGCAATATAGCGCGCAGGTTCTACAAAACGCTTATCACCGAATATCATAGAGCCTAGCAGTGGATAATTTAACTCCCCATTTTTAGCTAGCACAAATGGCGCATACGCTTTAGTAAACTGAGCTTTATTGTTCACTGATTCTAGCGTTTCTGTGGCTATTGCAATAGCACCTTTCGGATTGTAGTCTTTTAAAAATCCCCACTCAAAATCCGTACTGCCAATAAAAAGTGGAACTTTTGTTTGTAGAGCTTGAGCAAACCCCTCCTCGTCACTTGTTAATACAATAGATGAGTCAATCATAGGCCCGCTGTAAGTAGGCGTATTTGCGTTCATCATATTCAAACCGCTCAATACCTTTTCTGCAGGTAAAGCACGTAGTTTTGCGAGTGCTTTTATATCATTGGTATTAATTCCCACACTTCTAGCAAATTGAATGCCAGCATCCTCAGCTGAAGGGTTACCTTTAGTGCCTTTTTTATTTAAGTATACGACCGTCTCTGTCGAATCACTTCTACCACCCCCTGATTGCACAATCGCTTTGTGAAAAAGCCCTTTAGATTGGGGCGATAACATATGAAAATTCACCGAGCGCCCACCAGCTGACTCACCAAAAAGTGTTACATTATCAGCGTCTCCACCAAAATGGGTAATGTTATTTTTAACCCATTTTAGGGCCGCGATTTGATCCATTAAGCCGTAATTTCCAAGCGGTGTATTTTTGCTTTGTTCACTCAACCCAGGATGAGCAAAGAAACCAAAACGCCCTAACCTGTAGTTAAAACTAACAAATACAACGCCCGATTCGGCAAACGACTGACCACTATAAATAGCCGCTGACGAACCGCCATTGACAAAGCCTCCACCGTGTATCCACACCATAACTGGGCGCTTTTGAGTGATATCTTGTGCTGGTGCCCATATATTTAAGTAAAGGCAGTCTTCACTCAATGAGCCTTTTAGGTCCCTGCCAGCGTAAATTAGCAATAGGTGCTTGTGCATAAGGGATCCCCAAAAATTTATTAACTGGCATTTTTGTATCTAGTACAGACACCCCTTTAACAAGCCCTAATTGTGTTTTTGCAATCACATTATGTGTGGCTTTTGCTTGCTCATTAAGTTCAGCTGAGTCTTGCCCGTTCGCACAAATACTTATGCTCATAAACATTGCAATGATAAAGCGAATTCGTTTTAAGGTATTCATATTAAATTCCTGAATTAAGCAGGTTGCCTTATTAAGCAATTGCTTATTGATTAATGCAGCCACATGAAAAAGCCGCATTATATAAGTATTACTAACTTGGGTATCTCACACTGAAATAAAAAGAGCACTACTCTGTAGAGCAGGTTTAATTCGCTTTGTATTGGGTTAGCTGAATGTTCAGCTTTTATATCAACTTCGGCTATGTCCATGAGCGGTTATTACTAATTTTTTGTATGGAATCAAGATTTTGCTGCTTTGGTTTTCTTGTAAAGGCCAACTTATATGTATTCTTTTTTAACCTTTAATGGAGTCCCGTAATGTGGGTAATGCTCGGCGAGATATTTCCAAATAGCATGAGAGGATTAGGCTTAGGAGTTGCAGGGCTTGCTCAATGGCTGGCTAATTTTTTAGTCACTATTACCTTTCCCATATTGCTAGCCGCTGGAGGGCTTGTACTCGCATATTCGCTCTATGCATTTTTCGCATTAATATCGGTGCTTTTTGTTATTTACTTAGTAACAGAAACCAAAGGAACGAAACTAGAAAACGTGTAACTTTATCGTCCTAAATAGCTAAATTTAGGACGATAATTTTTTAGTGCCTACCCAACTAATCTATAACCTACCGCTGGCTCAGTTAAGATATGAATAGGGCTTGCAGGGTTTACTTCAAGCTTTTGTCTTAGTTGCGCTACATGTACACGAATATACTCAGGTCTATTAATGTATTGCTCCCCCCATACCTGACTTAAAATAGCATTATGAGTAAGCACTTTATCTTTATTTTGAAATAACATAAGCAAAATTTTATATTCTTTATTAGTGAGCTTTACATCGCTACTGTTAAGCGTAACTGTGTGCTTATGCGGATCTATAATGATGCTACCGCATTGCAGTGCCAAACTCGGCTGTGTATTTACTCTTAGTAGCACACGCATTCTTGCCAGAAGTTCGTTTGCACTAAAAGGTTTGGTTATATAATCGTTTGCCCCATTATCAAGGGCTGTAACCTTTTCCACCTCGCCATCGCGAGCCGAAAGCACTAATATTGGTATTTGGCTCCATTGTCGTACTTCAAGTAACCAAGCTTGTCCATCCATATCAAGCAATCCCAAATCAAGTAACACTAAGTCAAAGCTTTGCTCACTCATTAATGAAAAACCATCAAGCCCTTTCGCACTAATTGATACGTTATAGCCACTGGCACCTAGTAATGTTTTTAAAAAACTTTGCAATGCAGGTGAGTCTTCTAGCACCAATACATTAATCATTCTTTGCACTCCAGCTAAGTATTGCTGTGGCTACTTGGGTCAGCTCATCAATAGCTAATACAAATTCGCCTTGATGAAACTGAGCAACTACATCGCAAATTACGCTACCAAGCCCAACTCCTTCATCCGAACTGCTTGGATGAGTAACTATGAGATTGCTTACGGCTATTTTATAGTGTGTTATATTACCAATTCGTTCAGTATTAAAGTCCACTGTCGCCACTCCATCACCGTAACGTGCCGCGTTTTCGAATATATTCGCAAGCGCGATTTCTAAAAGTGTTATATCACCTATACAACAAGTAGCTTTATCAAATACTAACGCTAAGTTAAAACCACTTAATTGCTGCTGCCTGCGTGCTTTAGCCTCAGTAACAAGTGTATGTACGTTGATAGCTTGCCACGCTAGCTGCTCTCCTATTTTATTTACCCGGCTAAGCTCCATCACTTTATTAAAATGCTGATTTAAGATTTCACTTTGCTCATATATATTTTTTGCTTGTTCTGTAATTGATGCCTTACTTAGCTCAATATTTTCGTCAGCTAACATGCTTGATGAACCCATAATAGTAGCTAAAGGCGTGCGTAGATCATGAGATAAACTACGCAGCAATGCGTTTTTAGCACGTTCTAACTCTGCTTGTACTTTCATCGATGCCGACTGGTTTCTAAGATTTGAGTTTTCGTGGACCTGAAACAACAAAGACAGTGCCGTATCTATAAATGCACGGTTTTCAGGACTAAGTTCGGCATCTGAACTAAAGCCGCCCCATTGTGTGTTTTGTTCGATATTGAAGTACTCTCCATTATCCATTGTATTATTGTTCCAACGAAGTGTAATACCTAGATGGTTTTTAATCGAGGTTGTAAATACTTGGCGCTGAGCGTTTATATCATCAAGCCCATTAAGCGCCTTAGCTAACTCATATAAACATCGTGTATTACTGGCATGTAACTGGGTATCACGAACGTTTTTACTTAGCTCGCCCGCCAATTTGCTTATCATCAAGCCAACTATAAGCATGACAGTAAAAGTGACTAAGTATTCAATTTTTTCGATATGAAATGTAAAGTACGGCAGTACAAAAAACCAGTCGGTACATGCCACACTAACTAACGTTGTAATCCCCGCTAAGGCGGCATTTTGACGCACCGCAACCCATGCCACCCAAAGTAATTGCAACATCACAATGTCGGTGGTCGTTAGCCACTCTCGAACTGGAAAAATAGCCAGCACAATAAAAATAGGCGCAATTGTTGTTAATAAAAGCGGCTTAAGCCATTTATTAATACCCATTTGTGCACTCCCATAAAATTCTCTTTTTATAGGTTACTGCTTTTTAATACGTTGTGTATAAAGTTTTTATAAAGATTTTTGGCTGTAGTGTTAAATGTTTATAAAGCTTAATTGATATAGGGTGACTCTTTTTTAAAATTCCATAGTCTTTGCTATGTCGTATTTTTTTAATAGGAACACACATGGCACAGTTTGCAGTAATTGGATTAGGTAGTTTTGGTGTTACCGCCTCGCTTGAGCTTGCTAATCAGGGGCATCACGTTTGCGCAGCCGATATAAGCGAAAACACCATTAACACGTTTGCTAATCAGTTAAATTACACTGTCATTTTAGATGCTAGTGATGAAACACAGCTTGCTCGACTCGACTTAACCAGCTGCCAAGCTGTATTAGTTGCAATTGGTGAAAATATAGAAGCCAGTATTTTATGCGTGCTGCACTTAAAAAATCTTGGTGTTAAACAAATATGGGTTAAGGCGTGCTCTAAAAGTCACCATCAAATTTTAAGTAAACTTGGCGTATCTCGTATTATTCACCCCGAAGAAGAAATGGGTATCAGAGTAGCACATGCACTTAACTACCCTATGGTTAACCAGTACTTTGCGCTTACACAATCTACATTTATTGTTGAGCTTGCCATAGATTTACATTTATCAGGGCGCAATATTGGCTGGCTTTTAAAAGACCGTAACTCAGATATAAAACCGCTCACCTTACGCCGAGATGATAATTTTAATACAGACCTAACACTCGACACCGAGTTACGCCATGGTGATAGCCTTGTATTACTGGGCTCTAAACATTACCTAACAAAACTCACCAAACGGTTTAAAGCTTTATGATTAACTGGCAAGCACACGTACTTCCAAAGCAATTTAATCGCCGTTTAAAAAATTTCAAAAGGCCTGTTAACCCCCCTTTAATTTTAACTGCTGGTTTTTTTGCTCTCATTATTTTAGGCACTTGCTTATTACTATTACCTTTTGCAAGTGTTGAATCGCTTAGCTTTATTCAAGCTTTTTTTACTGCATCCTCTGCGGTTACAGTTACAGGCTTAGTTGTTATTGATACAGGTACTGCGCTAACCACATTTGGCCAATGTGTTGTTATGGTACTTATTCAAATTGGAGGAATCGGCTTTATGACCGTAGCCGTTATTTCATTTTTAAGTATTGGTAAAAACTTAGGATTAAAACAACGTTTACTTGCAAGCCAAGCATTCGATACAAGCGATTTAAATGGAGTGATCCATGTAGCTAGATGTGTAATAACTTACTCGCTAATAATTCAGACTATAGCATTTTGCTTACTTTTTATTAGCTGGGTAGATGACTATGGTATTGCGGGTAGCGCCTATCAAAGTCTATTTTATACTATTTCGGCTTTTAACAATGCCGGGTTTGCACTCGATAGTAATAGCTTAATGGCTTTTAAAAGTGATGTATCTGTTAATCTTATTATCAGTGCATTATTTATAATCGGTGGCTTAGGGTTTACCGTTTTAATAGATATATATCAACAACGTCGCTGGCATAAATTAGCAACTAATACACGTATTGTATTAATTGCAAGTGCTGTAATAAATTGCAGTGCATTTTTGCTTATTTTTTTATTTGAATATTCAAATCCAGCCACACTTGCCAACCTACCTATTAACGAGCAAGTAATTGCTGCTTGGTTTCAAGCAGTTACACCACGTACTGCAGGCTTTAATACTTTACCTATTAGCCAGCTCAGTTCCGACTCGACATTGCTTACATTGTTATTAATGGTAATAGGTGGCGGTTCGGTAAGTACAGCAAGCGGCATTAAAATAGGAACTTTTGTTATTTTACTACTTGCTATGTATAGTTATTTACGCCAAAAACCACAGGTAACCATATTTAACAGAGAGCTAAGCGACAAACTTGTGATAAAAGCATTGAGTGTTGTAATTTTATACTTATTTACGGCTTTTTTAAGCATCATGATTATGAGTAAAATCGAGCAAGCGTCTCTTTTAGATATTACTTTTGAAGTAATTTCGGCATTGAGCACTGTAGGGCTATCTCGTGATTTTACTAGTAATTTAAGTATGCCAAGCCAGCTAATAATAATTTTACTTATGCTGATTGGCAGAGTAGGTCCACTGACATTTGCTTATTGTTTTGCAAAACCTAAATTACAACCTCTTAAATTTGCTAAAACAACCATACAAATAGGGTAACTATTATTAAGGCCACTTAGCCAGCATAATTTATGTAAGGTACTATTGCGGTGCAAGTTAGAAAATTAATGACTCCTAAATATAACTTTATCTATTAGGAGTCTTTTATAGAAAAATAAAAATGAATATAAGCACTCTTTTTCATTGTAGATATGAAAATAAATAAAATAAGCGCCAAACTATTACAATAGTTTTGGCGCTTATTAAAGGGGTAATATTTACCCTTTCATTTGTTCAAGCTCTTTGCCTTTGGTTTCGTGTAAAAACTTAAATACAAATATTTTTCATGATGTTGATATTGCCCCTGAAGGCAAAACACTACAAGAAAGCCTCGATTACGTAACGCACATAGCTAACATTATCTAAAAAGAAATGCAACGCACTGGTGTAAAGCCACTGTGGGGTACTGCTAACTTGTTCTCAAACAAACGTTTTTGTGCCGGTGGTGCAACAAACCCCTAATCCTAATACGTATGCATATGCAGCAGCGCAAGTTAAACATGCAATGGAAATTACGCATCGTTTAGGCGGCGAAAACTACGTACTTTGGGGTGGTCGTGAAGGTTACGACACACTACTAAATAAAGACCTTGCGCAAGAAAGCGAGCAGTACGCACGCTTTTTGAAAATGGTTGTAGAACACAAGAAAAAAATTGGTTTTAAAGGCACATTATTAATTGAGCCAAAACCACAAGAGCCAACTAAGCACCAGTACGATTACGATACAGCAACGGTTGCAGGCTTTTTACACAAGCACGGCTTACAAGACGAAATTAAAGTAAACATTGAAGCAAACCACGCAACACTTGCAGGTCATAGCTTCCACCACGAAATTGCCGTTGCTTGCGCTAAAGGTATTATGGGTAGTATTGATGCTAACCGTGGTGATATGCAAAACGGATGGGATACAGATCAATTCCCTAACGATGTAGCTGAGTGAACACTTGTCGTTTACGAAATTTTAAAGAATGGCGGTTTTACAACCGGTGGCTTTAACTTTGATACTAAACTTCGTCGTCAATCGTGTGAACGCGATGATTTATTCATCGGTCACATTGGTGGTATGGATACGATGGCAAAAGCATTACTCAATGCAGCAGCAATGATTGAAGGCGGCGAGCTTTCTGACTTTGTAGAAAAACGTTACGCAGGTTGGAAAGAAGACCTAGGCCAAAGCATTTTAAAAGGTGAACAATCACTTGAGAGCCTTGCTGCGTTAGTACACGAAAACGACATCTATCCTAAGCAAGTTTCTGGCCGACAAGAGCTGCTTGAGAATATTGTTAACCGCTACGTATAAGGACATCGCCTCGGTTTTAAAGCCGAGGCGTACATCATTATGAACTTGTTAGAACAACTCAAAAAGTAACCACGGTCGTTGCCGACAGTGGCGATGTAGAGTCAATCAAAGCCCTAAAACCGGTTGATGCAACAACCAATCCTTCGTTAATTTTACAAGCTGCAAAATTACCTCAATATAAACACTTAAATACGTTTTTCACATATATGTAATTGTTATATCTGATAGTTTTTAAATTGCTCCCACACAGCCTCTGCTACAGGTCCCAACACTTCTCCCCTTTTCTTAATAATGTAATATTTTAGAGGCGTTATATTTTGCACATCACTAAGTGACAGCATTTTCAGAGTATTATTTGCAATACCTTCATCAGCTAAATAACCTGGTAATTTGCCCCAACCCATTGCACTTTCGATAAGCATTTTTTTAGTTGGAAAGTCATTTACATACCATCGTCGCTGACCTTGCTGTACACCCCACTCTATGTTTTTTGAACCAGTGCCTGAGTCCTGCACAATTATTTGGTATTCGTTCAACAAATCAGTGGCTTGCCTTAGGTTTGGATTTCGCTTTAACAACAAAGGGGAAGCTACATTGATTAATGAGCCGCTATTTAACAAATGCTTTTCAATTTTCTCTTCTTGTGCAGAAAATTCCATTGTTGGTGTTATACACAGATCGGCACAGCCATCAAGTAAGGCTTCAATTGCACCTGTTATGTACTCTTGCCTGATTATTATTTGAGTTTCAGGGAACTGATTTTGCATATTTTTTAGTAATGGTAAAATACCCTTTAAATTAAATGATGCTTCAATTGCAATCGTTATACTTACCTCGTTCCCCTGTGCTATGTGGTGTGCAACTTGTTTAAGTTGTGCTGCATCATCTAGCAATTTCATAGCCTTATGAAACATAGTTTTTCCTGCACTGGTAAGCTCTAACCGATAACCATTACGACTAAATAAGGCAAAGTTAAGGGTATTTTCTAGTTGCTTAATGCCTTGGCTTATAGCTGGTTGAGTTTTGTGTAAAAGAGCACTTGCTTCACTCAATGATCCAACCTGAGCAACAGTAACAAACATACTAAGCTGTTCTAATTTCATAATTTACGCCAAACATGTAAAGCTAAAGTTTATATCTTATAAAAAAACATTCAATATTAATTAATAAGAACTGTGATTATTCTAACGTCAAAAGCTAAGCATCTGCTTAAACCACTCTTATTAAAGTTGGGAATAACATGAGCACAAAAGTAAAAAGAATTTTTATGTATACATCACTAGGATTAACAACACTTGCCTTTATAGCTGCAGGCTCTGCAAAACTAGCAGGAGTTGAGCAAATGCACTTATCTTTTGCTCTTATGGGTTTACCTGCTTGGTTTGGCTATTTTATTGGTGCAAGTGAACTTGCGGGTGCTATTGCTATTTGGATCAAAAAACTAAGCATTTTAGCTGCAAGTGGTTTGTTAGTTATTATGGCTGGTGCAACATTTTTTCATGTAGTTTACGACAGTGTTGCCAATGCAATACCTGCCGTTATTTTATGTGCTTTATTAATTAATATCATAATTAACCGAGTCAATGATATAAACGCCATAGATAGTAAGTAACCTAGAGCTATTTTCAATACAATGAATAACGATATATTCGCTTCTATCGTTATTCAAACCCTCTTTTACAAAATGACTAATGCTTTCGCATCTCTCATTTAGCCTAAAGATAACAAACTCGATCTCTAAACAAACAAAGGCTAAAGTTGTTTTATTCATTAAATTTTAATTTTGAGTTCATACCCTGTATTTAATAATTAAATATACGACGTACTAAAGTTTATTACTTGGGCTTTTAATATGCCTAATTAACTAAGGTGTAAAATATGAAAAAAACATTTTTAGGCATTTTCTCGATTACAGTAATAACTTACTTACTGAGCGGCTGCACAACATCAAATAACGGTAATATTACAAAATTGAGTGAAGATAAAATAAGTACTAGATTAAATAAATTACCTTCCTCGCTAACCTCTAGTGATTTGTTCAATACCACTGTTATTGAACCCACTCAGCTATTTGATAACCTTTATTTTGTAGGATATGTCAGCGTAGGTACTTTTGTTATCACTACAACTGAGGGCATTATTTTAATCGATACCATGTGGACCCCGCACGATGCCAAACATGTGATTGTTCCTGGACTAAAAGAGTTAGGCTTAAATCCTGAAGATATTAAATACGTGATAGTTACTCACGGCCACAGCGACCATTATGGTGGCGCTCACTACTTTGAATCACATTATGGCGCTAAAATTTTAATGAGAAAAAATGAGTGGAACTACATCCATAATCCAAATGCACCTGTATTAACTGATCCTTTCGGTAATTTTTCTACCGAAATACCATTACCTAGCACTTACACCCAAGTTATCGATGGTGAAAAAATAAGTTTAGGTAAAACTAATTTAACGGTACTTGCTACACCAGGGCATACGCCTGGTGGGTTGTCTTTGATAATACCTGTTACAGATAATGGCATACCTCATACAGTTGCACTTTGGGGAGGTACCGGTTTACCGGATACTAAAGAAGCAAATCAAACTTATTTGCACTCTTTAAATTATTTTCAAAAAATTGCAAACAAAAACGATGTTGATGGAAGTATCTCAAACCACCCGTTTTCACATGATCTAATTAATCAAATTAATACATTAAAAAATCGTAAATCTGATCAACGAAACCCCGTGATAACCGGTAATAAGGCATTTAATGAGTACATAGACGATGTATTGCGAAATAACGTTCAAAAGAAACTTTCGTCATTTGAGTCAAACTAATATAGCTTTTCACGCACCGGCGTTATCGTGCTAATGTATTTATAATGACGGTATATGTCGCTTTAAAGCGATACTCATTACTAATATAAAAGCATAGTGCACTTCTTTTTATGAAACCCCACATTTGATAGTCTGTAAAAAATACAGACTATCAAATGTGGGGTTAATTACTTTTAGTTTGGTTTATTGTTCTACCAAAATGACCGATACGTCGTCTGCATGAAAATCAGCAGTCAGTTCGTTTGACTCCACATAAAGTAAAGCCGCACTTTCCTCGGTTGTTACTGAATGGGTATAAGTGCCCGAAAGCTTTACCCAATCGCCTGCAACTACGTTTGTAACAGTGGTTAGCTCGAGGTATTCAGTGCTCGCATGCTCAATTTGCAGTGTAAGTTTAATCCCTGGCGATACCGCTGTGTTATCGTCAGATAACTTAACCCACGCAGATACATTATAGGTTTTGCCCGCTGTGAGCTTGGGTTGTTTCAAGTGAAATAGTAGCACTGCCTCGTGATTGCCATGAATCAAGACCGGCTTCAAAGTCACCATTAGTTAGCAGCTCTGCGTGTTGTTAAAAGTACGACCGGTGTTGAAAACCTTTATTTAGATCAGTTAGGTGCGTTTGGTAACGTTGACCGCTACCCTGCTAGACGTATTATAACCATTGTTTACTATTCGCTCGTACGCTTTGAAGAAACCAATCTTGTGAGCGGCGACAATGCTTTAGAATGTGAATGGTTTGATGTAAATAACGTTCTCCCTTTAATGTTTGACCACGCCGACATTTTAAAAAGTGGCTTAGATTACTTACGCTATAAAGTAAGGCACGAGCCGATTGGTTTTAGCCTGCTCCCTGAAAAGTTTACCTTGCTTGAGCTACAAGGAATTTACGAGTCGATTTTAAATAAATCACTCGATAAGCCTAACTTTAGACGTAAGTTCCAAAAAATGAACTTACTAATAAACTGCAAAGAAAAACAAACCAACGTAGCTCACCGAGCTGCTACTTTGTACCGTTTTGATATAAACGTATACGAAAAACTAAGAGAGTTTGGTTTTACATTTGAGTTTTAAATAAGCAAATGCATAATTAAATTAATGTTTGGTCTTTAAGGCCAAATAACATATTGCTAATATATATGTGATGTTTATAATTCGTCCGCATTATTAATATAAACTAATCAAAAGGAGCTTTTTTCTTGAAACTTACGCCGCCCTAGGCAACCACTCCCCTTTTTCATCAGCACGTTACGTGCAACCTAATCGCCGCCTGCGCGAGAATCACTGTTATTTAAATAAAATACTCCCCTATACTTTGGGAAACTAACTAATTAGGTTTATTACATGTTTGATCACGTAAAAAGAGATTGGCTCTCTAATGTTCGTGGCGATGTGCTTGCTGGTATTGTTGTGGCGCTTGCCCTAATACCTGAAGCGATTGCCTTTTCTATTATTGCCGGTGTTGATCCAAAAGTAGGTTTATACGCCTCATTTTGTATTGCGGTTATTATTGCCTTTGTAGGCGGACGTCCTGGCATGATATCGGCGGCTACCGGTGCAATGGCACTGTTAATGGTAACGCTGGTTAAAGACCATGGTTTGGAATACTTACTGGTTGCTACCTTACTCACTGGTGTACTACAAATATTTGCAGGCTTTTTAAAGCTCGGTGAATTAATGCGCTTTGTATCGCGCTCTGTTGTAACAGGGTTTGTAAATGCGCTGGCGATTTTAATATTTATGGCGCAGTTACCTGAGCTGACTAATGTTACTTGGCATGTTTATGCGATGACCGCAGCGGGCTTAGGTATTATTTACTTATTTCCGTATATTCCAACTATTGGCAAAATACTTCCCTCTCCTTTAGTGTGTATTGTTGTTATTACACTGGTTTCAATATTTTTGGGTCTTGATATAAGAACCGTTGGCGACATGGGCGAACTACCAGACACTCTACCTATATTCTTATGGCCCGATGTACCGCTAACACTCGAAACACTGCAAATTGTTTTACCGTATTCAATTGGTCTTGCTGTTGTGGGCTTACTTGAGTCAATGATGACCGCCACTATTGTTGATGACTTAACTGATACAACGAGCGATCGTAATAAAGAATGTAAGGGCCAAGGTATTGCTAATATTGGCGCAGGCTTATTTGGTGGTATGGCGGGTTGCGCTATGATTGGGCAATCAATTATTAATGTTAAATCGGGTGGTCGCGGCAGGCTTTCTACCTTTATTGCAGGCTCATTTTTAATCATCATGGTGGTGTTTTTAGATGAATGGCTGCAGTTAATTCCTATGGCAGCCTTAGTTGCGGTAATGATTATGGTATCGATTGGTACGTTTTCGTGGACATCTGTTAAGGATTTAAAAAAGAACCCGCTTTCATCAAATGTAGTGATGATTTCCACCGTTATTGTGGTTGTTGCCACGCATAACCTAGCCATTGGCGTTTTAGTTGGTGTGTTGTTAGCTACGTTGTTTTTTGCCAATAAAATTGGTCGCTTTATGGTGGTTAAAACCAAGCATGATGAAAGCAACGATAAAATAACCTATGAAGTCGTTGGCCAAGTATTTTTTGCCTCAGCTGAGCAATTTATTGCATCGTTCGATTTTAAAAATGCGGTTTCTAACGTGGTAATTGATTTAACCCATGCACATTTTTGGGATATAACTGGTGTATCGTCACTCGACAAGGTGGTTATTAAATTTAGGCGTGAAGGCGCAACGGTTAGTATTATTGGTATGAATAGCGCAACCGAAACTGTAATTGATAAATTTGGTGTGCATAACAACCCTGAAGAAGTCGAAAAACTACTTGGCGGACATTAAGGAGAATGCAATGACTAAAATAATTACCTATGTAGATGGCTCAGCCATTACTAAAAATGTAACCGATGCTGCTATTTGGGCTTCAAAAAAGCTAAATAAACCAATTAGCTTTGTGCATACAATTGAAAAAACGCAGCAAACTAATATCGGCGACTACTCTGGTAGTATTGGGCTTGGTGCACAGTCAACACTTCTTGATGAAATGACTAAGCTTGACGAACAACGCTGCAAAGTAAGTTTAAAAATGGCTGACGAATTATTAAATTCAGTAAGTGAGCATGCTAAATCGGCAGGTGTTACTAATTTTGAACTAATTAAGCGCCACGGTGATTTGCTCGATACCGTTATAGACTTAAAAGACGATACACGCCTTATTGTTATTGGCCAAAATGGTGCTGGACATAGTAATAGCTTCGCGGTGCTGGGCTCACATATAGAAACCTTAGTGCGCAATGCAACACAACCTATTTTGCTTATTCCTGAAACATTTAAACAACCTAAATCATTTATGATTGCGTACGACGGCCGCGAAACAGCCGACAAAGCGCTACAACAAGTGATTGATGGCGGCTTGTTACATGGTTTGCATTGTCATTTAGTGAGTATTAAAAATAACGAAAAAGACCTTGAAGAAAAATTTGTTAACGCACAGCACAAGCTTATCAGTATGGACTTTGAAGTGTCGGCAAGCTTTTTAGAGGGCAATATTTTTGACTCGTTAATGCAATATAAAGAACAAAATAATGTAGAACTAATTGTAATGGGTGCATTTGGGCACTCTAAACTAAGGCAGTTTTTTGTGGGCAGTAACACCATTAAAATGCTCGAGAACAGCGATGTGCCTGTGGTTATTTTAAAATAAATTTAATAACCTGCACCAAAAAGCCTAAAATCACTTAACTGATTTTAGGCTTTTTTGTTTTTGGCTTAGCTTCAAACTTTTCAAATAAAAACTGAATAAACGACGTAACCTTTTGAGCCACAAACTTTCTATGCTGCTCTGGCATAAATGAGCGCACGCCACGTTTGCTAAATGTTGCCATTATTTTTCGTTTACCGAGTTTGTCTTGTATTGCCAACTCGCCTTCGTGAAAAGGGGAATCATCTATTGAATTTGTGTTTATCATTTTGCTTGTAATTCGTGTGCGTATTTTATGGGCTAAATTTAACTCAATACACAATGAATGATAATGGGTGTTTTATTGACTGATAATGCACAATACAATGACAATACTTGCACCCTCTTAGTGCCAGGCGCGCACCAACATATAACAAAATAGGTTTTATCCTCACTCTAAAAACACATTAAATACTATTTAAACAATAACTTAAAAAACTGGCTGTATTTTTGCAAACATTCTATTAACAAGCCCGTTTTACTTACGGCAAAAATTTAGGTTGTGAGCACAATAGCTATTAGCAACCATCGGCAAAGAAGCCCGCACACAGTTATGCATATTGCGTATTTGTGGCGGGCTTTTTTGTTATTTGTATCTAAACCGTCACTTTAAGGAATGCCCTATGCAAACCTCGCAAAAAATACTCATTATTGGTAATGGTATGGTCGGACACCACTTTGTTGAGCAAATGCGCCAAAGCGATGCCAACGCAGACATTACTGTACTTTGCGGAGAAGCAAATCTTGCATACGATCGCGTGTACTTATCAAGTGTATTTGATGGCAAAACAGCCGCCGATTTAGCACTTACCACTCACGACAACTACAAACAACTTAATATTAATGTGCATACCAGCCAGTGGGTTGAAGGCATTGATAGAACAGCAAAAATAGTAACCACGCTAACTGGTGAGCAATACCCGTACGATAAGCTTATATTGGCAACAGGTTCATTTCCATTTGTGCCGCCTATAAAAGGTAACGACCAACCTCATTGTTTGGTGTATCGTACATTAGAAGATTTAGAACAAATAAAAGCCAGTGCCGCTGTAAGTAAAAGTGGTGTAGTTATTGGCGGTGGTTTGTTAGGGCTTGAAGCCGCAAATGCGATTAAGCAACTAGGACTTGATACCCACGTAGTTGAATTTGCACCGCAGCTTATGGCTGTTCAGCTTGATGGACAAGGCGGTACGCTTCTAAAAAATAAAATAGAAGAACTTGGCGTAACGGTACACACATCAAAGGCAACCAGTGAAATAGTAAAAGGCGAAACCAGTCGCTTTAGATTAAATTTTTCGGATGAGTCATTTTTAGAAACAGACCTAATTTTGTTTTCTGCTGGTATTCGCCCGTATGACCAACTCGGCAAAATTGCTGATTTAGAACTCGGTGAGCGCGGCGGTATTATTATTAATAACCAATGCCAAACATCTGATCCTGATATTTTAGCCATTGGTGAATGTGCACTGTGGGACAAAAAACTATTTGGCTTAGTCGCACCGGGTTACAACATGGCGCGCGTTGCAGCGAGCCAATTAAGTGGTGGCGAGCTTGAGTTTTTAGGTGCCGACATGAGCACTAAACTTAAGTTGTTAGGCGTAGAAGTAGGCTCAATTGGCGACGCTCATGCAAAAACGCCTGACTGTAAAGAGCTTATATACCAAGACGCTATTCGCGGCTGTTATAAAAAAATCATACTAAGTGAAAAAGGCGATAAGTTACTGGGCGCTGTACTAGTTGGCGATACCAGCGACTACGATACTTTATTGCAGTACATGCTTAACGACATGGACTTACCAGAAAACCCTGAGTGTTTAATTTTACCAGATAGCGGCGGCGCGCCGTCGTTATCTGGCAGTGCCCTACCCGACACCGCCACTATTTGTTCGTGTCACAATGTGAGTAAAGGCGACATCGTGGGTGCAATCGATGGCGGCTCATGCGATTTAGCCTCGGTAAAATCATGCACTAAAGCAGCAAGCGGCTGTGGCGGTTGTGCTGCGTTACTAAAATCAGTTGTTGATAACGAATTAGCAAGTCGTGGTGTTGAAGTTATCAACCATGTATGTGAGCACTTTGCGTATTCACGCCAAGAACTATTGCACATGGTAAAAGTAGAAAGCATTAAAACGTTTGATGACTTACTAACTAAACACGGCAGCGGTCATGGCTGTGAAATATGTAAACCTGCCATTGGCTCTATTTTAGCCTCAACATGGAACGACTTTATTTTAGAGCCCGCTCATGTTGGTTTGCAAGACACTAACGATACGTACCTAGCAAATATGCAAAAAGATGGTTCGTACTCTGTGGTACCGCGTATTGCTGGCGGCGAAATAACACCCGACAAACTCATTGTAATTGGACAAGTAGCCAAAGACTTTAACCTATACTGCAAAGTCACTGGTGGTCAGCGTATCGATTTATTTGGTGCGCGTTTAGAAGAGCTTCCTGTTATTTGGGAGCGACTTATAGAAGCCGGATTTGAGACCGGTCATGCCTATGGTAAGTCTCTTAGAACTGTTAAATCGTGTGTGGGTAGTACGTGGTGTCGTTATGGTGTGCAAGATAGCGTTGGACACGCAATAGAAATTGAAAACCGCTACAAAGGGTTACGCGCACCGCATAAATTTAAAATGGCGGTATCGGGTTGTACCCGCGAATGCGCCGAAGCACAAAGTAAAGATATTGGCATTATAGCCACCGAAAATGGCTGGAACTTATACGTGTGTGGTAATGGCGGTATGCGCCCTCGCCATGCTGATTTATTTGCGACCGATTTAGACACGCCAACACTAATTAAATACATTGACCGCGTAATTATGTTTTACATTAAAACGGCTGACAAATTGCAGCGTACGTCGGTATGGATGGAAAACCTTGAAGGCGGTTTAGACTACCTTAAAAGCGTAGTAATTGACGACAGCTTAGGCATTTGCGACGAACTAGAAGCGCAAATGGAGTTAATTACACAAACCTATGCGTGTGAATGGAAAAAAGCGATTGAAAGCCCAGATGCTGCCAAACGATTCCGCCAGTTTGTTAATAGCCCCGAAACCGACGACAACATTTTGTTTGTGCAAGAGCGTAACCAAATTCGCCCTGCTACAGAAGCCGAAAAACGTGAGCAACGTAATACACAAAACCGTATTCCAGTAATGGAAGTTGAACAGGAGCAAGCTGATGTCTTGGCATAATATTGGAACAATCGACAACCTAGTGGCTAATAGCGGCGTATGCGCATTAGTTAATAATCAGCAAGTGGCTATTTTTTACATTCCACAAAATCCAACGGCTGTGTTTGCCATTAGCAACTACGACCCGATTGGCAAAGCCAATGTATTGTCGCGTGGCATTATTGGCTCAGTCGACAATAAATTAGTTGTCGCATCGCCTTTATATAAGCAACACTTTTGCCTAGAAACAGGCGAATGTTTAGAAGCAGAAGCAATACACCTACCGGTTTTTAATGCAAAAATTGAAGACGGCAGTGTATTTATAAGCGCTGAACCAAAAGTTACAACAGCTGTGGCTTAGGGGAATAGTATGAGTGTACTGTCTTATTTTTCGGGTATTGAAAACGTGTGGCTAAATAAGCTTGTTACTAAGCTAACAAGCTCAAATAGTCGCAGCGTCAAAAGCGGCAACGTTTATATAATTGGTGCGGGCCCAGGAGACGCAGAGCTAATTACAGTAAAAGCGCAGCGTTTAATTAATACCGCCGATGTTGTTTTATACGATTGGTTAGTAAGCGATGATTTATTAAAAACGCTTCCTAAAAAAGCACAGCGAGTATTTGTAGGTAAACGTGCGGGTAAACATTCGATGACCCAAGCTAACATTTGCGAACTACTGGTTAAATACGCACAACAAGGCTTAAACGTAGTGCGTTTAAAAGGCGGCGATCCGAGTATATTTGCACGTATTAACGAAGAAGCCGATGCGCTTAGTGAGCATAATATTAATTTTGCTATTGTTCCGGGTGTGACAACGGCTTGTGCTACGTCCGCTTATACGGGTATTCCGCTCACTGCACGCGATGTAGCACGCAGTGTTACATTTTTAACAGCGCAGTTTGCCGATCCTAACAAGCAACCTCATTGGCAAAATTACGCGTTTATGCCTGCAAACAACAACCCCACTTTAGTGGTTTATATGGGGCTTTCGCGCTTACAAACGCTAAGCTGCGGTTTGCAATCAGTGGGCTGGCCAAGTAATACACCCATCGCACTAATAGAGAATGCCACTACTACTAAGCAAAAAGTAATTACCAGTACGCTTGAGAAAATAGTAAATGAGCATGCTAAACACAACCTTCAAGGCCCTACCCTAATTATGATTGGTGAAGTAATAAATCATAAAATGGCTATTAGTCCTGAGTTACTAAACAGTGTAAATGTTAACGCATGACGTAAAATGAATAATGCACTTTTCGCGCTTACTACCTCCCCAGGAGTAGGCGCTTTTTTTGTTTTTAATTTGGGTTCAAGTTGTGTGCAATAACATACTTAAATGCACCAAATAAGTTAAAAGTAATGGCAAGTTAAATTATAGAAACACAGTGACAAATAAAAATAATACTTTAAGCAATTGTATTAGCTTGATTTTAAATTCAATGATGAAATTTATTAATGATTGGAACAGTGGTTGCACTTTAAAAACAAAAAAGTGTGGAATAATACCAATGGCGACAAGCAACCCTCTCACAAAACAGTTTTTATTAGCGGCTAAGTATCAAGAAATACACGCGCTAAAGCAATTACAAAACAGTTGTGCCTCGCTTACTAAGTTAGGCGATTTTGTACATCAGTTACAAAAAGAACGTGCAATGAGTAATATCTTTTTGGCCTCAAATCGCGAGCGATTTAAAACCCAATTACAAGAACAAATCCCTTTAAGCAGCAGCGCACAAACTGCATTTTATGATTCTCTTAAACAAACATTTATAAACGACAACGCCGATACTGGTCATACTCGGTTATTTAATTTAATTACCTATAGCCTGCAAACACTTGACGCATTGCCCGAACTACGCAATCAAATAGCACAACAAAACATTAGTGCAGTGCATGCTACGCAGTCATTCACTCAGTTAATTGCTAGTTTACTCAATATTATTTTAGAGGCAGCAGATGGCGCAAGCGATCCTAAAATAACGCGTTTGTTAGTCGCATTTTTCAATTTTATGCAAGGTAAAGAGTACGCAGGACAAGAGCGCGCCTGTGGTGCACAAGCATTTGCAGCGAGTAAATTTACCACTGAGCAAAAACAACAACTCGCGCATTTTGAACAAGAGCAAAACCACAGCTTTGACTTTTTTAATGAGTACGCCGATGCGCACCTTTTAAAATGCTTTGCCACGTTAACAACACATCAGGTTAATAATCAGGTAGAGCAACTTAGAAGTTTACTGCAAAAACTCGATGACGAGAATGCTCAACCGCTCTCGCAACTAAGCGAAGTATGGTACGAAGTAACCACTACGCGCATAGATATAATGCACAAAATTGAACAAAATATAGCAGATCAATTAATTGATACCGCAGCAATGCAAATAGCCTGTGCTCAACGTAGTTTAAATACAAATAAGCAAGTACTTAACAATATGGCAGAGCAACACATAGCCCCTACTTTTGGCCAATTAGCCATTAAGCAACCAGAGCCAGAAGTAAACCAAAATATAGCGGCCGATAAGCTCAACAGTAATAAAACTATGTATGATTTAATTATCGAGCAAAGCCAGCATATAAAACAAATAAACCAAGCGTTACTTGACGCTAAAAAAGTTATTAGTGAGCAAAAGGTAATTCACCAAGCCAAGTACATACTTATTGAGCAGTTAAAGCTCACCGAAGAGCAAGCCCATAAACAGCTACAAAAACAAGCAATGGATACGCATAAAACCTTATTTAGCGTAGCGCAAACAATTGTACAAATGAGCGATTAAATATGCTGTTTTTACTTGGGCATGTTGATCTTTAGTAATACCACTACCCTAAATAATAGTTATTTATTAAGTTACAAATTTCACACCCATATTGAGTTTTGCCTTATTTTAAAATTGATTCATAACCTGCTGACTATAATAAGGTAAAACCCTAATTTGAAGTCTATTTATAATGCAAATTATTCAACGCATTCAAAATAATCAACTACAATAAGTTAATCATTTGTTGCATCTCATTTTAATGAGGCATATTTAATACTGTTGTAGGAGTTTGAATGCCCAATGTAGAGAGTTATATAGAAGGTGTATCATTAATAGATGAGCAGCAATTAACAACTTCTCTTGATAATGACATTCAAACAAACATAAAAAACATTGCTGAGCTAATTTTAAACATTTTTGATGCGAGCTCATTTTCTATTGTTGCTAATCAGCCTTCAGGTGTCGTTGAGCTATATAAATCAGGTTCAGAAATAACAGTAGCTAAAGAGCAACTAGCTGATGATATTTTTAATGAATCGATTATTGAGCATGACCTTAAAATATTTAGAGTTATATCGCCTATTATATTGCCCTCAAACCTTAAGTTTGGATGGTTGATATTCGAGCGAGCAAGTGATTCACTACTTACAGAAAAAGAAAAATCAATTTTAAATAGTTTACAAAAAAACTTTGTAAATCAGTTAGTCCAACGTAAAAACTTATTAGATAAAATAAACAGTGCTAAGTATAATTCAACAATTTGCGAGCAAAACAAAAAAGACGAAACTGAAAAAGATCGCTTAATTAAAAAATTACAAAAAATGAGCGATGAACTTGATGAATTTACCAGTATTACTTCACACGATCTCAAGTCGCCATTAAATGCTATAAAACGTTTATTAGAATGGGTTTATGATGATTGCAAAGATTTACTCCCCCAGGAGCACCTAGAAAACTTTCAGCTTGTGCTCAGCCGGGCTAATAGAATGCAAGTACTGCTAGAAGATTTACTAAGTTACTCGAGAATAAATAGCTGTGATTCAACTCGTGCAAACATATCTTTAGAAAGTCTTTACCAAGATATAGAACAAATTTTAGAAGTTCCACAAGCTGTCACTGTTGATATACACGCCAATAACGAAGTACTCGATATACCACTGATCCCTTTTAAAACTGTTTTTCAAAATCTTATTAGTAATGCAATAAAACATAACAATAAAGAGCACCCGGTTATCGACATTTCACTTATCCCCTCTAATCAATATTACATTATTGAAATAAAAGATAATGGTCCAGGAATTAACCCTAAATATTTTTCACTCATATTTAAGTTATTTCAGACATTGCAATCTCGAGATGATGTTGAAGGGAGCGGCATCGGACTCTGTATTGCCAATAAGCTCATTATTAATTATGGGGGCAAAATTGAAGTAGCCTCCGATGGGGAACTCGGCAGTACATTCACTATTTTTTGGCCCAAAGTTTAACTATGAAATTATCAATTATAAACGAGCATCATGTAGATGCTGCTCTTAGAAGGAACTTATGAATATTTTAATTGTTGATGATGACTTAGTTGATCGCAAATTAATAAAAAAAATGCTTATTTCTGATGGCTCTCATCATCATGACATTACCGAAGTAACGTGCGTACCCGAGGGCTTGAAAGCCATTGAAGACACGCACTTTGATATAATACTACTCGATTATAATATGCCTAAAGAAGATGGCATTGAAATGCTAATTGAAATGCGTGCAAAGCCTAAACTCGGTAACACCGCAATTATCATGATTAGCTCCTCAGAGAACTCAGCTTTGGCTATTGAGTGTATAGAAGCAGGCGCTCAAGACTTTTTACCAAAAGGTGATATAACGAGGGATAGTTTAAATAAAGCGCTTATATATGCCAAAAAACGCTTCGAGGCAGAACAACGTATGCACAACAGTTATCTTGCTGTAAAGCATATGGCAGAACGGGATCAGCTTACTGGTTTGTCTAATCGATATCATTTTGAAGAAATACTAAAAGTAATGATAGCTAACAATAAACGTGCTAAAAACTGCGTGGCGTTACTTGCTTTAGATTTAGATAACTTCAAAAATATTAATGATACGCTTGGCCATAGTGTCGGCGACGAAATTTTAATACAAACAGTAGAAAGGATTCATAGTTGCCTGAGGCAAAATGAAGGATTTGCACGCTTAGGAGGCGATGAATTTGCAGTTATAATAGGTGGAATTTGCAATATTAATCAAATAGGTATGATAGCAAATAGAATACTAGCAGAAGTTTCTAAACCCTTTTTGCATGAAGGCAGAACTTTAAATTGCAGTGTTAGCATTGGAAGTGCCATATACCCAAATGATGCTACTGAATCTCATGAACTGCTAAAATGTGCTGACATTGCAATGTATCGCTCAAAGCAAAGTGGTAAAAGTAGAATTAGCTTTTACAAAGAGCAATATCAGTACGAATTTAGTCGCCGAGTAGATATTCAAAATAGTATAAAAGAGCATATAGAGGAAAAAAACTTTAGGCTATTTTATCAACCTGTTTATTGTTCAAAAACACAAATAATGACAGGTGTCGAAGCCCTTATCCGTTGGCCAGGTACAACCATTCATTATACTCCTGATGAATTTATTCCTATTGCTGAAGAGTGCCGATTAATAGCCCCTCTTGGAAAATGGATAATTGCGAGCGCTTTAGAGCAGTTATCTTTATGGCAGCAAAGCTATGAAACTCCCTTAACACTATCTATCAATATTTCACCTATTCAGCTACAAAAAGAGATTTTAGAGAGCTATTTATTAGAGACAGTCAAAACATACAACTTAAAAACCAACAGTATTATTCTTGAAATAACAGAAACAGCTTTTATGGAAAATAGTAAAGAAGTGATTGAGATATTAACTTCTTTGTCTAACAAGGGATTTAGGATTGCTTTGGACGATTTTGGTATGGGGTACTCATCCATATCTCATCTAATATCTTACCCTATTGATATAGTAAAATTAGACAAAAGCATGCAGTCGTTGGATGGAGAAAATAATAAGCGATTAAAAATAATCGAGAGTTTATCTTTAATGCTAAAAAAATTAGATTTTTTTGTGGTAGCTGAAGGAATCGAAACGAAAGCCCAACATCAGCTATGTAAAAAACTAAACATAGACTACTTGCAAGGTTTTCTATTTTCAAAACCTATGCCTGCAAACGAGATTAACTTGATACTCGATGACTATTGTAAAAAATCATCCTTAAATAAATAGGTTATTTTGACCCTCTGTAAAATTGAAGCTTAAATCAGACACCTATATAACTTTAAGCTAAAAACCTTTGGTTTGAGCCACATACTCAAACTAAAGGCTCTTCAATTGGCACAGCCTAATAGGTTAAAACTTAAAATACATGCACATCAGCTGTATTTATCTAAATGCTGACCAATAACAGCCATGACTTTTTCTTTTAACTCTGCTGCCTGAAAACTTCCTTTTACAAGGTAACCTTTTACAAAGTCGTGTGACATTATAATCTTTTTTTCTTCTTCTCTTTCAGATGAGCTAAACATCATAACTACACACGAGCTTATCTCTATCATTTTTCTGAGTTTAGAGAACTTCTCTAAAAATTGAATGCCATTAACTTTTGGCATATTAATGTCTAAAAATATAAGAATTGGAGGAAATCCATCAGGGTACTTTATTCTATTAGATTCATAATTTTCTAAAAATTCTAATGCTTCTTGACCATCTTTTTTTTCAAAAATTGTAAGATCTAACTTGGCTTCTTTTATTAGCCTTTTAAGAATATACCGGTCAACTTCGTTGTCATCGACAATTAATATAGGGGGTTTAATTTTTGTCATATTAGCTTATCCAATGGTATTACTATTTTAAATGTTGTGCCTTTATCAGAGCTTTGCAGTGATATTTCACCGTTTAAGTACTCAATATGTTTTTTAACCAACGCCATCCCTAAACCAGAGCCCGTACTCGTCTGTGCATGAAATCGCTTAAACATATCAAACACTTCACCTTGATGCTTTTGTGGTATTCCCATTCCGTTATCTGTAACAGTAATAAAAAACGTCTCTTGCTCATTGAAAATATCACAGCGGAGATAAGGGGAGTCTTTATTTCTGTCGTAATACTTCAACCCGTTTGAAATTAAGTTTTCAATAATTTGAGCAAAACGCGCTTTTTCTGACTTTATAGGTACTGATAGATTAATTGTTGTCTCGAGCTTACAAGGGTTGTCTTTCATAAGCCAAGTGAGTCGCTCTTTCATATCAATAATCAACTGATTAAAATCAATTACATCTCTATCTTCACTACCAATTTCAGCTTTAGCTAATAGTAAAATATCAACAACAAGTGTCTCTAACTTTTCCATTTGTTGATAGATAACCAATGCATTTCGACTTGCCTCTTCAGTATCTCCTGCTTTTATATCTTCAATAACAAAATGCGCTAGGGATTTAGCCCCTGACAACGGTGATTTCAGGTCATGAGAAGCTCGATAAGCAAACTGTGCAAGTTCGTCATTTGCTTGCTGCAGGGAGGCTGTTTGGCTATTTATAATCTCTTTGAGTTCAATACTGTTTTCAATATTTAAAAGATCATTTTTAATCCGCTGCCTGGCCGCGATAACGAGTGCTTTTAATTCACCCGACGTTTTTATATCAAGCTCATCATCTAGGTTAATATTGCTTTCGGGTTTACTTGATAAGAGCAGGGTAAGATTTCGAATAGAGCTGGATATAGTACGAGAAAGGTAACTTATAAAAATAATATTAAAAAAAGATATGACGATAACAAGTGGAATTAACGTCATTAGTATAAACGATACTGTTTTTCTGATTGGTTCTTCAAACATCTCAGAGTGTTTGTTAAAGCTGACAAGTGCAGCATTAAGGTTTAGTAAAAAATCAGCTCTACTGAGCTCACCTTTTTCATACTGAGTAACTGACAGTAGTGTTTTATCCGCAATTTCTATATCTTTTTCACAAATTGTTAAAGTTTGCTCTGTGTTAATAAATTTCATAACAGCATAATTTAATGGATTTATTTCTTCAATACAGTCAATTGGTTGCTGCCTAATTAACAATATATCTGACTCAATGGTATTTATATCTATGGGGAGATCATTTTCTATTTTTTTAACTGACTTAGTAAGTTGATGAGTATATTTTAAGTGAAGAAAATTAAGTTGGTGAAACTTGGCTCCTTTAGCTATTTCAAAAGCTGAGTAAACAGTAATACTTACCTCTGCAGCTGTTAAAATCACAATAAGCATCAGTTTTCTGGAGATATTCATATACGACACCTATTTTAGCTACTAACCCAACAGTTTTTTAATAACACTATAATAATTATAGTATTTATCACATTAGGTATAGCAGGTTTTATCTTTTTTACTAGCTCCTCAATAAATAACAATTTACGCTTAACTTAGTTCATTTTTAATACAAAGCTTCTTTTTAATTTTAGTTTGCCACTCAAGAGCAAGCTCCGGCAATTCGAGTGCTGCTAATAATACACTTTCATAATCTGGATATTTTTTATCAAAAAAAGCCTGGAACAGTTTTTTTACTGATATGTCGTGCGAGGCTTTCTTCTCGATAACAACACTATCACCCGTTTTTGCAACGCCCTGCTCTAGTACCCTAAAATACACGCCAGTGCAGTAATGCTGCGTAAACAGTTTAAGGCTGTTTTTATTATTAAGGGCGATAGCTAATTTAAAACAAGGCACACGAGGCTGGCTTACTTCAAGTAATGCAGTACCAATTCGAATATGGTCACCTATGTGTATATTCGCTTCATCAAGGTCAGAAATCGTGAAGTTTTCGCCAAAGGCACCTACTGCCAAATCATCATTCTCGAGGGTTTGTTTCCAATAATCATAATGATTGTGCGAAAACGCGTAAACCGCTTTATCAACCCCGCCGTGATTAACTAAATCAGCTTGCTCATCCCCTATAATATTTAGCTTTTCAATAACAACAGGTTCGTTAGTTGGCGTTTTGAATATTCCCGTTTTCACCTCTTTACCATTATGAATAAGAGTTTTAATTTTAGAGATATTAGTCGAGATGATTTTCATTGCGATACCAACGGATGAGGAAGTAAAGATTAATTATGCAGGTTTTAAAATTATTATAAATAAATTTAAGCAAAAAAATGACCGCTTAAGACTAAGCAGTCATTTAACAATATACAGTTTTTATTATTCTGCTTGTTTTAAAAAATACGTTTCGGCCAGTCCGTTATGTATTCCAGCTAAGTTTATTTGTATTTCATCGATAAAGTCATGCAACAGACCATTTTTAAGTACTCGTACGTCTTTATTTTCTAACTCAACAATTGCATCATCAATTGATTTAATAATTTCTGTTGAGTTTGGCAAAGGTAAAACCAATGCTTTTAATTCATTCATACAAAATAAAATAGATCGTGGGAATACTTTGCTGTGCATCACAAATTCTATTACATCAGCACGCTGTACTCTAACGCCCATTTCTTGGCGATACATTTGATAAGCACTTAACGAACGCAATAAACTGATCCACTGAATATTATCAAACGGCTTCACTTCTTCTTCATTAGTAATTAACGTAGCAGAGCGAATATCTAAAATTCGCGATGTCATATCTGCGCGCTCTATAATCGAACCAAAGCGGATAAAAACATAGCCCTGATCATGATTAATTGTGGCATCTAACGCCCCAAATATTTGATGGGCTGAATCTATAATCTTTTTTAAATAATCAAAACGTCCGCGCTTTGTTATCCCTTCTTTTTGATTATCTTTTACATAATAATAAAGAGAGTTAATTTCTTCCCATACGTCTCGCGGTATTACATCACGAATTGTACGCGCGCTTTCTCGTGCCGAAGTAATAGAGTTTAAAATTGACGAGCTATTATCACTACCAACAAGTAAATACCTTAATGCTTTTTGCTCAGAAAAATCAGTATGGTTTTCTGAATACGCTTTGCGTACACCAATAATATCAATTAATGGCTCCCAGCCGGTACATACGCCTTTGGGTAAGTCCATCATCAGTAAATTGTTAACGTTGATTAAACGAGCCACATTCTCCGCGCGCTCAATGTATCGAGATACCCAATATAAAGTTTCGCCTACTCTTGATAACATATTATTTAGCCTCTTCGTCAACAATCCAAGTATCTTTACTGCCACCACCTTGTGATGAATTAACCACCAAAGAGCCTTTAACCATAGCAACACGCGTTAATCCACCAGTGGTAACTTGCGTATCTTTACCTGATGATAAAATAAACGGTCTTAAATCGGTATGTCGACCATCTGGTTTATTACCATCAAATGTTGGTACTGTTGATAAATCTAATGTTGGTTGAGCTACCCAATTTCGTGGGTCCGCTTTAATTTGAGCAATACACGCTTCTTGTTCTTTTTTAGTCGATTTAGGACCAATTAATAATCCATATCCGCCAGATTCATTTGCAGGTTTAACAACAAGCTTATCGATATTTTTAATCACATGGTCGCATTCTTTCGGATCTAAACATTTGAACGTTGGGACATTAGCAAGTTTAGCTTCCTCGCCTAAGTAGTACTTAATCATCTCAGGTACATAGGCGTAAACTACTTTGTCATCAGCAACACCTGCGCCTGGTGCATTAACTAAAGCCACATTACCTTTAGACCAAGCACGCATTAATCCAGGAACGCCAAGTTGGGATTCTGGTAAAAAGGCTTCTGGGTCTAAAAATAAATCATCTATACGACGATAAATAACATCAACTCGTTGTAGCCCTGTGATTGTTCTCATGTATACACAGTCATCTTTTTCAACAACTAAATCGCGCCCTTCTACCAGTTCGCAACCCATTTCTTGGGCAAGGTAACAATGCTCAAAATAAGCGGAGTTAAATACCCCAGGAGTAAGTACCACGACTTCTGGTTTATCTTGTGGGCGAGGCGACATTGCCGCTAGCATATCAAATAATTGTGAAGGGTAATCATCAACAGGTAAAATCGATACTTGCTCAAATAATTCAGGGAATACACGCTTCATTACAGAGCGATTTTCAAGCATATAAGATACACCAGAAGGAACACGCAGGTTATCCTCAAGCACATACATTGTACCGCTACCATCGCGTACTAAATCTGAGCCACAAATATGCGCCCATATCTTATTTGGCGGGTTTATTCCCACGCATTGCTCGCGAAAGTTAACTGATTTTTCTAGTAACCCTTTTGGAAAAACACCATCTTTTATTATTTTTTGGTCGTGGTATAAATCATCTATAAAAAGGTTTAGCGCTTCAACACGTTGCTTTAAACCAACCTCTACGCTTTGCCATTCTTTTTTACCAATAGTTCGAGGAATAATATCAAACGGCCAGGCTCTATCAATCATATTACCTTCGTTGTAAACCGTGAAAGTAATACCCATTTCTTTAATTGCTAAATCAGCAACCGCTCTGGCTTTTACTAATTCTTCTGCTGATAAATTAGCAAAAAATTGTGCTAATTGTGTTCCATGCGATCTAACGTTTCCTTGTGCATCAATTAATTCATCAAAGAAACCTTTTGTTTGGTACGCTTTCCAATCAATTTTCATACACTCTTTCACCTTATCCATCATCATATATGACGTAGTTAAACTGCTATTCCATTCGAATCATATCAACCGCTACATCAAGCAATTGACTACCGCCACCAAATACCACTCCTTTTAAAGGAGTTACGTCAGAAAAGTCTCGCCCTACGGCTAGAGTAATATGCTGATCGCGTGGTAAAACATTATTTGTTGGATCAAAATCAACCCAGCCAAAGTTTGGCACAAATACCGCAAACCATGCATGAGTTGCATCTGCACCTTCTAGCTTTTCTTCGCCTTCTGGCGGCATGGTTTCTATGTACCCACTTACGTATCGACCTGCTAACCCTACGCTACGTAAGCATGCAAGCGCAAAGTGTGCAAAGTCTTGGCAAACGCCCCTTTTTTGTGCAAAAACAGTGCTCAAAGGCGTACTAATTGTTGTAAAACCAGGATCATAATGAAATTCATGAAAAATCCGTGCCATTAAATCTTTGCATGCAGAAATTATATTTTTGTGTGCATCAAACGAAATTAATGCGTATTCCTTAATTCCTTTATCTATTGGAATAAGTTGTGAAGGTAGTACAAATTCAGACGTTTTTAATAATTCTGCCGTATTTGGTTTAACCAATAAATCACGTACTTTTCGCCAAGTAATATCAACACTCTCTAAATTGCTATTAGCGCCGACTAACAGTTCTACCTCGCTGATCATCGTTACTTTAAGTTTTTTATGCTGTATTGCTATTTCAAACGCTGTTACCTGATTATTAAAATAATCAGTAAATGTTTGTAAGTAAGTCGGAGTAGGTTCAATTTCTATACGACTACTGTGGCATATTTGCCCGCGATTCGTTTTTGGCGTTAATCGCGCTTGGTTTTGACACAAACTAACAAAGTCTGAATAGTTGTATGTAGTCGAGTGCTTTATTTTATATTTCACGATTGAGCTTGCTCAATATTAGTCCAGTTCAATTTATTTGCCGTTTGGGTATGAGAAAAATACTGTAGTAATAATACATCACAAAATGTATCTAAGTTCATACGCGTATTATGGTTAAATTCGATTAACTGGTTACGTTGTCTATTTTCACTTTTTTGTAGGTAATCTTTCTCAGTTACATAACAACTTGTTTTAGATAGTAAAATTGCTTTTTCGTGTGCCGCAATTACACCTTGTCTGCGTTTTGTGGGTAAATGCTTACACAACTTATTAATTTCCTCTAACTGAAATAATAAAGAACGTGGGTATTCAGCATCTAAAAGTAATAGCTCAAGTCCTGTACCAATGGTTTGATACATTCTGTATCGGCGCTTATGCGTAACTAAACTAACTTGGCAACTTAGTACTGCTTCAAGTAAGCCAAGCTCTTCGGGCTCGTCTAACTCTTTGGTTAATAAAGCCGCACTTAATGATGTTATTTGTAAGCTACGCTCTACTCTTCTGCCCATTTCGAGTAAAAACCAGCCATTACTATTTGGCATACAATCTGTAATCGAGCCATTAAAAGCCATAATTGAGCCTATAACTCTATCTAGGCTGCTTTGCATTGCACGCGTTGGAATATTAATATTTACATTTTTAAATACTTTAATTTGCTCATTAATATCATCAATTATTCGGCGGCTATCATGAGATAGTAATTCTTGAATTTGCACCGACGCATTTGCAATGTACTTTAATGTATTAATAATACTGCCAGCGCATTGCTCGTCTGCAAGGAGTTGAAAGGCGGTTTCTTTAGACAGATTTACATCAATGCCATCTAGTTTTAAATCAGGTTCTATATAGGGATAAACAATATATTGCGACCTAATGGCATTAGAAAGCCGTGCAACTATACTTTTTCGTATTGAATCTGGGTAAACAGAAAATTCGGTGTACTTGTCTATAAAAATACGCAATATACGTATGGTGTTTTCGCAGCGTTCTAAGTATCGGCCCAACCAAAAAAGGTGCTCAGCCGTACGGCTCGAAATAACCCCTTCGAGTAGCGTTACATCCATTCTTTTTCTAATTGGTACCGGTGGATTATGCTCGCCTAAATCAACTCTATCGGCTGTATTTATCCATGTATCTTTGATCCAACCAGATACTCTTGGGTTGTTACTTTTTTCGTTCGAAAAACACAGTGCTGAAGGAAGTACTTCTACGCCATTTTCAGTGGTTAATGCATAACACCTAAACACCACTGGCTTGGAGATTAATTGCCCGTCATGCCAAAATGGTGCACTGCTAAAAGAAGGTTTTTCTTGGAAAAAGTAATTATCGGGTTCTTTGCTAATAAGTAGCTTTATTTCTTGCTCGTCTAACACTCCATCTAACTTGAGTGTAGGGTCTATAGCAGATAGTAGTTCGAGGTTATTCCAATCAACGGCTTGCGCTTCTTTTACACTTAAATAATTTGGCTCACCTAATAACAGCGGTTGTTTTAAAATTTGCTGCGATAACTTTTCTAAGTTGCACTTTATTGAAGGTGACGAGAGCACACCGCTACCAAACGGGTTTAAAACCTTAACCGACCCTTGTCGTACCGATTGTAATAAGCCCGGAATACCATGAAGTGAATATTCAGTTTGCTCTAAAGAGTCAATACAACGATCAGAAACCCAGCGTAAAATGACATTAATTTTACCCAAGCCTTGTAACGATTTTAAACAAACGTCACCACCACGTACGGTTAAGTCGGCGCTTTGTACTAATGTGTAGCCAAAGTAGGTAGATAGGAATGCATGCTCGTTGTAGTTAGGGTCATCAATTCCTTGGGTGAGAATTACAATGCGTGGGTCATCCATATAGTGGGTATATTCATTAATACCCTCTTGGAATAGGTTTAAAAACTCTTTAATTTGCTGAACATTACATTCTGCAAATTCTTCAGCCATTACACGCCTTGCAATAATACGGCTTTTAATTAATAGCCCTAAGCCCAGCGGGCACTGACAATGATCGCTTAATACTTTAAATTCGCCTGTTGGCGTGCGGTAAACATCTAATGCTGTAAAAAAAAGTGTTAATTCGTTACTAGGTAAACTAAAACCTTCGCGTAAGTAATTAGGGTCTTGAAAAAGCTGCTTTGCAGGAATATGACCATCGACTAATAATGTTTGGTCACCGTAAATATCTTGCTGAATTTTATTTAATAAAAGGGTTCTTTGTTTTATTCCCTCTTCGAGCAATGCCCAATCGGCTTTAGATAACATAAATGGCAATGGGTCGAAGTGCCACTGCTTATTGCTTTCATTTTTAATATTGCCATTTTGTAGCAATTGGCTAATTTCTGTAGCGCGGCTACTAACATCATCTGCTGTTAGACTAGCTAAACGCTTAAATAAAGTATCCCAATGGTCTGGGTTAAAACCACTGTGGTTTGCTAGTTCATCATGTCCATGTGATTTATCAAGGTATAAAGACAACCACTCAGGCAATTCCGGCATCGCGTTATTGTTAATATACAAGCTGAAAGCGCTCCAATTTATAGTAAATAGCCGTGTTCATAATGATGCTTTAAAAATATTTAGTCATTCCACTTTAAATAATTTCAAAGTGGAATGACACAACTATCAATTATTATTTAAAGTTAGGCTGCCTGCGTAAATCCAAGGTATTTGGATAATCAGGATTACTACTTTCTTCATCAGGCACTACGTATTCACTTGCGCTTTGCGCCGACTGAAAACTATGCGTAACCGCCGATGGGCTCCAGCTTGGTTCTGCTGATGCAAGTAACGATGGTGTATGCCCATGCTCCCAAAATCTTGCAACCCTGCGCCCTTCGGCTTCAAATGCATTAACCGGTAGCGTTTCAGGATTACGACCCCCAGCATGGCTCACATGATATACAAAGCCTCCAACGGAACGACCTTCCCACGTATCGATTAAATCAAAAACTAATGGTGCATGTACGCCAATAGTTGGGTGAAGCGCTGTAGGTGGCTGCCAAGCTCTGTATCGTATACCCGCGACCATTTCATCTTTTGCTTTACCTTTAACCAGTTTAAGCGGCACTCTTCGACCATTACAAGTTACAACATAGCGGTCGCTCATTGTTCCTTGTACTTTTATCTGTACTCTTTCTAATGACGAATCTACATAGCGCGCCGTACCCGACGCACTCGCCTCTTCGCCCAGTACATGCCATGGCTCGATTGCGGTTCTAAGCTCAAGTGTAACGTTATCAAGTTCTCGCGTACCACACACCGGAAATCTAAATTCAAAAAATGGATTTAACCAACTTAACTGAAATTGAAAACCTGCCTGTTGTAAATCGCGGCTTACTTCAGCTAAATCGTTTTCTACATATTGTGGTAATAAAAACTTATCGTGTAACTCAGTACCCCAACGTATTAATGGCTTGTGGTAAGGTTTTTTCCAAAACCAAGCAAGTAAAGTACGTAACAGTAGCATTTGCACTAAACTCATTTGTGAATGTGGAGGCATTTCAAAGCCTCTAAATTCTACAATCCCTAAACGACCTGTGGCTGAGTCGGGTGAATAGAGCTTATCAATACAAAATTCTGCTCTGTGTGTATTACCCGTTAAATCCACCAATAAATTACGCAGTAACCTATCAACTAACCAAGGCTCAGGCACCTCACCTTCGGGCATATGCGAAAAGGCAATTTCTAGCTCGTATAAAACTTCATCACGGGCTTCATCCACTCGCGGTGCTTGGCTTGTAGGACCAATAAAAAGCCCCGAAAACAAATACGACAAACCAGGATGATGCTGCCAATAGGTAATAAAGCTTCTTAAAATATCGGGTCTGCGTAAAAATGGGCTTTGCTCAGGTGTTTCGCCACCAAGCGTTACGTGGTTACCACCACCAGTACCAGTATGGCGACCATCTGCCATAAACTTATCGGTACCTAATCGGCATTCTTTTGCTAAACCGTATAACGTTGTGGTTCGACTGACTAATTGATCCCACGATGTTGAAGGATGAATATTTACTTCAATAACACCTGGATCTGGCGTTACAGCGTATTTTTCTACGCGGCTATCTTTAGGTGGGCTATAGCCTTCAATAACAAGCGGCATTTTAAGTTCTTTAGCCACACTCTCTATACTACTTATTAAACCCATGTAATGTTCAAAATGACTTGTTGGTGGCATAAATATATATAAACGCCCCTCTCTCACTTCCATTACAAGCGCAGTTTTAACCATTTCTTTACCAATAAAGCCCTTTTTAAGCTTTTTAGCTTTGGTAAAATTTTCTGGAATATCAAACGGGTCGCGGTCAATAATATTGCCGCTCCACTCAAGGCTGTCTAAAGGTAGACGATAACCAAGTGGTGATTCACCCGGTAATAAAAAACAATGACCCCGTTTAAACTCCCACGTACACGACTGCCAGCAGTTTTTGCTATCGTTCCATTTTAAAGGTAGAACATAGCCAACAGGCTTTTCTATGCCTTTATCCATTTTAGCTAAAAAGCCTTTTCGGCTCATTGCATGGAGAAGTTCTGGTTGATCTGGCTTTATTTCGGTAGGTAATGAGGCTTCTTGCCACATGTGATATAAAATATCTTCATAAGCCGTAGTAAGTGCCTTGGTTTCAAGACCAAGTGAGTCACACAGTTTATCAGCAAACTTTTTAGTATCGGTATGATCAAATTTATAATCTTTATTAGGATCGGCTAATAGTGCAGCATCTTGCCATAAAGGCTCACCATCTTTGCGCCAATAACATGCGTATTGCCAACGTGGTAATGGCTCACCCGGATACCATTTACCTTGTCCGTAATGAGTAAAGCCACCTTTTGTGTATACTTTATTCATTTCTACAAATAAATTTTGAGCTAATATTCTTTTTTCTTTACCATCGGCATCAGTATTCCACTGAGGATGTTCCATATCGTCAATAGAAATAAACGTAGGTTCGCCGCCCATGGTTAAATGTATATTTTCTTCATTATAAACATTGTCAACGTGCTGACCTAAACGGTTAATTGCCGCCCACTGCGCCTCAGAATACGGCTTAGTAACACGTGGGTCTTCGTGTACACGCGTTACTTTATTATAAAAGCTAAACTCAGATTTACAGTCATCTATACCGCCGGTTACCGGCGCTGCCGAGCTTGGCTCTGGCGTACACGCCAATGGAATATGACCTTCACCAGCAAATAAACCCGAGGTAGGATCAAGCCCTATCCAACCTGCACCCGGAATATACACCTCGGTCCATGCATGCAAATCGGTAAAATCTTCTTCTGGACCGCTTGGGCCATCTAGTGATTTTTGATCTGAGGTTAGCTGTACTAGGTAACCCGATACAAATCGAGATGCCAACCCTAAATGACGAAACAATTGTACTAATAACCAAGCAGAATCACGACACGAACCTGTTTTTTTACTTATTGTTTCGTTTGCCGTTTGCACACCGGGTTCTAAACGAATGCCATAACCTACTAATTCATAAATAGCTTGATTAACAGCCACTAAAAAATCAACGCTTCTAAGCGGCTCTTTAGGGTTTAAAGATTCAATTAATTCTTTAAATTTTGGACTGGCTTTGCGTTTTTTTAAATAAGGAGAGAGTTCTGACTTTGAAATAGCATCGTAAACAAACGGGAAGTTTTCGGCGTAATCTTCTAAAAAGAAATCAAAAGGATTAATAACCGTTAGTTCGGCGACCAAATCAACTGTAAAACTAAATTCGGTAGTTGGCTTGTTAAACACCACCCTCGCTTGGTAATTACCAAAAGGGTCTTGTTGCCAATTTATATAATGATCTTCTGGAACTATTTTTAAAGAATAACTTTTAATTTTTGTACGGCTATGTGGCGCTGGACGTAATCGGAATATATGCGGCCCCATATTAACTGACCGGTCGTATTTATACTGAGTATGGTGCGAAATCCCAACTGTAATTGTCATCTATTAATTCCCCTTTAATAATGTATGGCCACAATATAACGCTGAAAATATTATTTGGACTAATTCACTTGTGCAATTTTTATACCAAAAGACTTGCTTAAGTAGTACTGTTCATCCACTCGCAGCTCTTGCACAAAGCAACGTTATGCATAAAGGTTTTGACCTAATTAATAGGAAAAACACACCTATTCAATAAATAGTAAACTTAGTGTAATTTAAACCATCAATTTTAGATTTTTAATGGTGCAGAAAATGCACCAAAATAGTGCTTTAAAATAACTTACAATTAAATCCTGTTAATTTAAAATATTGAAATAAAACAAATATATTTAGATTTTTTAAAATACTCACTGCGTTATTTATACCGCTAAACTGATATAATTAAAAGGATTTATTTAGAGTTTAAAAATCATTAAAAATAATCATTAAATAGTAAGAAATAGTTCACAATAAAGCTGCTGTTAAAGTAAGTAACGGTGCTATACTAGATCGATTTTTAACCGCTTACGTTACAGTAAAACTAACAATCTCGATGACATAAAACAAGCAACTTTTAATACATAGATGCTTACTTTAAAGATTAGTTTTGCAGTGGTGTGTTTTAATTTCAAACAAAACAGAACACGTCCAATTTGAAAAACCAGCACACCTCACTAACCTGTTAATTTTTCATTATCATCAAAGCTAAAGGTAATGCAGCACTAGGGCGTGTTGTTCTTTGGTGGTTGAATTTGCAGCAGTGTGTTTGGTATTTAAGCAAGGCAGAGTCTATGATGTGTGGTTGTTCCCCATACATACGCGATAACGCAGCATAAATGCCAAACATGCGCTGCCCCTGGGTTCTTTCTAGGGACGATTGACTCTTTGTTGCTCGGTTTTTACTTAGCCCACTAGGTTACAAACCTCGCGCCGCGATTAAATCGCCCCTAGATTGAACAAATTTCAATCCCAAAAATCTACACGCCCTAGCGTATTTAAGATTTTTTAAATCAACCCAATCTACCTAATAGGATATTTTCTTATGCAAAAGCTAACAGATGTCGGTGAAAACTTAGTTAATGGTATAGCATCTCGTTATAACCTCAGTCACGATGCAGTAATTCACATGTTAGTTAGCGTTAATAACGGCGGTTGCTCAATGGCACAGTTTAATTGCCAAGAACTTGGTGGTTCTGGTCAATGGATGCGTGGCGGAATGACAATGGTTGGCGACATGTTTAACAACGGTTTAAAATCAACCGTTGATAACTTGTGCAACGAACTTGCTAATATATTGAGCAATAACCAAATATTTCCGGTTATTCCTGTAGGATCGCCTGGCAGCAATCAGTGGTGGCCAGGTAATCTAGGCAGCCCATTTAGCAGTGGTGCGCAAAATAATATTCGCTACGCTATATTCCCTAATCGCTTAGCCGTTGAATTAAATGGACAAGTGAGCGTATACGACACGTTAGATCATAATATTGGTGGTGTAAGCCAACAGCAAGGCAATAATACCTCTCTTACATTTAACAGTCAGTGGGGGACAATTAATGTAAATACCCTGCCATTAATTTCAGGGCAAACGCCAACGTCTCCAGAACCACAAAAAGATTTTACGCAGCAAGTAACGCAGCCGAATTTTGCATCGTCAACACCAAACCAAGTTGAAGCACCGGCTAATAATACTGTGGGGCAATACTCGGTAGACGAAACACTTCAAATTATTGAAAAGTTAGCACAACTTCGCGACTCTAATGCGTTGAGTGATGATGAATTTAATATTAAAAAGTCTGAACTTTTAAAAAGGATTTAACCACTATCCTCCAGTAGCATAGCGCTAAGTAAAAGTGGTTTATACGGTCTCTTTTTTATTCGGTAACATATGAAAACATTTAAATGTAATTGCACAGATCAACTTATTTTATTTTTTGAAAGCAGCCATTGTTTGGCTTGCGGCAGAACCGTGGGTATTGATGATGAGTTCGACCAAGTTGAACCCTATGAAATTGATGAGCAATCGGGGTTATTTTACAAAGCAGAAGCGCCTGAAGTTTTTTATAAAAAATGTGATAACAACGCTCAGTATCACGTATGCAATGGTATGGTTAATTTAGACACATTTATACCTGTTGCCGATAAAGACGAAGTGCTGTGTTTTTCGTGCCGCTTTAATGAAACGGTGCCTGATTTAAGTATTGTTGAACATATTCCATTATGGAAAAAAATGGAGACAGCAAAACGTCGCGCTTTGTATACATTAAAATCATTATCACTCCCTTTAAATACCACGATTCAAGAACCTGAAAGCGGATTAAGCTTCGATTTTATAGCAGACCGTAACGTAAGCGATCACTTTGTAAGCCCTATTATAGGTCAAGACGTTGTATTTACAGGACACGATTGCGGGCATATCACTATAAACCTAGCTGAAGCAGACGACGTAGCACGCTCTCAAGCTAAAATAGCAATGGGCGAGCGTTACCGTACTTTACTTGGCCATTTTCGCCATGAACTCGGTCATTATTATTTTGATCAACTAATCGCAAATTCATCAAAAAAACATGCTTTATGTAAGCAATATTTTGGTGATGACGAATTAGATTACCAGCAAGCGCTCGATACTCATTACAAGCAAGGCGCGCCAGCTAACTGGCATGAAACCTTTATTAGTGAATACGCTACTATGCACCCTTATGAAGACTGGGCAGAAACATGGGCGCATTACATGCATATTATCGATACTTTAGAAACAGCCAAAAACTTTTCAATTACAGGCTCAACAACCGGTAATGAGTTTGAATTAGATGAAGCAGACGAGCTTAGATTGCCACAAAGTGCTTATTACTTTAATTCACAAACATCGATTGATGCTATTTTAGATACTTGGATGGAATTTTCGATCATTCTAAATTCACTAAATCGCAGCATGGGACTTGCCGATGCCTACCCATTTGTACTTACTCAAGCGGTGCGAACTAAGTTATCTTTCATCCATCATGCTATCCATAACAGGCTCAATTTAATGCCTGATTTGAGTATAGGAAAAGTGTAACAAAATAAGCTCAGTCCAAAAAACATTTTAATAAAGAGCCATTTATTCTTGCTATGACTTTTCATGCATAGGTAGGTGGCTTTTTTATGATGAGAAAAAAGACGTAAAAATAGTATATCCCCTACTTTCTCGCTGAAGCTTTGTTAGTTTGTCACAGCGAGGTTATTCTTAAGTCGGCTTATGATTTTTTCTTGGTAAATACTAACTGTAGAAAACTTTTGTATTGAAACAAATAAGTCAGTTAGTTTTTCGTTTGATATATCAGAGATATTAATCCCTTTATATATAATAGGTGCATTATTTTGTCTGGTTAGATTATTCGACAGTAAAATATTCAATTTTACTGTGCGTGCTAACTCTTCTTGATATAGAAAAAATTCTCTTAAATGTGTGCTAACAATATTGGCTGATTTTGATCTGTCTATCATTAAAATTTCGTCAATTAGTCGATTTAACCTGCTGCGAGACTCTATTGCTTCGTCGAGAATATCTAACCAATTAAGTTCGCTATTTGATAGTAAAGCTAAAAAATATACCGTACGTGCTTTATTGTAATTAATAAAACCAGGCCACATAACATCTTCGCTAGATACTTTAAGTGCTTTATCAAACTGCTCAGCGGCAGATTTAAGATACATACTTACTTCTTCAAGTATTGATGGCTCTATGGTATTAATATTTTTTTGAGCCAGCTCTAAACCATCAATCGACAAAATATCTACAGAGTTCATATTTAGCGACTCTCGTAATAAATGCATGCCTTTTTTGTTGTAATACAAACCTAGGTAATTATGGTAAATGGTTTTTGTAACTGGATTACGAAGAATTGGACCTCTCACATGAAGTAAGTCTGCATGAATATTAAAATTATCATCAGCCACAAAACTTTGGTAAGACACAACAGCTTTAAATAGCTTTATCGTTTCCGTTATTTGAATTGAATTACCTTTACTCACCGAGTGCAATATTTCACAGCGCCTATCAACTTCTGACAAAATTGTATCCATACGCTTTTTATAAAGTACTTTGTTAGTTTCTGATGCATTAAAAACAGCTGGAAATAATACAATTAGGTCAATTATATACTGAAGGGTATCGGCAAAAAGAACGGCGGTTTCTGACTCTTTTTTTAGTTTATGCTCAATAGAGTCAAAAATTTCTTTCTCTAGTGTATTTTCATTTTGGGACTTAAACTGATTAATTAACTCTGGAAGTGAGGTTACGTAATTTTCATTATCTAAAATGTTACCTTCCATTTTGCTAATATTATTTACACTATCAATTGATGTATATGTTCTAACAGTAATAAATAAAGCTAATACGGCTATACAAAAGCTTACTGTTGATATGGTAAAGCTCAGTAAATCTTTACCTTCTTTTAAATCATATACCCATACAGCAAGAAAAGCTGAAAGTAGAACAAGTAATAATATTGTAAAATATAACATTTTTGATGTGCGCATATGTCTTCCAGACTTGGGTCGAGCTAACAATCTAATATTGCTGATTTATAACACGAAAAACGCAGACTTCACACGCAAACTGAGAGCTATATAACCTCTGTAGAGCACAAGTAATGAAATATCTGCATCACTTTTCCCACTTATCCAGCGCTTGTTTGTCACTTTGTTTAAACTCAACCCAATTTGATGAGTCTTTAAAGTGCTCTTTTTTCCAAAACGTGGCGTGGTTTTTTAAGTAATCCATAATAAATTGTGCGCCTTCGAACGCGGCTTGGCGATGGCGGGACGTTACGCCTACAAATACAATTTGCTCGCCAAGTGCTAAGTAACCAACGCGGTGAATAATAGATATTCGCGCCAGTTGCCAGCGAGTTTGTGCTTGCTCTGCAATAGATTGAAGGAGTTGCTCGGTCATACCAGGGTAGTGTTCAAGCTCAAGTGCAATAACGTTATCGCCACTGCTGAACTCTCTTACCAAACCTGTGAAGGTGACAACAGCGCCATCGCTTTTATTATTACTACAAAGCGTATTGTGCTCGTCACCTACATTAAAATCATCGGTTTGTACTTGAATATGTATGCTCATTAGCCACCTGTAACCGGCGGGAAAAAGGCAAGCTCATCCCCTGCTTTCACTATTTCGTCGCTTGATGACATAGTTTGGTTAAGCGCTGCAAGTAGCTCACGCTCTTCCAGCCACGGTTGCCAGTGCGGGTATTGACTCACTAATTTTAATTTAAGCTCTGAAATAGTAAGCGGCTGCGTAATCTCAAGACTTAATTTACTGCACTTTAACCGCTCTTTTAGTTGCCCAAAAAACAATAACTCTACTTTCCCGGCGCTAGATATTGCATCGTTTGGATTAATCGCGTTGCCAACTACCATTTTTGCCCCCTGCTTTTTGAGTAACGCGCATGCCGCTAATTTCCATTAGTGGGTCGGCTGCTTTACACATATCAAACAAAGTAAGGCTAGCCACAGATACCGCTGTTAACGCTTCCATTTCAACCCCCGTTTTACCTGCAAGTTTGCAGTAGCTGGTTATTTTAATTTGGCTGTTTGCTTCATCAAGTTCAAAATCAACAGCGACTTTACTAAGTGCAAGCGGATGACAAAGCGGAATTAAATCAGCGCATTTTTTAGCGCCTTGAATACCTGCAATGCGTGCCACGCCTAACACATCACCCTTTTTGTTTTGATTAAGCATTACTTGTTCAAAGGCAAGCTTGCTCATGCTAATAAATGCTTCAGCTGAGGCATCGCGCAAGGTTACGTCTTTGAGCGATACATCAACCATATTCGCTTGGCCGTTTTCGTCAACGTGACTCAACATACTATTGCTCACGCGATTCACACTTTTTACCAATGGTAATGTGCGGTACAAAGTTACACGGTTTATGCATTGAGTTAAGTTGATCTTTTATTATGCCTGTCCACGCAGTTTTACATGCGCCTGTAGAGCCTGGCATACAAAAAATAACGGTGTTATTAGCAAGTCCTGCCAATGCACGAGATTGAATAGTAGAGTTACCAATTTCGCCGTACGATATGTGCCTAAATAGCTCACCAAAACCGTCTACGCTTTTATCAAACAGCGGCGCAAATGCCTCTGGTGTTGAATCGCGCTCAGTAAAACCTGTACCGCCAGTCACTAAAATAGCATGAATGGTGTCATCGGCTATCCACTGCGATGCCACTGCACGCATTTGGTAAACGTCATCTTTAACTATGTCTTTATCAGCTAAGTGATGACCAGCTTCAGTTAGCGCTTTAATTAAGTAATGACCAGAAGTATCGGTAATCGCATCGCGTGTATCGCTTACCGTCATTACGGCAATGTTTAATGCTATTTGTGACTCAGTTGTGTGACTCATAATGTTCTTCTTAATTGATTAATGCTTTGGTCAATATGCTCATTTACAGCTTTAAATTGCGCCGGTGTATTGGTGTTTATTAATGCGTGCGCTTTATTACATAAAAGCGTTTGCACACCAATGCTTTGGGTAAACTGTTTTATTGATTTATGACTGTTAGCGTTTGTGAGTATGTGTTTTAAATGATTTTTTACACTGCTTGTATTACGAATATACAGCGGTAGTGGTTCATTTTCAAAGTGCCAAGCATGTATTTGTGACTGATTTAATTGATTGCTCACACTTTGTACGTTATTTGACTGAGAAGCCAGCACAATTATGCTTAACAAACTACTCGTAAGTAGAGGCATATCTACCGCAGTAATAAGTAAGTCGTGCTCAGTGGCTATTAATGTGGAATAAATTCCGCCAAGGGGTCCACTATTTGGGTATATATCTTTAACGTACTTTTCTGAGGGATAATCGCTCGGTGAATAATGGTTCAATGACTTGACTGGATTTGTAACGTTGCGACTTATAAGTATGTTTTTAGCGCCTACGTCTTTTAATAAATCACACGCATTGTGCAATAGCGTTTTATTTTTTAAAACTAAATCGGCTTTGTCTGTGCCCATTCTTGATGACTTACCACCAGCAAGCACAACGCCTGTAAAATCTCGCTTAACTTTCATATTAGATTTTATATTAGCTTCCATATTAGCCGCCTAACATGGCTAAGTGAGTTGTCGCACCTGTTAAGCGTTTATCCAGCTCATGGCTTATTTCTTTATTGCCCATAGCGGCTCGAATTGCCTTTACGGTCGCTGCAGTATCGTCCTCGTTGAGTAGTTCGCGTAAATCTATACCTTGCTCTGCAAATAAACATAAGTGTAATTTACCCAGCGCCGACACCCTTAAGCGATTACAACTTTTACAAAAGTCTTTACTGTACGGCATTATTAAACCAATACGACCATCGTAATCAGGATGACAAAACTCCTCAGCGGGTCCATTTAATTTCCCCCTAACGACTTGTAACCAACCTTGGTCGAGTAATTGGGCTTTAACCGTTTGCCCACTTAAGTGGTTTTCTTCAAAAAATGTTGCGCCGTCACCGGTTTCCATTAATTCTATAAAGCGCACTGTAACTTTGTGGTGTTTTACCCACGCTAAAAAATCCTTCAATTGGTTTTTATTAAACTGCTTGGCAAGCACTGCATTTATTTTTATATCTTTTATGCCCAGTTCTACCGCGCGTTCAATCCCTTTTAAAATAAGGTTAAGTTTGTCGTGCCCTGTTATGAGTTTAAACATACTCGGATTTAAGCTATCAATACTGACATTAAGCGCATCAAGCCCTGCCTTAGCAAATTCATCAATTTTCTTTAATAAATTAAACCCGTTGGTAGTAATGGCTACTTTTTCTATGCCAGGTGTATTTTTACAGAGTTTTATAATATCGGTTACGTCGTTTCGCAAGCACGGTTCGCCACCTGTAATGCGTACTTTTTTAGTACCTAGCTCTGCAAACGCATTTACTAGAGTGCTAATTTCGTTTTTATTTAAAAAATTACGCGGCGTATCGCACTGATACCCGTTTGGTAAACAATAACTACAACTAAAATTACATACATCAGTTATTGAGAGGCGCAAATAGTTAAACTGCCGACCAAATTGATCATTAAGCATATGCTTCCTTGTTTGTTTACATTTCAACCGCAACATCAATGCTGCTAGAACCGGCTTTGTAATGTTGTTTTATTAATTGGCTTAATTGCGTTTTACACGAACCGCAGTTCGTCCCACATTTAAGTTCAGACCCCAATTGCTCGACTGTGTTTGCACCGTTTTTAATGCCGTTTATAATTGGCTGCTCTCTTACTTTAAAGCAGCTACACACTTGCACGCCTTGGGTAAATTCTTCATCGGGGGTTGCATAAAGCAAAGACTGTAACTGTGTAAAGGTCAGTAATGGCTCTGCAAATAAATGGTTTATCCACTCAAGTGATATTTCTTTTTGCTCATTAGAAATAACACCTACGAACGCTAATTTATCGTTTTGAATACACTGCACATGCATGGCTTTTGCCGTATTCATAGCCGACCACTGCCCTTGTAAACCAGTCAAGGTTTGGCAGTAATACAGTAAATCACTTTGTGGTTCATTAAGCGCCAATTGGTAATTAAAGCAATTGCTTGCATTAACTTTGAGCCAAAAATCACTGTTTATAACAAGTTCGTTTTTAACAAACAGCTGCATATATTGCACAAAGGGTGCCTTAACTATATTAACAGCGCCGTGTTTGCACTCAGCCTGACCAGATAGAGGGTCAACTACCGATTGATACAACCCACTTACTGTTGCTGATGACGCAAATTGCTTATTCCAATGAATAGGCATAAAGCATTCACCTTTTCGCACGGAATCGGTTACTTTTGCATGCGCGGTAACCTGCCCAGTTTGCGCAATCGCACTTATTAAATCGTTTTGTTTAATTGCTAATTTACTGGCATCAAGCGGATTAATTTCAATGTACGGGCGTGTAATATGCGATGAAAGCGCAGTGCTTTTACCCGTGCGGCTCATCGTATGCCATTGGTCGCGTATACGTCCTGAGTTCATTATAAACGGATAATCACTTGATGTTTGTTGCACAGGTAATTGCGGCGTTATGGGTATAAAACGCGCTTTTTTATCAGCGGTGCTAAATTGGTTATCTGTAAAAACCTGACCGTTTTTATAAGGCTGATTTTTAACAACAGGCCACATTATGGGTTTTAAGTTATCGTACTGGCTTTTTGTGAGCCCAACTAAACCAGAGAGGTTTAATACTCGGCTGCCATTATTTTCAAAGTCGGTTAATTGTGCCCATTCTTCAAAAATGCCACTTGGATCTGTAAAGTCAAACCCTTCAAAGCCCATTTTTTTAGCGACTTCGCACATAATTTGCCAATCGTTTTTAGCTCCTGAATAAGGCGCTACTAAAGGGCGCTGCCTTGATATTCTGCGCTCTGAGTTAGTTACTGTGCCGTTTTTTTCGCCCCATCCGGTTGATGGAAAAGCAACATCGGCAAATTTTAACGTATCACTTTTTGCAATACAGTCAGATACAACCACCAGCTCGCAGGTCTCTAATGCTTTTTTTATAGCGGTGTTATTCGGCAAGCTCACCATTGGGTTTGTTGCCATTATCCACACTGCTTTTATTTTGCCTGCCGCTATTTCATCAAACATATCAATAGCATTACTGCCTGCTTTTTTAGCAATAGTTGGCGCAAGCCAAAAACGTTGTACAAGTGACTGATGCGCTTCGTTTTCAATATCTAAATGCGCCGCTAACTGATTAGCTAAGCCACCGACTTCGCGCCCGCCCATCGCATTGGGCTGCCCAGTAATCGAAAATGGACCGCTGCCTGGTTTAAGTAATTTACCTGAGGCTAAATGTGCATTAATAATGGCGTTGCATTTATCTACACCCGAGCTTGACTGATTTATACCCATTGAATAAAAGCTAATCGCACTTGGGCTGTTAGCAAATAGCGCGTAAAACTCAGTGACTTGCTTAATTGCTATATCGCAAAAGTCGCTAACTGCCTCACAGCTCCACTTTTGTGCCTCTTGCAATGCGCTTTCAAAGCCGTTTGTGTGCTGAGCAATAAATTGCGTATCGAGGTGGTTATGCTCATTTAAATAATTAAGCAAACCGTTATAAAGCGCAGCGTCACTGCCTGGTTTTATATTTAAAAATGTGTCGGCAAGCTCAGCGGTGTCAGTTTTACGCGGATCAATAACCACCACTTTCATATTTGGGTTAAGCTGTTTTGCACGCTCCATTCGCTGATACAAAACCGGATGAGTCCACGCTGCATTTGAGCCAATTAAAATAAGCAGCTCAGTTTGCTCTAAATCCTCGTAGGTACACGGCACTACGTCTTCACCAAAAGCGCGTTTGTAACCTGCCACAGCAGATGACATACACAGGCGCGAATTTGTATCGATATTGCCTGAGCCTATGTAGCCTTTCATTAATTTATTCGCGATGTAGTAATCTTCAGTAAGTAACTGCCCTGACACATAAAATGCCACCGCATCGGGTCCGTGCTTTTGTATTACGTCGTTAAATTTATTGGCAACGTGGTCGGTTGCTTCATCCCACGTGGCTGCTTTATTATTAATGAGGGGCGACGTTAAGCGGTTATCACTGCCTGTGGTGTCTAGCAAATGCGTGCCTTTTACACATAAACGACCAAAGTTTGCGGGGTGCTCTCGCATGCCTTCAAGCTTGGTTGGCACATTATTAAAAAGTGAAATATCAACACCGCACCCTACACCACAGTAAGCACATGTTGTTTGTTTTAAACTCGTTTTATTTATAGTTGGTGATGTGTTTGCGGTTGTCATACTGCTCTCTTTTAATGTGCTTTAATTTATGCGAGCTGTTTAACAGGCTCATTAAGGGTAACTACGTTAATAGTGTTACTTGCTTTAGCGAGTGCGCTGTTTATTACGTTTTGAACGAGCTTTTCACACCCTCCACAGCCTGTACTGGCTTTGGTGCTTTGCTGCACACTTGCCAAATCTATGCAGCCTTTAGCGACTGTTTGTTCAATGGTGTGTTTAGTTACTTTATGACACGCGCAAATAATGGCGTTATCAGGCAAGTCATCGGCGCTTAGCTCTGCTATGTCGCCGGCAAGGGGCATAATGAGCGCTTCGGGAGCGGTGGTAAGTTCAATGTCGTTTAAATGATATTGCAGCAAATTGTCGTAATCGCTGGTATCGCCAACAAGTACCGCGCCAATCAGCTTATTACTTTGTGAATTGGTGACTATTTTTTTATAAATACCATTGGGTTGATCTTCAAAATAATAGCTTATTGCACCTTCGCTTCTTGCATGTGCATCGCCAATAGAGCCTACTTCAACACCCATTAATTTGAGCTTAGTGCTCATATCGGCACCGCTAAATTCATCGGCTTTATTGTCTAAGCCAGTACTTTGCAAGGAACCTTGCTGCGTATCTTGTAAAATATGACCAACTGCTATTTTAGCCATGGCGTAACCAGGTGCCACTAAGCCAAAAATAAAATTATTCCACAGTGCACATTCACCAATAGCGTATATGTTTTTGTCGCTCGTTTGGCAGTGGTTATTAATTACAATACCGCCGCGCTCACCTATCTCTAAATTAAACTCGCGGGCTAAATTATCATAAGGGCGAATACCTGCCGAAAATACAATCATGTCGGTTTCAAGGGTTTTACCGCCCTTAAAACACATTTTGTAACGGCAACTTTCACCTTCTACTACTTCCTCAGTTGCTACCGATGTATGCACAGTAACACCTAAATCTGTAATTTTGTTTTTTAGTAGCCGACCGCCACCAGCATCAACTTGTACACCCATAAGTTGCGGTGCAAATTCTATTACGTGAGTATGTAAACCCAATTGCTTTAATGCGTTTGCAGCTTCAAGCCCCAGTAAACCGCCACCAATTACCACGCCTACTTTGCTGCCGTGGGCTGAATTTTTTATTGCGTGTAAATCGTTAATGGTGCGATAAACAAGGCAATGCTCGCGATCTTTACCCGGTATAGGCGGTACAAATGGGAATGAACCTGTAGCAAGCACAAGTTTGTCGTATTCAAACAATTCCCCTTTAGCGGTCGTTACAGTTTGCGTATCACGATTTATATCAACCACTTTAGAATGAGTATGAAAGCGTACTTGCCAATCGTCATAGGTTTTATTACATGTAAGTGCGAGGTCGTCTGCGGTTTTGCCTTTAAAAAAAGAGGATAGTTGTACGCGGTCATACGCTAAACGGTCTTCACCGCTAAGTACCGTAATTTCAAATTGCTCATCAGCTTGATTTTGAGAAACTAGCTGTTGCACAAAATGGTGCCCGACCATTCCGTTTCCTACCACTACAACACGCTGCTTGCTTAACATTTACCCACCTTAAAGTGATACCTATTTTAGTAATGGACTAAAATTGAAATCGAATAATTTGTTATAGGTTTGTTATAGCAATATGTAAGCCAAATATATAAGCATTCAAAATCAGCAAGTTGCCTACATTGGTGCAGAGGTGAAAAGCATAAAGTCCCACAAGATGGTGCAATTGCACCATCTTGTGTCGCTATAAATTACAAGTGAATATTAGAAGATAGAGAGGGTTAAAATTTAGCGCTCATCCATACCCACAATTTTTGAGTATCGACTTTATTAGCAGCGGTATCGCCCGCTGAGTAATCAGCATATTTGACACCCACTGCATATTGTTTATTAATAGGTTTAACGTATTGTACGTTTAGTTCACTGCCTAAATCGTCAACCCCATTTGATTGCTCATTAGCATCAAAACTGTGATAAGCCACCAGCCATTTTCCGTCAAACGCTTTACCGTTTAAGCTTATATAAGTGTCGTCTAAGCCCTGTGTGGGTGTATTTAAAAACGTATCTGTCCAACCATTAAATTTATGTAACGTGGCAAGCGGTGTTGCAAACCCGTAATCGCCATTGTCAGAGCCAAGTGACTCTATGCCGACTTTTAAAGTTACTGTTTTTATGCCCAACCCATTTAAATCCACAGCGCCTTCAAGTGTGTAGTAATCAGCATCAAAATCACTCACGCTTGTTGAAGCAGACTGCGTTGCATACTCCGCTTTGTAATAAAATTTTATGTCGTTTAGGGTTTTATTACCGTTAAAAGAAACGCCATAAGTATCTAAACTGTCGTCTTGTAGTGCATCGTCACTTAATAAGTAACTGTATAAAACCACTTTACCGTAGTCTGTTTTAAAGCTTGCATTAATTAAATGATCGGACGATTTAATGTCTTTATCGTCAGCAAATATGCGGTTACGCTTATTTAAATAACTGTACTGTAAATTTATGTTATTAAATGCGTAATTAATGGTCGCGGCATCAAAGGTTTGTCTGTCTTGGCGCCAACCTACGTGCCCAACAAAACGCTGCCCATCAAGAGCTATTATTTGGCGCCCTACTTTTAGCGATAGACCATCGCGGGCATATTTAACAAAGCCTTGGTCTATCTCAGTGTTTTCTGGGTCTGCAATAACAGAATAATTAGTGTTTTTCCCCACTGTATTGTTGTAATCATCTACGCCTAATAGGCTGCGAGTGTCTTCTAATTCAATAAGTGCTGAAAAACCATTCACCTCGTCTGTTTGATGCGTTAAGCGGGTTCTAAGTGTTAAGCCGCTTGCATCTTTTAGAGCATTTTCTTGATCAACGCTTTCAAAACGCAGTCTAAAATCAAGATCAGTTTGCGCAGCTTGGCTTATTAAAGGCGCAGTGAAGCAACCCAGTATAAAAATAATAGGTAAGTTGTTCTTGTAATTAAGCATTTTGGTTCTCTAAGTTTTAATTATTAATACACATACCAAAGCAATAAATAAACACAGCGAAATACATTTCCACACCATAACTGGATCGCGTTTCATTATTGAACTTTTATTAGCGGTACTTTCTAAATAAGGATTAGGTTTGTTGATATCGTTTATAAACTCAGAAAAAGCTTGGTATCTGAGCTCAGGTTTAGGGGCAAGCGCCTTCATAAGGGCTTGATCTAACCAAAACGGAATATCGGCTCTGTATTTACGAATACTTGTGTAATGCCAATGGCTGTAATCTTTTGGCGCTACGTGGTTAAGTGGCAGTGGTTTATAAGGCAATTTTGAGCACAATAACTCATATGCAATCACGCCAAGTGAAAACAAATCACTTTTAAAATCGGCGTGCATAGTAATAAGTGTTTCGGGTGCGGTGTAGTCGGCAGTGCCTTGCGGGCAATCATCCGCAATTTGTTTAACCGACTCGTCCATAGCCGCAACACTTACTGTGCCGTAATCTATTAGCGTTACTTTACCGTGCGCATCTATCATTACATTATCGAGTTTTAAATCACGATGTACCATATCGAGCCGCTGAAACGCCCTTAGTGCATGTACTATTTGTTCAATAATACTGCGTACTTGGGTTATTTCTGGGTGCGGCACGTCGTGCTTCCAATCACTGAGTGTTTGCCCGTCCATGTACTCACAAATATGATACAAAAAACGACTCTGCGATTGCGTACTTAGCACTTTCATCACGTTTAAATGGTTTATGCGTTGCCCTACCCATCCTTCTCTTATAAAGCCTTGAAGGTAGTGCACATCGTCTTCAAAATTAACCGAAGGTGCTTTTAAAACCACTGGCGGTATATCGGGCGCTTGTTGCACTAAATAAATGTGCGAGCGACTACTGGCATGTAATTTACGAATAACCGTGTAGTCATCAATTTTTTGCCCAACATTAAGCGCAGGTGGAATTTTTCGTCGTGTTAGCGAATGGTAAAGTTCATCTAACTTTTGCTCGGCAATATTTTCTACTTTTACCAGTAAACAACTTACGTTGTCGTCACTGCCTCGTGCTAATGCAAGTTCGGTAATTGCTTTAGCTGCATTTTCTAAATTAGTGTACTCGTTAATTAATTTAGCTATATCACTACTTGGGAGCACATCGTGTACGCCATCGCAGGTTAATATATAAATATCGTCTGCTTTTAGGTCAACCTCGTATACATCTATTTCTTGATGAAGTTGCGCGCCAAGAGCACGCGTTAGCGTATCGTTTACTTTGTGATCCCGTGTTATTGCCTCGATTTTATTTCCTCGCAAGCGAGTAATACGCGTATCACCTAAGTGGAATATATAACCCGTTGCCGACTTTAAAATAAGTGCTGTAAAAGTCGTCATCCAATCGGCTTGACGCTGACCTAAGTGATTGTAATTAACCGATTGCGAATAAAGCCACTGATTTAAACTTGCTAACACCTTCGACACTGACTTTTTAACCGCCCAACTTTCGGGGGTATTTAAATACTCATTTATAAAATGAGTAACCGAAAGTTGAGACGCTTGTTTAGCATTTTTTGCTGATGAACACCCATCGGCTAAGCAAGCAATAACGCCTTTAGACTCTTTTTCTTGCGCTTTGGTATTGAGAGCTGCAAACGCATCTTGGTTTTCTGCTTTTAACCCTTTAGCACTGTGCCCGCCAAATGAAACGTTGAGTTCATTTTTTAGCGATTTAGCGTGGAGTGTTTCATCAAACATAGTCAATAATGCCTTAAGTCACTGAAATAAGTTCAACGGTGCCGTCTTCATTTACTTCAGTAATATGGCCATCTGGTTCTCTCATAAAAAACAGTGCAGCTAGACCAAGTAATGCACTACCCGCAATAATGAAAAAGAAAGTTTGATAATCAACAAGTGACAATGCCGTTAAGTACACTACTGCACCTACATTACCGTAAGCACCTGTCATTCCAGCTATTTGCCCAGTTAAACGACGCTTAATTAGCGGTACTGCAGCAAATACAGCGCCTTCACCAGCTTGCACAAAGAACGAACACGCCATAGCCGCAACAACTGCAAGCCATAAAGGCCAAGATGCATCAACCAAGCCCATTACAAAATAACCAACAGCAAGACCCGTTGTAAGTACAATAAGTGTTATACGACGACCTAATTTATCTGAAATCCAACCGCCACCTGGGCGAGATGCTAAATTCATAAATGCATAAGCTGAGGCTAAAATACCCGCGTACACCATATCAAGCGCAAACACATCCATAAAAAATAGCGGTAACATAGATACAACCGCAAGCTCAGAGCCAAAAGTTGTAAAATATAAAATATTTAAAACAGCCACTTGCTTAAACTCATAACGATGCGACTCAGGTACAGGCTCTTTAAAAATATGACCATTTACGTCAAAGGTTTTATACACTTCGTAAATATAAAGCAGAACTAAAAAAGCATACACGGCAAGTACAAAGTTAGCCGAAATTAGGTTAGCACCGGTTGGTGAAAGCTTCCAAGTAAGTAATGCTAGTGCACCATACATAGGGATTTTCATAATAAGAAGTAATACAAAGTCGCCTTTACTGGTTACTTCCATTGCGCCTACTTTTTTAGGCTTAAAGTATGTACCGCCTTTTGGTGTATCGGTTACATTTAAGTACCAAATAATACCAAATATAACGCTTAATACACCCGTTAAACCTACAGCATAACGCCAACCATCTTCGCCACCAAACATAAGTGCAATAATTGGCAATAACATAGCCGCTGCTGCTGAACCAAAGTTACCCCAGCCGCCATAAATACCTTCTGCTATGCCCAGCTCGTTAGCAGGAAACCATTCACTCACCATACGAATGCCCACAACAAAGCCAGCACCAATAAAGCCTAGCGCAAAACGCGCTATAGCGGCTTGTTCAAATGTGGTTGCCATAGCAAACATAAAACACGGAATACTACAGGTAATAAGTAGCGCGGCATAAACAATCCGGGGACCAAATTTATCGGTCAGCATACCCACCACAACACGGGCAGGAATAGTTAACGCTACATTTAAAATTAGTAATGTTTTAACTTGTGCCATGGTAATACCAAGCGAGCCCGCAATTGCACCTAATAAAGGAGCATGGTTAAACCATACAAAAAATGACACAAAAAAGACCATCCAACTCAGATGTAATACTTTCATTTTTCCTTTAAAGGATATTAAGTTAAATCCAGAACTCGGTTGCATGTTTATTTCCTCGTAAACGTATTATTGTTTTATAAATGCCCCACTCTTTTATATGAGTAGTAGCTCAAACTTTGTTAAATTTTAGTTAACCAAACACAGCAATTACTGAGCCACTAATTAAAAACCATATATTTCAGCTAGTTATATGTATTTATTATTTTAATGCGTTATAGTTGCACTATATGAGTGAGGGGGTAAGGGCTGTTACAGTGCAAATAAAAAGCGTTACTACTTGCTCTAGGATTTAACAAATTGGTATTGTTCAAAAAAAGTATGAGATATTTAAAAATGCAAAAAGCACCGTTAACGTACCAACAGCAACTACGCTATTCTCGGCATATTATGCTGCCGCAGCTTGATATAGACGGACAAGAGAAACTATGGCAATCGCATGCTTTAATTATTGGTGTGGGTGGGCTTGGTTGCGCGGTAGGTCAATACTTAGCGGCATCAGGCGTTGGCACGCTTACCTTAGTTGATAACGATGAAATAGACGTGACCAACCTGCAAAGGCAAATACTGTATAAAAAAAGCGACATTGGTAGCTCAAAATGCAGTGTTGCTAAAAAACAGCTTAACGCGCTTAATAGTGAAATAAACATAAATACTATTGAGGCATTTTTTGATGCAAATACCTCTACAGAGCAGCTATTTAATAACATTGATATAGTAATTGATTGCTCAGATAACCTAGCAACGCGTAATGCACTTAATAGCGCCTGTTTTAAAGCTAAAGTTCCGCTAGTGTCAGGCTCTGCAATACGAATGGAAGGACAAGTCGCGTGTTTTACTATGGATGGAAACAGCCACTGTTATGGTTGTTTATCGCAATTTTTTAGTGAACAAACACAAAGCTGCTCTGAATCCGGTGTGCTCTCTCCTATTGTGGGGCTAATAGGCAGTATTCAGGCAACTGAAGCGCTAAAAATGCTTGCTGGTTTACCCAGCGGCTTAAGCGAACACTTATTGCTGGTAGATGGTTTAAGCATGGAATTTAATCGTTTTAAAATTGCTAAAAATAGTCAATGTGCGGTGTGCAGCATTTAGTTATTCTAGATTACTGATTGTTGTATAAAGCACATCGCCCACTTTAAAGTCGTTTTTGTCCCACACTCGTCTTGAAGCCAAGCCAAACAAAGTTTGCCCGTCTACATTAAGCGTTAACTGCCACTTATTATTAATAAGCTCAGCTTGAGTTAATACCGACCTTAAAACATTACTGTGCGTTGTTTGCTCAGGCTTTAACGCACTAAACGACATTTGCTCACTTTCTATAATTAGCTTATTACTGCTATCGACAAGTGCAGGAAGCACAAAAAGCGGTTGCTCACTTTGCTGTAATTGCAGTTGATATAGCCCGTAGTCTTTATCAAATTTAACCACATCGTAATTAATTAAGCTCAGCGGTGTTTGCCTGTCGTTTGCGTAAATAGCTTTTGCAACGTGCGCACTTGCACCTTGGTTTATCACCTTACCTTTATCAAGCTGAATAAGGGTATCGCAGCAAAATAGCAGCTCTTTTAATGAGTGACTTACTATTATAAATTTAATATTAAACTTAACGGCTAACTCATTGATTTTATTAAGTGTTTTAAAGCGCAATGACCAATCAAGCGCACTAAAAGGCTCATCGAGCATTATAAATTTTTGACCGGCAAGCAAAGTGCGCGCAAATACTACACGTTGGCGCTCGCCGCCCGATAAGCTTTGTACATCACGATTTAGTAAGTCTTGTAATTCAAGTGTTTTAACAACGTATTGAAGCGTTAAGCTGGTTTGCTTATTTCTGCAGTGTTTTTGTGTAAACGCTAAATTACCTGCCACATCTAAATGAGGAAACAACGGACACGATTGCAACTGAAGCGTTATGCCGCGTTTATCGCTTGGCAACTCATGCACTGGCTGATTATTAATATGAACACTTTTTGCAGGCTCTAAACCACTAATACAACGCAGTAATGTTGACTTACCGGAGCCTGAAGGCCCGTAAACACCCAATACATCAAACGACTCAAGCTCAAGGTTTATATCTAAATCAAAATTATTGAGTGCTTTAAAAAGGCTTAACTTAATCATGTTATTGCTTAACCCCTACAATGCTTTTATTAAACTTAAATAACAGCACTAAACAGGCAAACGAAATAGCCAGTAAAATAAGTGAAAGCTGATGCGCCGCCGTATAATTTAACGATTCAACATGGTCATAAAGCGCAATAGACACCACCTGTGTTTGCCCCTGAATATTACCGCCAATCATTAATACCAAACCAAATTCACCCAATGTATGCGCAAAGCCTAAAGCAAATGCGCTACCAATACTGGGTTTTAAAAGCGGAATAATTAAATGCACAAAGCGTTTAAATGGGCTTAATCCAAGCGCAATGGCAGCTTCGTTATAGGTTTGATTAATATGCTTAAACCCAGCCACAAGCGGCTGCATTACAAAAGGCAGCGAATAAAAAAGCGAGCCAATAACCACGCCCTGAAAACTAAACGCAAGCTGCGTACCCGTTAGCCAAAACCAAAACTGCCCAAAAGCGTGATCAGGCGAAAACAAAACAAGTAAATAAAACCCTAACAACGTAGGCGGTAGCACTAAAGGCATTGCAATTAATGCCTCTAAAAATGGTTTAAATTTACCGTTATAGCCAGCGAGCTTGTATGCCAGCGGAATACAAAAAATAAGAAGGAGTACTGCGGTTATAAAGGCAAGTTTTATAGTTAACCACAGCGCGGTTAAATCACTTTGAAGCATTGTTATCCTTTATTCTGTAACCTAATTCAATTAACTGCTGCTGCGTAGCCTGCGTCATTAAAAATTGCATAAGTTGCTTAGCGCTAGCATGCTTTTTAGTCGAGCTAATAATAACGCCTTGTTGAATTATATCGGGATATTGATTGGTAGGCAGCACGGTGTAATCTAAATATTTTTGATCTTGCGTGTTACTGTAAGCCGCCTTTAGGGATGAAACAGCCACCAGCCCTACTCCTACATTACCACTTTGCACAAACTGAAACGCATGCGTAATGTTATTACCGTACACATAATTTATTGGTTTTTTAAAATGGTTATTCGCGTAGTGCTCTGAGGCACGTCCGTATGGTGAAAAACGCGGATTAGCAATGGCTACTTTATCATTTACTTTTTCAGCTTTGGGTTGCCACAAAGCAAGTTCGCCTAACGCGTAAGTGATCAAACTACTTTGCTCGGCATAACCTTCTTTAATAAGCGATTGCGGGCGAAAATCGTCGGCCGATAAAAACACATCAAATGGCGCGCCATGCACTATTTGCGAATATAAAACACCGCTAGAAGCGGCTGATATTTTCACGTCAACATTAGGTAATGGGGATTTTTTTAGTAGGGTTTCCAATACAGTTTTAAAATTACTCGCTACGGCTACATGCAGCGTTTCTTTTGCGTTTACGCTGCACGAAAGCATGCATATCACACACAAAAAATAACCCAACCATGTATTGTAAAGCTTTGACATTATAAGTATTGTTTCAAAATAAAATGATTTAAGTAAGCAATATATATGAACGATGTTTGCAATGCACCCGGTTTATTACCAATTGAAACTGCAATACAAAATATACTTGGCACAATAACGCCTGTTAAAGACGTTGAAACCATTTCTATAATGCAAAGTGTTGATCGCGTTTTAGCAAGCGATGTTAAATCAACTATAAACGTACCCGCTCATAACAACTCTGCAATGGATGGCTATGCGCTGTGTATTTCAGATAAAAGCTTAACTTATACACAAGTAGGTAGCGTGTTTGCGGGTCAAGTTTTTGAAGGAACGCTTACCCCTGGGCAATGCGTAAGAATAATGACCGGCGCCGCCATTGCACCAGCCGCTAACGGCGTTGTAATGCAAGAAAACGCCTCGGTAGATGGCGATAAAATTACGTTCACCGCGCAACCAGAGCTAAATGAAAACGTGCGTTTTGCTGGCGAAGATATTGCTATAGACGATGTTATTTTAAAAGCAGGCGATAAATTAAAAGCCGTTGATGTGGGGTTACTTGCATCGTTAGGGATTGCCAATATAGACGTGGTGAGAACTTTGAAAATAGCCATACTTTCTACAGGCGATGAGCTAATTGAACCTGGTCAGCCTCCTAAGCAAGGCGCTATTTTTGAAAGTAACCGCGCTGTTATTATTAGTGCCCTGCAACAAAAAAATATCGACGTGCTTGATTTAGGAATTATCCCTGATGACAAAGACCTCATCACCAATGCATTTTTAAAAGCGAATGAACTCGCCGATGCCGTAATAAGCTCAGGCGGCGTATCGGTTGGAGAAGCCGACTTTACTAAAGAAGTGCTCAACGAAATTGGCGAAATTCACTTTTGGAAAATAGCCATGAAACCAGGCAAACCTTTTGCCTTTGGTAAACTAAGTAACAGTTACTTTTTTGGCTTGCCAGGTAACCCTGTGTCGGCTGCTGTTACGTTTAATCAGTTAGTAGAGCCTGCACTGCAAAAGCTGTCGGGTCTTGGTGAAGTAAATCCTAAAATGCGATTTAACGCGGTTACTACATCCGTTATTAAAAAACGCCCTGGCAGAGCTGACTTTCAACGCGGTACAGCAACAATTAACGAGCAAGGTGACTTAGTGGTTGCCCCGTTTAATAAACAGGGCTCGGGTGTACTTTCGTCGCTTAGTAAAGCTAACTGCTTAATTGTAGTGCCTGCGCAAAGCGGCAATATCGAAAAAGGCGCAACAGTAAGTATTGAGTTGCTATAAAGTATTGAGGTGTTATAAAGCCTAACATGCTACAGCTAACTGTATAATTTAGCTGTAGCGCTACTCTAATTTAAAATATTTTTATGTTTAGAGTTTGGATTAAACAGTTTAACTTTTCGCTACGTCCTACAAACTCTTCTTTGCTCAACCTATTAACACACTTCAGCGCATTTTTAGTCGCAAAGTATCTATCATAACTTAGGCTTCTTTCGCATTTAACACTATACGTTGAGGGCCAAGAGCCACCGGCACCCGTTGCTATGCCAACAACGTTACATGTAGCATCTATATACTGCTCCCATGCTTTTATTTGCGCTTTAACTGCATCTACTTGGTAATCATCAGTTAGTTGCGGGTAGATCTCATCCATCATTTTACTGATTTTAGTTTTGTATCTATTGCCCTCTAAATTATAAGTATTGCCCATGTGCATTGCACCGCCTTCTGGCCAACCATCAGTACTTTGTGCAAATGCGCCAAATGATGAAATAGCAAAAGCAAACCCAATAATAATTTTATTCATTTTAAATCCCTTTAATACCAATCTGCATATATATGGGGTCTATTTAACGTTAAGAAAATTACGCTAGAACTAGGCAAAAATTTTTGTATCTAGTTGTTCTAAATAAAAAATTTTTAACGACGTTATAGTGCAATTTAATTCGTTAAATTGATCAAAGAT